>CAJKMT010000024.1 GCA_905201055.1 uncultured Sutterella sp. | reverse complement strand
CCAACGTTGTGGCTGACTTGGCTGAAACCGAACTCGACCTTCGTGTCTGGAACGACGAAGACTACGATGAAGTCAACGCCAAGATCATGCAATTGGCCCAACAAACCTGGGTTGACGGCGTAACGCAAGAAATCGTTGAAAAGAACCATCACGCTGCCATGCCCTTGAGTGAAGCCACTCAAGCTATGGCCAGCCTGATTGAAGAAGCTGCCAAACTCGAAGGCTTTGACATTGCCTGGATGAAGGCCGGCGGCGCCTCTGACGGCAACACGACCGCTTCCATGGGCGTTCCCACGTTGGACGGTCTCGGACCTGTCGGCGGTGAAATGCACTGCGATCGCGAATACTTGGAAATCAACACGATTGAAAAGCACATCAAGGTTGCAGAACGTTTCTTCACGTTGATCGCTGAACGCAAGTAAGACTAAACAGGCTTACTGAATAGTCCCGGGGACGGCAATTCGCCGTCCCTTTTCGTTTCTGCATCGTCAGAGAAAATTAATTGCGTCTCCTTGCCGAGCTCCTCGATTAAAATAATCTGGAGGAATTGCAAAATGACGCACCTGATTAATCTTTTCGGAGCGATCGCCCTCATATTTTGGGGCACCTACATGGTCAAAAGCGGCATGCTCAGAACCTTTGGCATGTCGCTGCGTTCGGTGCTGTCACACGATCTCAATAACCGTTTTAAAGGTTTTGCCGCAGGATTTTGCCTCTCCAGTCTGCTTCAAAGCTCTACTGCGGCAACGCTTCTCATCGCCGGTCTTCAGTCCGAAGGTCTGATCAGTACACTAGTTGCCGTGAGCTGCATTTTCGGAGCAGAACTTGGCAGTGCATTTGTCGCCTGCCTGTTGAGTTTTAACTTTGCCGCCATCGCTCCCCTGCTTATTCCGATCGGCGTGATCCTGTTTTTCTATTGCAAACCTTCAACTCGTCCCGGACAATTCGGCCGCATTCTCTTGGGTTTGGCTTTCATCATGATTGCCATCAACCAAATCGTCGTTTCTACCGCCCCCTTACGGACGAACCCCGATATCGCATCCTTTTTTGAAATTCTGCAAAACATGCCGCTTTTTTCTTTTGCGGCAGGCATGATTCTCGCCATCGTCTGTGTTTCCAGTCTTGCTGCTGTTATCCTCATCTCCTCTTTGGCAATGGCGCACGCTCTCAATTTTGATGCCGCCCTTTGGATGATGATAGGCGCCAATGCCGGCAGTACCCTACTAGCCATTTTGGCAACCATGTTTGCCAGTGCCGTCGGTCGCCGCGGACCTTGGGCGACGGCACTTTGCCGCAGCGGCATGATTTTGCTGGCTATGATTGTATTGAGTACCGGACTTAACCAAAAAGTCTCTTTGCCTCAAAATATCGTTGTTTGTCATCTGATTTTTAATTCTTTCATCGGAGCTATGGGGCTTCTTCTCGTCAATCCTCTGTCCTGCTTTATTGAGAAAATACTTTTCTCTAAAAACGATAATCCCGATATCGCTTTAAACTACAAAAAGCTCTTTGCACAAGAAAACTTTCTCACTGTCTCCATTTCTTTATCGGCGGCCAAAAAATACCTTCATCAAGAATTCGAAGGCCTTCGCCTGGCTTGGATTGACGTGGACACTTTGCTTAGATCCAATCCCAATCCCGGCAATATCATGATCATCAAAAATGCTGTCTCTTCCGTTTTAAAACTCAATCGCGGAATTTCGCATTTTCTTAACCAAGCCGTGACGACAAACCTTAACTCTTCCGAAGCCATCGAGTGGCAATACTTAAAAGCTATTAACGGTACGCTCAAATCAGCAATCAACCTCATTGACCACACAATTGATGTCATCAATGAGCAAAAGTGTCTGAAACATTTGGATTTCAGTCAGCAAGGTCTGAAAGCATTAACTGAATCTCATCGTCTGGTGCTTGCCTGTATTGAAACTTTCATTGCCTATCAAAAATGCACAAAGCCTGAGAAAAGAAGGGAACTGGTGCGCAGACTTCACGCTCACCAGCAAAACCTTCTGACAACCACTCGCGAACAGACTAAACTGCATCTGCTTCGCATAGCCAATAACAATGCCCAAGCCATTGAAACGGATACGCTGCATCTGGAAATTCAATCGCTCTTTAATCGCCTGGCAGCCTTAATCTGCACCAGTGTCAACCTGGAACCGCATAAAAATTAAAACTAGCTTTTCCAAAGAGACAACTGCCTAACCTTAATCTGAAACTTTCGCGCGCCCGGCCAATAATTCAGGCAGGCGCCTGATGAACTCTTTAACTGCCGGCATGGTCGGTACGCCATGGGTGACCATATAGATTTTTCTGCTTAAGGGCGGATCCAGTGGCCGACTTTGCACCTTGGATTTGTCATTTTCCAAAAGCAATTCGGGCAAAATGCTCACTCCGATTCCATCACGAACCAGATTGACAATTGATGTTGCACCCACTGTCGTGTACCGTACTGGAATTCTCTGCTTTGCATCTTTGAGCCCCTCTTCCAAAGGCTCGCACCAGCTGGCTCCGTGAAGAATGAAGGGATAGTCCTTCAACGCTTTCAATGGCACTGTCTCAAAGCGACTCAAAGGATGTCTATTCGGGAATATGACTTTGAACTCATCGAGGTGAAGCAAAGTGGCATTGAGATTTTGATCAAAAGCCGGCGTAAAAAGACCGACATCAATTCGGTCCTCTTTGAGCCACTGGCTGATGATTTCTCCGTTGCCGATCAATATTTCATATTCAACTCCCGGGGCCTCTTTTATCATTTGCTTTAATATGACAGGCAGCCACTCATTGGCTACTGCTGTTACGGTTCCCAATCGAACAACGCCCGTTTTCAAACCGGTTAAATCCTGCAAGACTCCGTTTAAACGCATTTCGTCGTTACAGATTTTTCGGATGAAAGGCAATAAAGCACGTCCGGCTGTTGTCAGTGTCACACCGGATTTTTTCCTAATCAATAATTCAACGCCCCACTGTTTTTCCAAATCAGCCACCATTCGACTGATCGCAGACTGAGTGTAGTAGAGGCGATTGGCAGCCTCCGTAAGACTTCCGCATTCAACGGCTGTCAGAAAAGCTTTGTATTTGTTGATTGACATTTATTTATGCAAAATTTGAATGTTTAATATTAAAAATATTCGTTTTTATTATTATATTGAAACTTCTATACTGATCCTTGTTAAAAACAAACGACATATAGACAAAAGATCCCTATGCTTAGCGTGTTATTGATTCTTCCGGATTTCCTGGTCATCCTATTGGGTTTTTTATTGATGCAGTATTTCCGTGAGGGTGTGTTTAATCAGACCTTCTGGAAGGGGGCGGAAAAGATTGTCTTCTATGTTTTATTCCCTCCCCTGCTCTTTACCTCAGTGGCCAACTCGAACCTGACTTTAGGAGAAGCCGGTCTTTATTTGATCGTTGCGATAAGCGCAATGATGTGTGCTGTGGTGATGTCGTATCTCATACGTTTTGTGATTAAGGCTGATCCGGTTACCCACGCCTCCGCGTTTCACTGCGGTTTCCGATTCAATACCTATGTCGGTTTTGCTCTTGTGTCTCGTCTTTTCGGTCAGGAAGGATTGGCATTGATGTCGCTATTGATCGCTTTTTGGGTACCGATCAGCAACTCTATTGCAGTGGCCGCATTGGCAAGCGCAGTTGCTCAGCGCGACCAAACAAGCGGGAAAAGCAATGTGCTTCTGAAAACCATTAAGGCTATTGTCACCAACCCTTTGATTATCGCCACGACTTTAGGGTTGATCGTCAATTTAGCCTCGATCCCGATGCCCTCTGTTGTCATGACATTTTTCAAGTCTCTAGGCAATGCTTCTTTAGCGATGGGATTACTGTGCATTGGAGCAGGTCTACGATTGAGCGGCATGAAATCCGAATGGAAACTTATTGCCGCCAATACGTTCGAACGTTTGGTTGCCACTCCCTTTGTTGCACTTCTATTCTGCCTGATTTTTGATTTGTCGCCGGCAGCTTCCGGTGCACTGATGATTTTTGCCATGCTGCCTACCGCCCAGTCATGCTATGTGATGACAACCAACATGAGAGGCAATGGTCCGCTTGTTGCCGGCATAACAACCGCGCATACTTTGAGTGCCATTTTTACAATTCCCTGTTGGATTGTGGTCATCCAGACTTTGCTCTAGAGCAGGCTTGGCTGAAATTCTTGCATTTTTTATGGTATCGTGGCAGAATTTTCAGCCTCACGTGGGGATGTAGCTCAGTTGGCAGAGCGCTGCGTTCGCAATGCAGAGGTCGGGAGTTCGACCCTCCTCATCTCCACCACCTAAGTTGTTGATTTTAAAAAAGAAATTTCCATCTGATTTATTCTGAATCAGATGGATTTTTTGTTACTCTGAAAGTATGATATTCTCACCTACGAGGATGAAAGATAAGTCATTCCGTCACCTCGTTTAAATTGACTTTGGCTCGACTGCAAACCGAGCCATTTTCGTTTTTAGCTCCTGTTTTTACCAATTATTGAGTAACTAGAATTATTTTGAACTCAGTGATTGACAATTGCTTCTTGTTTTTATATGCTATTACATTATTAAATCATTGCATAATCATTGCGTATATGGAGAAATGTAATGACAACTACTTCAAATCTACAGATTCGGCTAGACAGTAATTTGCGAAACGAGGCGCAAGGGGTACTCAATGAATTGGGAATGGATGTTTCTACGGCAGTTCGAATTTTTCTTAAACAGGTTGTAATAGAAAGAGGATTGCCTTTCCGTCCGACTTTAGATCCTTTTTATAATCCGGCCAATATTGCTCATCTCAAGCAGGCAATGGAAGATGTTCGTTCGGGGCGAGGGATTGAACATCACGCTTTAATTGGAGATGATGAATGATTTTGTCTTGGTATCACAAAGCGTGGACAGACTATTTGCAATGGCAAAAAGAGGATAAAAAGATACTCAAGAAAATTAACTTGTTAATTGAGGATACTTTAAGAAATCCAACAGAAGGAATTGGCAAGCCTGAGCCTCTAAAGCATGAGCTTTCAGGGGCTTGGAGCCGCAGGATAGATCAGGAGCATAGATTGGTTTATATGTTTTCTGATACGACCGTTACCATCCTGAGCTGCAAAACTCATTATCAATGATCATACTGTGGATTGCGAAATTAAAAACCATTCAATAAAGTCAATAGTTATTAAAATCTCTTGGGTGACTAGGTGGGTGACTGAAGAAAAAATCGTGCGTAGAAGCTCTAAAAATATTGGACAGTTCGATTCTCCTCATCTCCACCATTTAACGCATTGATTAAAAAAAAATTCCATCTGGTTTGCTTTGGATCAGGTGGATTTTTTTATTGAATAAGAACGAGTACCTGGCTATTTCGAGCCTCCACTTTTAGAGAGTGGCCGTTTAGGTAATACTCGATTAATGAGTGTGCAGATTTAGAATAGCCTCTTGTTTTTATAGGCGGTCTTTTGCTTTTTCGTAAGCTACCGAACGTTCCCGTTTCCCTACTGCCAACACTAAAATAGTAATCTGGTTATCATTGACCTGGTAGACTAGCCGATAACCAGCAGAACGTAACTTAATTTTGTAACAGTTCGGTAAACCAGATAATCGATTCGACTAAATTTTGGGATTCTGCAAAATTTCTTTCAATTTTTCCTTGAAAGCAGATCTAACAGAATTATCCAATTTGCTCCATTCCTTATAGGCTGTTGGTTTAAATTCAAGCAAATAAGCCATCAGAGATCCTCAAGTTTGACAGGAATTGAGCCAATCTCAGACAGACGCTCTCGAGCAAGTTTGATTAGTTCTCTGTCTTCCTCACTTAGTAACTCTTTTTTGACAGGAATTTTTCCTGTCTCAGCGACATATTCCAAAACACTTTGGCAGAGTTCGGAGACGCTGATTCCATTGGCTTCAAGAATTGGTTTAACAGAATCTTTAACTTCTGTAAGAATGCGAAAAGAAATTGTGGCAGTAGTCATATTAGTCAATGTAATACAAATGTAATACAAATCTGAATTTAATTTCAGCAACATTGAAGCAAATAGCAATCAAAATTGTTAAATTAGAGCTGATCACACCAGTCCGTAATAGTTGAAAACCGAAACTTTGAGCCATTTTAAATTGAAATCCCGCTACAGTACTTGACTATAGCGGGATCCTTGAGGTTAGTGTCAGATGCTCAAATCAGCATCCGACATTAATGACACTATCAGTACAAACCGATAATCTTCCACCAACCCATGCCGACAGAGAACGTAATGAGAACGCTCAGTGTTACGAGAATGAAGTTGATCTTATAGAAGCGCGGACGTTCGAAATAACCTTGACCGAAATAGATCGGACCCGGACCGCCGGCGTATTCCGTGATACCCCACATCGTGTTTGAGAAGATGGCAAAACAAATAGCAACCATCATCGGAGGAGCGCCTGCACCAATTGCCACAGCGGCAAACGGCACGTACATGGCAGCCACATGACCCGAAGCTGTCGCAAAAATATAATGCAGATAAATGTAGGCAAAACCCAAAATCAGGAAAGCCGTCATCCAGTCAAAGCCAACTAACATCGAGGTGAAACCGGCAGACATCCACTTCACAAAACCAAGCTTGGTCAGACCGGTAGCCAACGAAATAATGACACCGAACCAAATCACTGTATCCCAAGCTGCTTTGTCGCTTAAAACTTCTTTCCACTTAACGGCACCCGTGACAAAGAGGAACGCAGCCAAGGCAATACCGATTGCATTGGCGTTTAAGCCCGTAAGCATCGTGGTGCCCCATCCGGCCAAAGCTAACAGGAAGCCGACAGCAACCCACTTTTCGCGAGACGTCATCGGTCCCATCTTGGCGAGTTCATCGTGCCCCATCTTCTTCGCTTCCGGCGTCTTCTTCAATTCAGGATTGAAGATCTTGTAGGAGACAAGCGGCATGACAAAGAAGCAGACCATAGCCGGCACAACCGCAGCCCAGAACCAACCGACCCAGCTGATTTCCAAACCAAGACCGCTTGCAGCCAACTGTGCGCACAAGGGGTTTGCCGCCATACCGGTCATAAACATGGCACCGGTAATCGGTGTGAATTGGAAACACGTCATCACAAGGAATTCACCGATGCGGCCCTGCTTCGGACCCGGCTGAGAGTCCAAAACCATATTGATGGATTTGGCAACTGGAAGCACGATACCGCCCGAACGAGCCGTCACGCTGGGCATAGCCGGAGCCAAAATCAAGTCGGCAACACCGAGACTGAAGGCAATACCTAAAGAAGAGCCGCCGAACATGGAGAGCATCTTGTAAGCAATGCGGCGACCGAGGCCGGACTCCACGAAGCCCAAAGAAAGCACATAGGCGGAGAAAATCATCCAGACCGTGCCGGAGGCAAGACCGGAGAGCGCAGCACTGAAACTGAGCGTATTGGTAAAGATCGTAACTGCCAATGCAATAAACATCAAAGCGCCCGAAGCAATCGGAGCGCAGAGAATACCGATAATTGTGGCAACAAAGATGGCAAACATATGCCAGGCCTGAACAGTCAGACCCTCAGGAGCGGGACTCACCCAAATACCCAATAACAGTGCAATCGGAATAGCCCATTGCCACCATTTGATTTGTTTTTCTGCCATGACAAATAGTCCTTAGATTAATGTGCAGGAAGCAGAAGCACCGATTTCACCGCTGCATCTGCTTCACCCTTTTGCTCTTAAGGTCTTTCGTTTTACCGAAAGCCCTTATCATTTACTTCTTAGCAGCGGCTTTCCCACTTGGCGACAACGCGGTCGACAAATTCGGGAGCCAAACCGATATAGCTGTGCGGATTGAGCATGAGATCGATTTCGTCTTCAGTGAAGGCTTCCACCACTTCAGGAGTTTGCATCAGAACGTCCTTAAGATGAGCTTCCTGTTCATAGGCCTTCATGCAGCTCTTGTAGACGATTTCGTGAGCCGTGAGGCGACCGAGCTTGCGGGCCAAGTGCATCATCACGCATTCACTCATCATCAAGCCCTTTTGAACGTTAAGGTTGCGTTCCATGTGCTTTTCGTAGACGATGAGGTTTTCAAGTATGTACTTGGACTTTTGCAAAGCGCAGCCAAGCATATGGCAGGCGCGCGGAATAGCTTCCCATTCAGACAGGAAGCAGCCCCAGTCGCGTTCGTTTTCGCTCACCATTGATTCAACGATCGACGGAGCGATGCTGCGGACATTGCGGCACAAAGCGAGCACATTTTCAAGAACAGCCGGATTGCGCTTATGCGGCATCGTGGAAGAGCCCACCTTACCCATGAAGAACGGTTCTTCAAGTTCAAGAATTTCGGTGTGCTGCAGCGAGAAGATTTCGTGGTTGATGCGCCCGATGGTGCCTGCGCAGATAGCGAGCGTTGTGACGAATTCAGCCTGATTGTCGCGGGCAACGTGCCAAGCAATCGTCGGAACATTCAAGCCCAGAATTTCCATCATGCGTTTTTGGGTTTCGAGACCCTTTTCCGGCTGAGAGGCGAGGGTACCGACGGCACCGGCCATTTCACCGACAAACACGCGATCTTTCATCGCTTCAAGGCGTTCGATATCGCGGCCGAGTTCGTCAGCCCAAACAGCAGCCTTGTAGCCGAAAGTAATCGGAATGGCGTGCACCACGTGCGTGCGGCCGGCTTGAGCCGTATTGCGGTACTTTTTAGCCAAATTCAAGCAATGCTTCAGGCATTCCTTCATATCGCGAAGGATGACGTTGTAAGCATCGCGTTCGAGCAAAACCAAACCGGTGTCAACGATATCCTGGCTCGTGGCACCCCAGTGAACAAATTCACCGGCGTTGTCCGGGAGCACCTTCTTGAATGCCTTCAGAAGCGGCACAATCGTAATGGAGCTCTTGTAGTACTCACCGATTGAGGGAAGATCCAAGAGATTGGCATCCGCATACTTATTGATGATATCGGCTTTTTCTTTCGGAATAACACCGAGCTCACCCTGAGCTTTGGCTAAAGCGGCTTCGGTATCAAGCCACTTCTGAGCCCAGGATTTATCACTGAAAATTTCGCGCATTTCATCGGTGCTGAAAAGAAAGCCGTGAATGACGCTGTCGACTGCAGAGGAAGCCATTTGTTTCTCTCCTAAAAATGATCTGAACAAGTGAGAAGAACGCCCGGCATTAATCTCGCCGGGGTACGCTTGAATTTTCGAAATGAAGCTTTTTTTGATCAATTTAAGACATCAAATGATTTGATTATTATCAAATTGTCTCTTCAGTCTGAAAATGAAAAATTATTGAAAAACAAATACTTACTATTTGTACCTAATTTATTTGTTCATTTTCAAAGAAGGTACAAATGGGAAATATTCTTATAAATTAGAGAGTTATATTGCCCTTTGGGCTATTTTTTACTAATATGAGAAAGAACAATTTTGTTTTCTGAAATCTATAAATCTGCGACTTTCGGTACAAAAGTACAGCAGTCCGACTCGTTATGAGAAAACAGCTTCTTTGGCAAAAGCTTGCCAATAAACTTGCCCATCGAATCGCCTCGGGGCGCTACCCTTTGGGCAGTCTGATGCCCACTGAGCTTGAGCTCACGGAAAGCGAACAAGTCTCCCGCAACACAGTGCGAGCCGCACTCAACGAACTGAAGGCTCGAGGTCTGATTGAACGTCAGCCTCATAACGGCACCCGTGTCATCTCAACGGGCGGCGCAAGAAATTTCCATCAGAAACTTTCAAGTATTAAAGACCTGGATGAATTCGGGCATAACTACGGACGACATGTCACCGATATTGACTTTGTGACAGCGGATCAACACTTAGCTAATGCGATTAACTGCCCTGTGGGTGCCAAATTCTTGCGATTTACCAACATACGCACCAGTAACGATCCCGAAGACCCTGCTGTTGTCTGTACCAAAGTTTTTATTAACACAGCCTACGGAGAAGTTGTCTCTCAGGCGAGAGAACATCCTGAAACACTCATTATTACTTTTATCGAGGAAGTTTTTCACAAGCACTGTGTACAGGTCAAACAATCCATTCAAGCGGTAGCACTTCCGGCGAATGTCGCCAAGATTCTAGGGGCTACAGCGAATGAACCTGCACTGCGTATTCTGAGGCATTACCTTGACGATAAGGGAAAAGTGCTTGAGATCTCTGTAAGTTACCATCCCGGCAAGCGATACGCATTCAACATGACACTTGGGAAAGGCAGTTACTAAACTCAAAGCTCTTTCACCACTTTGCAGGGATTGCCGAAAGCCAAAGAGTTGCCGGGAACAGACCGCGTCACTACGCTACCTGCGCCTATGACACTGTTTTTCCCGATTGTAACGCCCGGGAGAATAATCACACCGCCTCCGATCCAAACGTTGTCTTCTACCACAACCGGTTTGGCAAATGTTTTGAAAAATGTGCTGTTTTTCCCCTCCCAGTCTTCAATGAGACGCTCAGAAGCTGCAGTTGGATGTGAGGCTGTGTAAATTTGGACATTGGGAGCAATCAGCACGTTATCACCTATCAAAATCGGGCTGTCATCAATAAAGGTGCAATTGACACCAATGATAACGTTACTGCCGATTGAAATATTGATTCCTAAATTGCAATGAAACGGAGTGTCAATCGAAACGTTGTCACCGATAGCGCGAAAAAGTTGCGTCAGTATTTCCATTCTCTTTTTCCTATCTGAATACTCAGACAAGCAATACTGACGTGTTAACATCCGGGCACGAGCAATTTGCTTCAACTTCTCAGGCGTTGCGGTTTCAACAAAATCGGCTGCTTTAGACTTCATAACCAACCATCCTTATAACTTTCAAAACCTAGTCATATCCTAAGTCTTCACGGATGCGCACAATAGGACGAGACCTTGATGGCGGCAAGGCATCGTTTAGCGTCATAAGAATCATATCCAATCATTCTGTTTGTGGCTTAATCCGCAACGCAATGACAATATCCTTGCCAAACTTTTTCGGACAGAGTTAAAGAAATTCCTCGTCAGAGAAGAAAAACATCTCTGAGCTATTCGTTAAGTTCCAATTCCCAGTCTTCGGGTTCACGCGGCAAGCTTTGGTTTTGTTCTTTAATTTGGCGTGACTTTTCCAAAATGGCTTCCCGCAGTTTATCGAGCCCAATACCTTTAAGAGCAGAGATGCGCACTGCCTCAATTTCGCCGGCTGCATTTCTTAAAATTTCAGGCTCAAGATCCGTCTGATCGATTTTATTGAGTACCAAAATCGTCGGAATCTCATGAGCGTCAATTTCCTCGAGTACTTTGTTGACTTCAACAATCTGATCATCTTTTGCAGGACTCGAAGCATCCACCACATGAAGCAAAATGTCCGCGTGAACCGTTTCATCCAATGTGGACTTAAAGGCTTCAACGAGTTGGTGAGGAAGGCCGCGGATAAAACCGACTGTGTCGCTTAAAACCACGCTTTCCCCGTCACCCACATAGCAGCGTCTGGCCGTTGTATCCAACGTAGCGAAAAGCTGGTCAGCTGCATAAATGTCGGACTTAGTCAATGCGTTAAACAAGGTGGATTTACCGGCGTTGGTGTATCCCACAATCGAAAGCGAAACAATGTCACTTCTGGCGCGGCCTTTTCTTTGCGTACTGCGCTGCTTGGACAGTTTCTTCAATTGTTCTTTTAACTGTTTGACACGCACTCCGATCATGCGGCGGTCCAATTCAATTTGCTTTTCACCCGGACCGCCCGTTTTCCCCAAACCGCCGCGCTGACGTTCCAAGTGAGTCCAACCGCGCACCAAACGGGTTGACAAATGCTCGAGCCTGGCCAATTCCACCTGCAGCCGCCCTTCACGGCTTTTAGCTCTGCGCTGGAAAATTTCCAAAATGAGTTGGGTTCGATCCAAAACGGCAACGCCGATCGTTCGCTCGATATTGCGCTGCTGAGCCGCACTCAAAGCCACGTCAAACACGACGACACCGACATTGAGACGTTTGACTTCGTCGGCTAGTTCAGCAATTTTGCCGCTGCCCAAATAGGTGGCAGGGTCCGGTTTATCGCGTTTAGCCAACATCATGCCCACAGGTTCCAGCGCATCGCTTCGCGCAAGCTCCGAGAGTTCTTCCGGCGCATCAGGGATAGTGATACGGGAGGTACTCACGCAGACAAGATAGGCGCGAGGGGATTTCTCTTCAGCAGTATCGATTTGAAATACAGTCATAATCAGAGGACAAAAAGAGCGTGCCAAGCACTCTATACCCGGCACACTCTTTTGGAATCACTTAACAATCTGTTCGATTACTCAGCGTCTTCGGCTTGAGGCATGTTCACGGGCTTGGTCGGCACCACCGTGCTGATCGCATGCTTGTAAACCATTTGGGTTACCGTGTTGCGAAGCAGAACCACGTATTGGTCGAACGACTCCACTTGGCCTTGAAGCTTAATGCCATTGACCAAATAGATGGATACCGGAATATGTTCCTTGCGCAAAATGTTAAGGAACGGATCTTGTAAAAGTTGGCCTTTATTTGTCATTTTTATTCTCCGGGCGTTTTATCACGCCTTCTTGTTAGGTTGCCCGACAATCGAACACCTGCCGTTTAGTTTAATCCTTTTTCTCCACGTAGGGATTCTTATTGATCTTAAATTCAATCCTCAGAGGTGTACCCGCCAGATTGAACTGATCTCTGAACCACCCTTCCAGATAGCGTTTGTAGCTATCGGGCACGGCCTGGAGACTGTTGCCGTGAATCACCACAACGGGAGGATTCTGCCCGCCCTGGTGAGCGTAACGCAATTTCGGACGCACACCCTTGACTCTGGGCGGCGACTGACGCTGCACTGCTTCAATAAGCGCTCGAGTCAATTTCGGCGTCGAGAGTTTTGCAAATGCCGCCGCATGAGCATCCGACACGGCTTTCATCAGATGATTCAAACCGTTGCGCTTTAAAGCGGAAATATGAATCTGTCGAGCCCAATTCAAAAAGTGCAGCTTGTGCTCCATCTCTTCGTCAATTCGGCTTCGTTCATAACTGTCAAGCGCGTCCCACTTATTGATGGCCACCACCAATGCACGACCGCTTTCAAGCACGTAACCTGCGATATGGGCATCATGCTCGGCAATGCCTTCCTTGGCATCAAGCACCAGAATCACCACGTTGGAGTCGGCAATTGCCTGCAAAGTTTTCACCACGGAAAACTTTTCAATAGCCTCAAAAACTTTACCCTTGCGGCGAAGACCGGCTGTATCGATCAGCGCATAGTCGCGGCCGTCATACTCAAAGTCCACGCGAATCGAGTCACGGGTTGTGCCCGGCATATCGTAGGCAATAAGACGCTCTTCTCCCAAAAGGGCATTGATGAGCGTGCTTTTACCGGCGTTGGGCCGCCCTGCTACAGCGACCTTAATGCGTGGAGCCTTCCCCTCTTCGCTTTCTTCATCATCGATGAGCTGAATTTCTTCTTCAGGGCATTGCGCAAGCGCAAGCTCAATCATGTTGTGCACGCCGTGCCCGTGGGCGGCGGAGATCATATTGGGCTCGCCCATTGCCAATTCGTAGAATTCGGCGGCATGCACGGAATCCAAACCTTCAGCCTTATTGACAGCCAGAATCACCGGACGATGCGTACGGCGTAAGTGATTGGCGATGCGCTCGTCGTGAGGTGTAAGCCCCGTTCGTGCGTCAACCACAAAAATCACCACATCGGCTTCTTCAATCGCAAGCTCTGCCTGGCTCGCCATCGCTTTGACAATACCCTGACTTTTCACAGGTTCAAAGCCGCCCGTATCCACCACAATGTAGGGACGCGGACCCACACGACCTTCGCCGTATTGGCGATCTCGTGTAAGACCCGGGAAATCCGCCACGAGTGCGTCGCGCGAACGAGTCAAGCGGTTAAACAATGTGGACTTACCGACATTCGGGCGTCCGACCAATGCAATCACAGGAAGCATGTTTTACTGCACCTTGATGAAGGCTACCTCGCCTTCTTCTGTTTGGAAAATAGCACCCTGTTTATAAGGCTGAGCAGGCGAAACAATCGCACCGCTCAAATGCGTGCGACCGATGATATCGCCGCTTTCAGGGTTAAGAATTTGGATATAGCCTTCACTGTCGCCGACAGCCACAACGCCAGACATCGGCGTGATGGAACGCACACCGCGCCACTTCAGCTTATCGTTTTTCCACACGGGGTAACCGCGCACACGGTCAAAAGCGTAAAGTTCGCTGGCGGTATTGCCGACAAAGACAAAGCGTTCATCGGCAGCAGGCGGCGTCATCGCCGTCACATCATGCGTAAAGCGCAGCTGACCGTTTTGAGCGTCCATGCACACGAGGCGCCCTTGGAAAGCCGAGGCACAGAGCAAATCGCGATCAACCATGGGCGTACCCAGAATATCCACAAGGCGTTCGACTTCGGTGATGCCGCGGGCTTCAGAAATCAAGGCTTGCCACACCGGGCGTCCCTCGGGAGAAAGACCCAGCAAGTAGCCGTTGCTCTGGCCCACCAGAATCATCGGGCCGAAGAAAATCATGCCCGAAGCATTCTTGACTGTGAGCGACGGAGCCTGACGCTGATAGCGCCAGCGCTGCTCACCGGTCATGGCATCAAAAGCGGTCACACGGGTATCGGCCGTGCGGACAACAACCAAACCGTTACCGACCAAGGGAATGGCGTCCATTTCGCTTGTCAGGAACGTCGACCAAAGTTTTTTGCCTTCGGCATCAAGCACAACGAGCTCACCCTTGGCAGTACCGACCGCCACGATGTAGCCGTCACTGCCGACACCGGCGGCAATCGGCGCATCGGTATCGTAACTCCAGACTTCATCGCCGGATTCTGCTTCAAGATGATACACAGTGTTGTCACCGGCTGCGTACACAGAACTGCCGACCACGGACGGCACAAGATAATTCGTCAAGCTCTCGCCCACACTCTTGGACCAAACCACATCAGGTTCAGCAATGGAGTTGTAGTCTTCGAGCTCGGTAGGCGCTTGAGAACTCGGAGAGCTGCAGCCGGCCAATACTGCCGCGGCCGCCAAAGCCAAAAGTGTTTTTTTCATGATAAAAACCTTATAGTTTTATTTCTGTTGTTCTTCTTCAGGCAAAGCTTGAAGTTTAAGCTGAACAAAGCCCATTAATGCCGGATCAATCGGATGCTTCAGAGCTTCCTGCCAAACACGGCGCGCATTCACGATATCGCCTTTAGCAAAATAGGCATCACCCAAACGGTCATTGACCAAAGCAATCTGACGATCGGTCGGCTGAGCGGCGCTCAGCATGGAAACAGCCTCTTCGTACTTCTTGTCATCGATCAGAAAGCCAGCCAAACGAACACGAGCAACCGTTTGATATTCGATGCGGTCAGACTCTGTGACAACCCAATGCAAAAGCTCCTGGGCCTTAGCGGCTTCTCCCTTGCTTTCAAGGTAACGGGAAGCACTCAACGCCCCCATGGGACCGTAAACGGTAGAGCCCGCATCCTCAATTAAAGCATCAACAATTTTCTCAACTGAGGAAACTTCAGACTGCTGCATGATCGCCGTCTGAAGCGATGAGTAGGCAAGACCGGCTTCCTGAGCCTGGTGGCGCTGCCACCACTTCATGCCGTTGTAGCCCGCAAAAGCCAGACACACCACGGTGATCACCGAGAGAACCAAATTCCCCCACTTTTCCCACCATGCCTTTAACTCGTCTAATGATTCTTGTTCTTGTAAATCGTAGGCCATGCCTTATTCCTCGTCTTCTTCGAAAAATGCGTCATTCAGGTTGACAAAATATTGGATCGCATCCTGTAAGTCAAGCGTTTCCTGCTTCATGAAGCGTTCACCCTGCTCTCCATACATGCATTTGACAGTGACCTGACCATGAGAAGTTTCTTCTTCACCGCAAATCAAAGCATACTTGGCGCCGCTTTGGTCAGCTTTTTTCATCTGGCTCTTGAGGCTTGCCTCACCGGCATGCACAATCACTTCATAGAAGGCATCGCGAAGAATTTCACCCAACATCATCGCGTAACCCTGAGAAGTGCCCCCCTGATGCAGAATATAGACTTCAGTGTCGGGCTCTGCAGACTCAAATCCGCACTCACGCATCACTTCCAGCACACGTTCCACACCCATTGCAAAACCGACTGCAGGGGTCGGGCGGCCGCCCAACATTTCAATGAGCGGATCGTAACGGCCGCCGCCCCCGACAGTTGCCTGAGCACCCAGTTTATCGGTGACCCATTCATAGACCGTGTGGTTGTAGTAATCAAGCCCGCGAACCAAACGCGGATTAATCGTGTAATCGACGCCAGCAATCGACAGAAGTTCTTCCATACGGTGCAGGAATGCCAAACTGTCTTCTTTGAGGTAGTCCAAAAGCTTCGGAGCGGCCTCAACCAACTGCTGCATATCCGGATTTTTCGTATCCAAAATACGCAAGGGATTTGCGTAGAGACGGCGCTTGGCGTCTTCATCCAGGATATCCTGATTAGCCTCAAAATATTTAATGAGTGCTTCACGGTGAGCCAAACGCTCATCGAGATTGCCCAAGGAATTCAATTCAAGCTTAAGAGGCAGAATTTCCAATTCGTCAAAAAGACGGCGGGCCATCAGAATTTGTTCGACATCGATATCCGGTCCCTTAAAGCCCAACGCTTCCACACCCAGCTGGTGGAACTGACGATAGCGGCCGCGCTGCGGACGTTCGTGTCTGAACATCGGTCCGAAATACCACAGGCGCTGAGGAGCGTTATAGGTCAAATTGTGTTCAATGACACTGCGAACGACGCCGGCCGTGTTTTCCGGACGCAGGGCGAGCTGTTCGCCGTTTAAGGAATCTGTAAAGCAATACATTTCCTTTTCAACGATATCAGTCACTTCCCCGATGCCGCGCTTGAAAAGAGAGGTAGCTTCCAGAATCGGCGTGCGGATTTGCTTGTAGCCGTAAGAATGAAGCACATCATGAGCGCATTCTTCAAAATATTCCCAGATGGGGGCTTCAGACGGCAGAATATCATTCATTCCGCGGATACCGGCAATTTTTTGTACTTTAGCCATAGTCAATCTCTCTTTCAAAGATTTGTATCTTTTTGACAGTAGTGCGTAAGCACGTATTCGTTAATCAGTTCTTTAAAACGAGCAGCGATTGAATCGGCGTCACCCGACTCACCTTTAATCGTCGCAATCTTTTGTCCGTCGGCAAATACAGGCGCAACCGGTGACTCGCCGTTGCCCGGCAGGCTGATGCCGATATTGGCGTGTCGGCTTTCGCCCGGTCCGTTGACAACGCAGCCCATCACCGCCACAGTCATATTCTCAAACCCGCTTGCCTTCTGACGCCACTGCGGCGTCATTTCAATTAAATAGCGCTGAGTTTGCGAGGCAAGCTGTTGGAAAAGCGCGCTTGAGGTTCGACCGCATCCCGGACAAGATACCACAAGAGGACTAAAGGCGCGAAGCCCCATTGTCTGCAACAGTTCCTGCGCGACGCGGACTTCTTCGGTGCGCGCCGCTCCCGGCATGGGCGTGATGCTCACTCGAATCGTATCACCGATGCCTTCAGCTAAAAGCGTCCCCATGGACACACTGCTTGCAACCACACCTTTGGTGCCGATGCCGGCTTCGGTCAATCCCAAATGCAAAGCATAATCGCATTTTGAGGCGAGTTCCCGATACACAGCGATAAGATCTTGCACGGCAGAAACCTTGGCAGAAAGCACAATGTGATCAGCCGCCAAACCGAGTTTTTCTGCTTCTCGTGCACTTTCTAAAGCGGAAGCCACCATCGCATGAAGCTGAACTTCGGAGGGTGTCTCGGGCAGACCGGCCCTACGGTTTTCTTCAAGCATGCGTTCAAGAATCTGCGGATCGAGCGACCCGCCGTTCACTCCGATACGCACGGGCTTATCGTGTTCAAGTGCCACTTCAATCATGCGGGCAAAGTTTTCCATTCCCCGCTCACCCTTACCGACATTGCCCGGATTGATGCGATACTTTGACAATGCCGCCGCACACTCAACAACTTCGGTCAAGAGTTTATGACCGTTGTAGTGAAAATCGCCGACTAAAGGCACGCTGCAGTTCATCGCATCAAGCTTTTCGCGAATGCTCACCACCGCCCGAGCTGCCTCAGGCGTATTAACCGTCAGGCGAACCAATTCACTGCCTGCGCGGTGAAGTTCAACAATCTGTTTAACGGTGGCATCAACGTCAGCCGTGGCTGTATTGGTCATCGACTGCAAGCGAACAGGCGACTGACCGCCGATCGTGACGTCGTTATCGGCATACCGAACATGAACCGTATGAGTCTGATGACGTGACTTGAAAACCTGCATGAGCTCAGTCCTCCTTCACAAGAAAAGTGGCCTGGGCTTTTTGCAGTGCGAGCCGCTCGGCTCGTCGCGTTTTATCCTTAATGTTTCCTGCGAGCTGACCGCAAGCGGCGTCGATATCGTCACCTCGGGTCTTTCGAACCGTGGTCACAATCCCCTGCCCCATGAGATAGTCCTGAAAGGCCTTCACATCCTTGGGGTCAGGTTTTCGAAGATCGCTGTCGGGAAACGGATTAAAGGGAATCAGATTGAATTTACAGGAGACTCCCTTAACGAGCTTCTCCAAAGCCTTGGCGTGTTCGATTCGGTCGTTGACGCCACCCAACAAAATATATTCAAAAGTGATGTAGTCACGCGGAGCGTGAGCCAAGTAGCGCTTGCAGGCGGCCATCAGATCGGCAAGCGGGTGCTTGCGGTTAATCGGCATGATCTGATCGCGAAGCTCATCGGTGGGCGCGTGCAGCGACACAGCCAATGCCACGGGAACAGCCGCAGCAAGTTTATCCATCTGAAGCGTAAGTCCGCAGGTGGAAACCGTGACACGCCGTCTGCTTAAACCATAGGCGTTGTCATCGAGCATCAGCTTTAAAGCCGCCACGACATTGTCAAGATTTTGAAGAGGCTCGCCCATTCCCATCAAAACAACATTGCTGATTACCCGATCAGCAGGATCGGTCACCCCGAGATCCTCACGAAGCGTCTTTTCCGCGTGCCAGAGCTGACCGATAATTTCTGAGGTTTTCAGGTTGCGGTTAAAGCCCTGCTTGCCCGTTGAACAGAAAAGGCATCCCATGGCGCAGCCCGCCTGCGTAGACACACAAAGAGTGCCGCGGTCATCTTCAGGAATAAAAACCGTTTCTACGGCATTGCCGTTGCCGACATCAAAAAGCCACTTTCGGGTGCCGTCTGTGCTTTTTTTATCCCAGATGGGTGAAGGCGCGCGGATTTCTGTGCGATCCATCAGTTTGGCGCGAAAGGCTTTGGCCAAATCGGTCATTTTTTCAAAATCACCCTCGCAGTGGCGATGAATCCATCTCAGAAGCTGGATGGCGCGAAAACGCTTTTCGCCCATTTGCTCACAAAAAGCAACCAGTCCCTCGCGGTCCAGATCCAACAGATTCACACGATCAGAATTTTGAGCTATCACTTTGAAAAAAAAGACCTCTTAATGTACAAAACGAGTCACCCGCAGGCGACTCGACAGAAAAAGGACGAAACCCGACGAGAAATGGAGGTGATGGTGCCGGGCCTCGTCCTAAAAGACATTACTTATCGCAGCAGCAACCGCAGCACTTGCGTTCGCAAATAGCCAAGGTCGGGAAGAAGTAAGCGATTTCAACGGCAGCCGTTTCCGGAGCGTCGGAACCGTGAACAGCGTTGGCGTCGATGCTTTGTGCGAAATCAGCGCGGATCGTGCCGGGAGCGGCCTTCTTCGGGTCGGTGGCGCCCATCAATTCACGATTCTTGGCAATGGCGCCTTCGCCTTCCAACACTTGAATCATCACGGGACCGGAGGTCATGAAAGCAACCAAATCTTTAAAGAAGGGGCGTTCTTTGTGAACAGCGTAGAAACCTTCGGCTTCGGCTTGAGACAATTGACGCATTTGAGCGGCAACGATGCGAAGACCGGCGTTTTCAAAACGCGTGTAGATTTGACCGATGACGTTCTTGGCGACGGCATCCGGCTTAATGATGGAAAGGGTGCGTTCAATAGCCATTGTATTTCCCCAATGAAGTTAAAAATAAAACACAGGGCAACTTATGTCGCCCGCGACAATTTAAAGACAATCCCGCAGGATCATTTCGAGGTGGCATTTTAGCAGAAAGAGCGAGCCTCAAGCGCCGATTTTTCGGTGCTTGAAAGATCAATCAAGTCAAGGATTTGCAACGAAGTTTTTCCGACCTTCAATCACACCGAGAAGTTTGGGAAAGGCTCTGAGAGAATTTTCAAAGATGACCTCAGCCAAGTTTTCAGGTGTTTGGCTCCGAAGTTGGGCAATCACATCAAGATAACGAGGCAGAAAAGTCGGATCGGATCCTTGTGCGGCAGCAAAGGCGGGCGCCATATCGGGTGCGTCCGTTTCAAGCACAAGACTGTCGGGCGCGGCCTCTTTAGCCACAGCCCGCACGCGTTTACTTCCTTCATAAGTGACTGCACCGCCCACGCCCAGGAAATAGCCCCTTTTTTCAGCCTGCCGGACTTCTTCCAAAGAGCCCGCAAACGCATGCAGCACCACTTTGAGCCCCGGGTAAAAAGATAAAACTTCCATGACCTTGTAAAGTGCACGGCGGCTGTGAACCGAGACTGTCAGTGCCGCATCGGCAG
>CAJKMT010000023.1 GCA_905201055.1 uncultured Sutterella sp. | reverse complement strand
CCGCTTCAGAAGCAGCGGGTGCAGCAGGAGCAGCTGCCACAGCTACAGGGGCTGCAACCGGCGCAGCTACGGCTACGGTTTGCACTTTGTTGACAATACGCACTTTATCGTTTTCTTCTGTCACTTCCAATTCGGAAATGCCGCTTTCGGCTACTAAGTCGATTAACGTTTTAAGTTTGCGTAAATCCATTTGAAAGACCTCTTAATACATAAAGACCTGACGCGCTATCTTCAGTGAAAGTTTCTTTACGAAGCGTCAAGTGAAATAAAAACAGTGTTTAAACTGCATTTTCATGCTTTTTTCGCTAAAAGTCTAGTAATTTCGCTTAATTTTTCTGTTTTGGAGTGTTTCCTCATCACGGATTCATGGTAGTCCTGATGTATTCATCCGTTCGGACGGGGAGAGACATTAATCGATGAAATCGAGGATTTTGGCACCAATTGACGACAATTCCCGTTATTGATGACCTGTAATCTTCAGAAACTATGCAAAATGATTAGAAAATAGGTAATCCTTCAAATGTTGGTGAGCAATTTTCGTTAAAATACTCTGGTTTTTCAATGGTTTTTGGCTTTTTCTATGCACATTCATATCCTCGGAATCTGCGGAACTTTTATGGGCGGGTTGGCTCAGCTTGCTCGCGTTGCCGGGCATCGTGTAACCGGCTGCGACGCCAACGTCTATCCGCCGATGAGTGATCAGTTAAGAGATGCCGGAATTGACTTGATTGAAGGGTTCGATCCTCACCAGACGTCACTGAAGCCGGATCTGTACGTTATCGGTAACGCCATTTCTCGTGGCAACCCTTTGCTTGAGAAAATCCTCAACGAGCAGCTCCCCTATACCTCCGGTCCTCAGTGGTTGGGAGAAACACTTCTTCGTACTCATCATGTGTTGGCTGTCGCCGGCACACACGGGAAAACAACCACCAGTTCACTGTTGACGTGGATTTTAGAGGCTTGCGGGAAAAATCCCGGATTTTTGATTGGCGGAGTACCTGCTAATTTCGGTCACTCGGCTCGTCTCACCGACTCGCGGTATTTTGTCATTGAGGCCGATGAGTACGATACGTGTTTTTTTGATAAGCGCTCAAAGTTTGTTCACTACCGACCTAAAACGGCCATTTTGAATAATCTTGAATACGATCACGCGGATATCTTTCCTGATCTTGATGCGATTGAAACACAGTTTCATCATCTTGTGCGCACAATGGCTCAGAATGCCCGGGTGGTTGTCAACGGCCAGTGTGAAGCACTCGCTCGCGTTCTAAACAGAGGGCTCTACAGTGAATGCGATTACTTCAACGACAAGCGAGGTTGGCATGTCGAAGGTGATGAGCTCTTTTATAAAGATGAGAGTGTCGGACAATTGCAGCTCGCCCTGCCGGGTCATCACAATTTATTAAACGCGAGCGCTGCCGTTGCCGCCGCTTGCCACGTGGGGGTTGATCCGCATGAAGCCTTGAGGGCTTTGAATGATTTTGTCGGTGTCAAACGCCGTATGGAAATTAAAGGCAAAGAGCGCGGTGTGACTGTGATTGATGATTTCGCGCATCACCCGACGGCAATCTTTGAAACGATTGCAGCGCTTAAAAGCCGTATGACAGACGGGAAAATCATTGCAGTTCTTGAGCCCAGAAGCAACACCATGAAAATGGGGACGATGAAGGATCGCTTGTCTGAGAGTCTGAGACAAGCCGATCAAGTCGTTTGTTACGCCGATCCTAAATTGGGATGGAATGTGGAAAGTGCTTTGGCTGCATTAGGTGAAAAGTCGCACGTGCTGCATTCTGTTGAGGACACCGCCCGAAAAGCCGTTGAGCTTGCCAAAGAGGGTGACGCCATTTTAGTGATGAGTAACGGCGGTTTCGGCGGCATTCACGGTAAGCTTCTTGACCTGTTGAAAGCGAGGGCTTGAGATGGTTTTGATGTATTTGCACGGTTTTCGTTCAACACCGGAAAGTAAGAAGGGACAGATTATGAGAGAGGCATTCTCTCGGCGTCTGTCTTATCGTGCTCCCGATTTGAACGTAGGACCGATGGCGGTGCAAAAAATTCTTCTTCAGGCGGTTGAAGGAATTAATCCTGCAGATTTGTGTTTGGTCGGCTCCAGTTTGGGAGGTTTTTATGCGACGTGGCTCACCGAAAAAATCGGCTGCCATGCAGTGCTTCTGAATCCCGCCACTGAACCCTGGTGTGTGATCAATGATTATTTAGGCATTCAAACGATCCATAACACTGACCGCACGATTGATGTCAAACCGCAGTTTGCCGACGAGGCAAGACAAATGCACTGCGAAACGATTCACCCGGATCGCTATCTTGTATTTTTATCCACAAAGGATGAGGTGCTTGATTGGCGGAAGGCTCAAAAGAAATATTCGTCTTGCCGAACAATTCTTTTACCCGGTAATAATCACCAAATCGATAATTTTGAACAGTGTTTGCCTGAAATTGAAAAATTTTTAGGACAAATTTCGACGCAAAGGTAAGCCTAGATGGAACATTCATTTGTTTCAGCTTTATTGCTGATGTTTTTAATGGCCGACCCTCTCGGCAATATTCCGATTTTCATTTCCTCTTTGAAATCAGTGCCTGAGCACAGACGTTCTCGTATCGTGATACGTGAATGTGCGATTGCCGCGGTGATTCTCTGTATTTTTGCCTTTGGCGGTAAGGCCTTTTTGGATTCCCTGGGTTTGAGTCAGGCGGCTCTGTCTATAGGTGGCGGTCTTATTGTTTTGTTGATGTCTATCCGTATGGTTTTCCCATCGAAAGAGGGTGTGTTCGGCGAATCTCCCGGAGGAGAACCTTTTATTGTTCCGCTGGCAGTTCCCGCAATCGCCGGCCCTTCCACGTTGGCCACGATTCTTCTTTTAGTGGGTGCCGATCCGTCACGCATGCCCGAGTGGCTTTTAGTTGTTTTCTTGACTTGCGCCATCAGTGCAGTGATTTTGGTTTTTGCCGAACGTGTACAGAAACTGGTGGGTGAAAGAACAACTGCCGCTTTTGAGCGTCTTATGGGATTGATTTTGGCTACAATGGCCGTCCAAATGTTCTTAACCGGTATTACCCAATTTATTCAGACAACGCTGAAAGGGGCGCTTTGATGTATCTCTTTTTTGAAGAAGACGGCACCTTTAAGGTCGGCACCGTTTTGTCGAAAAACGGCAGTGCCTACCAGGTGGAGCTTTTAACAGGACGCCGCACCAAGGTAAAGGGCGGTCACGTCTTTTTTGAGTTTGAGTCGCCCGCAGCCTCTGAGGTAATGACTCAGGCTGAGCAGATGGCCGCCGAAATGGACCCGCAGTTTCTTTGGGAAGTGGCTGCCGACGGTGAGTTTAAGTTTGAAGCATTGGCGGCAGATTATTTCGGAGAGTCTGCGTCTGTTGTTGAACGTATTGCCACGCTTTTAACGCTTCATGGCAATCCCGTCTATTTCCATCGAAAAGGGCGTGGTAATTATCGCAAGGCTCCGGCAGAAATCCTGAAAGCTGCTCTTGCTGCTCTTGAAAAGAAACGCTTGGCTGAAGAGCAGAAAAAAGCTTGGGTGCGCCAGATGGTTGACGAGAAAACCTCGCCTAAGGAAATTGCCGCTCAGGCCATCAACCTTTTGGTCAATCCTGATAAAAACAGCAATATCTGGAAAGCGTTGTCGGACGCTGCAAGCGAGTCTCGCATGACGCCGCTGCGTTTACTTTTATCTTTGGGGGCAATTGCTTCACCTTACCGTTGGCATGTTGACAGTTTCTATGCTTCTTATTTCCCGAAGGGAAAAGGTTTTGCCTCGGATTTGAGTTTGCCGACTGAAGCCGGATGGGAAGATCTTCCGATTGCCAATGTGAAGGCTTTTTCAATTGACGACTCATCCACCACGGAAATCGATGATGCCACGAGTGTCGAGCATGTTGATGACCGTTTACTTCGCATCGGCATTCATATTGCGGCACCGGGCTTAGGTATTGAGCGCGACAGCGATATTGATCGTGTTGCCCGAAGCCGTCTGTCAACCGTTTATGCGCCGGGCATCAAGACAACTATGCTGCCTGAAGATTGGATCAAGGAATTCTCTCTTGATGAAGGCAGAGCGGTTCCCTGTTTGTCTCTTTATGCCTTGGTGGATAAAGAAACACTTGAAGTGTCGGCGACAGAAACGCACTTGGAAAGAATTAAAGTTGCCAGCAACATCCGTTACGATTTAATTGAAGAAGAGTTTACGGAAGAAAAGCTTGTTGCCGGAACGGTCAATCATCCCTTTGCTGAAGAAATTACTTGGCTTTGGAAGTTCGCAAAAAAATGTTTGGCTGATCGTGAAGCGGTGCGCGGTAAACCGGAAATTCTCGGCCGTGTGGAATGGAGCTTTGACTTAGAGGGTGAAGGTGAGGATGCAGTGATTCACCTGAAGTCACGCAAACGCGGATCGCCCCTGGACTTGGCGGTCGGCGAACTGATGATTTTTGCCAATACCACTTGGGGCGGCTGGCTCGAAGAAGTCAATGTGGCGGGTATCTATCGTTCCCAAAGTATAGGACGAGTGAAGATGAGCACCACGCCCGGACCTCACGATGGTATGGGGGTTGCACAGTACGCCTGGTGTACGTCACCCCTGCGCCGTTACGTGGATTTGGTCAATCAGCGTCAATTAATCAGTGCTGTTCTTGATCGGACACCCAGTTATCGTCCGAGTGATACGGATCTCTTTACGATTGTTTCTAATTTCACCTTAACCTACGGTGCTTACTCAGAGTTCCAGCGCAAGATGGAGCGCTATTGGAGCTTACGCTGGATCGAACAAGAGGGTCTCAAAACAATCGAAGCGGTTGTGGTTAAAGGAGAGCTGATTCGCATTGAGGGTCTGCCTTTTATGCAGAGAATGCCCGGTCTTCCCGAGCTGCCGCGAGGACAGAAAATTCTTCTCGATATCTTGGGCGTCGACTATGTGGATGTGCTCCTGGAGGCTCGTCTGAAACAGGTACTCGATGAAACCGATGAAGAAGCGCTTGAAGATGAGGATTTGGTAGAGGAAGCGCCGGAAGCGAACGCTCAGGAAAGTTCTTCAGAGTCCAATACAGCCGAGTAATTGAGAGGCAATTGGGGAAACTCCTCAAGAGGTTTTGCGATTTGACACCTAAACTAGACAATGGTGTTTTGTCGCAACTTTTTGAGGAGTTTGCATATGATTCGCAAAACGTTAATGGCCGCGTCTGTGGCCGCTGTTATGTTAGGAACTGCCATGTCTGCTCAAGCCTGCTTTACTGTTATTGTCGGTAAGGATGCCTCATCGACCGGTGAAATCATCATCGGCCACAACGAAGATAATGACCGTCGTATTTTGATGAGCCAATATTGGGTGCCGGCAGCCACTCACAAAAAAGGCACGTTGATCGAATATGAGCCGACCACAGCAAAAATTCCTCAA
This sequence comes from uncultured Sutterella sp., assembly GCA_905201055.1. GTDB lineage: Bacteria > Pseudomonadota > Gammaproteobacteria > Burkholderiales > Burkholderiaceae_F > Aphodousia. Next base: position 16,025 of record CAJKMT010000023.1, on the reverse strand, counting down.
GTTGCAAAAACCTTGGGATATTGGTGGACTCAAACGTTGTCACCCGACGGCTACAGTTTCTCTGACGGCTTTTTGAATGAAGCCGGTGTCTTGATTACCTCCAATAACTGCGGCGATACGATTGAAAAAGATCAAAAGGTGAAAAACGGCGGTGTGGGTTACGGTATTCGCCGCATCACGGCTGAACGCGCACATACTGCCCGCGAAGCCGTAAAGATTGCCATTGAACTCGTTGAAAAATACGGCTATACCCACGAAGGACGTACGTACACTTTTGCTGACCACAACGAAGCCTGGCAAATGGCAATCCTTCGCGGACATCGTTATCTTGCCCGCAAAGTCAAGGATAACGAAGTGGCGTTCCTGGCCAACTCTTATTCGTTAACCAATGTGGACTTAAACGATAAGGAAAACGTGATCGCTTCTCCTGATCTTGTTGAACACGCCATCAAGATGGGGACGTATAAGCCCGCGAAGGCAGGAGATTACTCCGACTTCAATTTCCGCGAAGCCTATCAGCCTGATCGCCGCCGCGCCGCTGACTGGAATAAGCAGCGTGTGCAAACCTTTATGAAAATCATGACCGGAGAATTCATTGAAGATCACAACGCCATACCGCAATCCATTATTCCGAAGGACAAGGTGACGCCTTGGGATGTGCAGAAAATCATGCGCGCACAATCCGATCAAGTGGATCGCTCTGTGACGGGATTCCATCTCTATGACCTTCGCGATATCGGCAATATTGACACGCATGACAGTGTTGTCTTTAAGCTCACGAAGAATCCGCTCTTGACGGTGTCTTGGAGAAGCAACGCCCGTCCCTATGAAACTGCTTATGTGCCGGCGTTCCCGTTGGCTAAGCCCGCTGCCGCTCAGGCCTTCATGAGCCCGTCTGTCGGCACCCGCGCGCAATTCCACGCAACGCCTGAACAAATGAGTTTCTCACTCGATAAGAATGTCTTTACGTTTGTCTTAGCCCAACAGTTCTTGGATTGGATGCCCGATATCCGCGAAGACGTTATTGACGATATTGAGGACTATGAAGAGCGCAAGGCCGAAGAATTGGGCGCTGTGGAAGCTCGTGCGAAATCTTTGGCGGCCATTGACCCCGATCGCGCCGTTGAATTCATGCATAACTTCAATGTGCTCAATTACAACGAAGCGTTGGGAGCCGCATCCAAAATTTTGCAGAAGGTGAATCGTCAGGATATCGTGATCATGAAGGATCAATTGAGCCTGTCTGATGAAAAGGGGACGGTGGATGTAGTGCTTCTGTCTCAAAATGGTTTCGATGCAACGAAATTGGATCAGTCTGTGACGGAATTCGGATCCGCGTGGTCCGATGGCAATGATGAACTCAACCGTCAGCGTGCCAAACCTGTGAAAGTTGTCTTTAAGGATGTCGATGGTGACGGTCTCAAAGACGCCGTTATTACCTTCCCGGTTAAGGGAGCGGTCGCAACCACCTTCAAGGATGTGAAGACTGAACTTGTTCTTTTCACTAAGGTAGACGGCGAACCTGTCGCAGCGTTTGATACCGTGAAGATTGTTAAATAGTCCACTAGCGTAATGATGACCGCCTCAAGCCATAAGCTTGGGGCGGTTTTGATGATTGAGAAATGAATAGGATGTTGTTGATCGTTGACCCGCAAATAGATTTTATTTCGGGATCGTTGCCGGTTCCTGATGCCGCTGAAAAAATAAAAAATCTTGCTGATTATGTTCTTGCGTACGGCGAAAAATACAAAGTAATAGCGGTGACGGAGGATTGGCATCCGTTCAACCATTGCTCCTTTAAGGAAAATGGTGGTCAGTGGCCTGTGCATTGTGTCCAGAATACGCGGGGTGCATCTATCGAACCTTACTTATTTTCAGCGTTAAAGCAAAGTGGCGGCATTCTGGAAATTTTGCACAAAGGGGATAAAAGCGAGCGTGAAGAGTATTCAGTTTTTCAAAATGAAAGTTCCACTTTGCGATTGGATAATCTCATTCATACGCACCAAATAAAACAGATTGATATTTGCGGAATCGCCGGGGATATCTGTGTGTTAAGCACGCTAAATGACGGTATTAAACGGTATGGAAGTTCCATCTTTAACGTGTTAATCGAATTTTGCCCATCGTTAGATAAAGGTAAGGCGATTACGCTAGCAGCAAGGAATATAGAGCTTAAATCGCCTATGGACTGAGTAAAAGGAGTTTTTGATGGGGATCTTCTTTGCGCAAAGGAGTGAACTATTTGGATTATGATGTAGGCGGTCAAAACTCGCTAATTAGCGTCGACAGAGCTGGGGCCTTGATTTTTAAGCTTAAGGGCGGCATAGCTTAGTATATGTGCCCTGACAATTTGATTTTGATAGATATCAAATCTTGAGATAAATTCATCAAACTTTAAAAAGCGATGAGGAAAAGTAGGTTAAACCAAGCCTGAGAAAAATCAAGGCGGTGGTACAATCCTTGGGCCTTAGGTTTTTTTCTCTGCGTGTATTACGCAAGAAGGCGGAGACTATTATGAACGAAGGGGTGCCTCGATGGCTGAACAAGCACGAGACATGGAACAAAAAGCAGCTGCGTCCGCAACTGTTGCCGTACAAGCGGCGTCCTCGGCTCGAGAACCGGAACTCGCCAGCCGCGCCCTCGCTCGCATTCAGCAATGCATAGAAAAGGCTGAAGATCAGCAACATAAAATTACCGCCAGCGGTGCCCTGTCCAATGAACAGGAAGCCGAAATCCGAGACAGTTTTAATCTTCAAATTAAAGCGGAAATCGCCAAAATTCTGGCTCCGCTTCATCCAGCCGATATTGCCTACATTCTTGAAGCCCTGCCGACCGACGACCGTCTGTTGGTATGGGATCTAGTCCGCAACAATCAAGATGGTGATGTGCTCGTTGAGGTCAACGACGGCGTTCGTGAAACCTTGATTGACGCCATGGATCGAGAAGAGCTCGTCGATGCCATGGAAACATTGGATACCGATGAAATCGCCGACTTGGTAGAAGACTTGCCGCCCGATGTGGTTGCCGAAGTTCAAGAAGGCTTGACGACTAAAGAGCGCGCACAATTGCGCGCGGCGATGAGCTATCCGGAAGAAAGCGTGGGCGCCCGCATGGACTTTGAAATTGTGTCGGTGCGCGAGGAGTCGTCTCTGGAAGCGGTTTTTCGCTACTTGCGCGGTTTCGACGAATTGCCCGAATTAACCGACATGATTTTTGTTGTTGACCGCAACCAGCGCTTAAAAGGTGTTTTGCCGGTTTCAAAAATTCTGGTGAGCGATCCTGAGCGCAGCGTTAAGGAGTTAATGAAAGGCGATGTCCTTACGCTTAATCCTTTGGACGACGCGACGGATGCGGCGCAAGCCTTCGAACGTTATGACTTGGTGAGCGCCCCGGTTGTTGATGAAACTGGACGCTTGGTCGGTCGTTTAACAGTCGACGAAGTGATGGATGTTATCCGAGAAAGTAGCGATGAGGACGCCTACGCCGCGGTCGGCTTGAGTGATGAGCAGGATTTGTTCGGAAGCGCCTGGGAAGCGGCTAAGAGCCGCTGGATTTGGCTGGGAGTTAATCTTTGCACGGCCTTTGTGGCTTCTCGCGTTATCAGTTGCTTTGAGGGAACGATTTCGCGCGTGGTGGCCTGGGCGGCGTTGTTGCCGATTGCCGCCAATATCGCCGGCAATACCGGTAATCAAACTCTGACTCTTTTGGTTCGCTCTCTTGCAATGGGGCAGGTGACGAGCAGCAACACGTCCGATTTGTTTAAAAAAGAATTATGTGTTGCTTTAATCAACGGTCTGTTTTGGGGGGCCATTGCCGGCTTGGGCGCCTGGCTTCTTTATTACGACACCGACTATGGAATGAAATTAGGGATGGTGATGTCTTTAGCGATGTTACTAAACATCTTTGTTGGAGCCCTAGTTGGTCTCATTGTCCCACTGGTACTTGAAAAATTTAACCGAGATCCCGCCATGGGCAGTTCAGTGCTCTTGACATTCATAACCGATAGCGGCGGCTTTTTGATTTTCTTGGGTTTGGCTGGTTTCTTCTTTTAGCGAAAGTCCCCGACAATAGTCTGTGCAAACACCAGAGCCGCAAGACCGGCCGTTTCTGTCCGCAGTATTCTTGGTCCTAATAGAGTACTTTGATATCCCAGGCCTTCGGCTGCTTTAATTTCTTCTTCGGTAAGTCCTCCCTCCGGCCCCACTGCAAAGGTAATGCTTGAGCAATGATTTAAATTCATGCCGTCAGAGGCGCCAGGGGCTAATACGAAATTGAGTTCACTGCGGTTTTCTTTTAAAGCTGATTCAAAGTCAGGATAGTACTCTACCTTTGGCAGAACGCTTCGGGCGCATTGCTCGCAGGCACTTAACACTGTGTTTTTCCATTGAATTAAACGTTTAGCCAAACGTTTCTCATCGAGTCTTGTGACACTGCGTTCAGTGGGGACAACAGCTATTTTGCTCACTCCCAATTCGGTAGCTTTTTCTAAGATCCAATCAAGTTTTTCTTGCGAAACAAGCGATTGAATCAAAACAGTTTTAAGCGGACTTTCTGTTTGGCTTTTGTGAACTGAGTGAATTTTTGCTTCGGTTCTATCTGAGAAAAAATGCAAAGTTACCGCGGCTTCATTGCCTTTTCCATCAAATAGGGTAGCGCTGTCGCCCTCACGCATCCGAAGCACTCGACTTGCGTGATGAGCGGGTTTTTCGGGCAAAACAATCGTGTTGTCCGGGGTAAATTCACTGTCAACAAAAAAGCGAGGAGCCATCTTGAAAAAACTATTGTTTTAATCAAGGGGATTGTAACGGAGTTTGCGATAACAAAAAAACGCCCGAAATATCGGGCGGTACAAACTGTTGACTAATCTGGGTTTTTCGTTAAATCCGGGTTAGTCAACAGTCTGAGATCGGCAATGCCAATCGGCTTCGGTCAAACAGCTTGTGGAATGCTACGCTGAAATACTTAGAAACAGAATGCAAAACGCTTGAGTATTTTTGCCTATTACCAAACAGTTTTTACAGCAACGAGGTAGCAATAAATGGACAAAAAAGTTTATGTTTTTCGGTCTATCAATCGGTATTTAAAGTACAATCTTGTTGTTTAAGTCGGGCTCGACTTCTGGGGCCTGATGCCTGATTTTATCCTCTTAAATTTGGTTGATAAATATGACTTGCAACGTCACTCCTAAGTTGATGGCCAATGCCATTCGCGCTTTAGCAATGGACGGTGTTCAAAAGGCTAAGTCCGGCCACCCCGGAATGCCGATGGGTATGGCCGATATTGCCATTGCCCTTTGGACTCGCCACTTGCGCCACAATCCGACAAATCCGAAGTGGATCGGCCGCGACCGTTTTATTTTGAGTAACGGTCACGGTTCCATGCTGCAGTATGCGCTGCTGCATTTGACGGGTTATGACCTCACAATCGAAGATCTGAAGTCTTTCCGTCAGTGGCACAGCAAAACGCCCGGTCATCCTGAAGTGGATGTCACCCCCGGTGTTGAAACGACCACGGGACCGTTGGGTCAGGGTATCGGTAATGCGGTTGGTATGGCGCTTGCTGAAAGAATGCTCGCGGCAGAATTTAATCGCCCAGGTTTTGACGTTGTTAACAACTACACCTATTGCTTCTTGGGTGACGGCTGCCTCATGGAAGGCATCAGCCACGAAGTCTGTTCTCTGGCCGGAACGTGGAAACTCAATAAGTTGATCGTCATTTACGATGACAACGGCATTTCCATTGACGGTAAGGTCATCAATTGGTTCTCGGACAATACGCGCGAGCGCTTTGATTCTTACGGTTGGAATGTTATCGGACCGGTTGACGGTCACGACATTGACGCCATGGATCAGGCGATCGCTCAAGCCAAGCAAAGTCAGGATAAACCCACGCTCATTATTGCCCGCACCGTGATCGGTAAGGGCTCTCCCAATCGTCAGGGCACAAGCAAAGTGCACGGCGAGGCTTTGGGTGAAGAAGAATTGAAGCTCACGCGCGAAGCCTTAGGGTGGAAGTGGGATCCATTCGTTATTCCGCAGGAAATTTATGACGCAATGGATGCCAGAGAGGCAGGCGCCAAGCTTGAGGCTGAATATAACGAAATGACTGCCCGTTACAGCCAAGAGTATCCGGAACTGTGGAGCGAACTCACGCGCCGCTTAAAGGGTGATTTGCCGCAAAACTTTGAAGCGGTGATGCAGGAAGCCATCGAAAAGGCTGCTCAAGCTCAGGAAACGGTGGCAACGCGTAAAGCAAGCCAAAAGGCACTTAACGCCTTTGCGCCTCAATTGCCGGGGCTCTTGGGAGGCTCCGCTGACTTGACGGGATCCAACCTGACCAATTGGACCGGTGTTGAAGCCATGCGTCCTGATACCTATTTGGGCCGTCACATTAACTACGGTGTGCGTGAATTCGGGATGTCGGCCATTCAAAACGGTATTGCGCTCTATGGCGGCTTTATCCCGTACAGCGCCACATTCTTGACTTTCTCCGACTATTCGAGAAACGCCATCCGTATGGCAGCTTTGATGAAACAGCGCTCGATCTTTGTCTTCACGCATGACTCTATCGGCTTGGGCGAAGACGGTCCGACGCACCAGTCTGTTGAACATATTCCGAGCCTGCGTCTGATCCCGAATCTGAACGTGTGGCGTCCGTGTGATACGGTGGAAGCGTTGGTGGCCTGGCAAAGCGCTATCGAGTCTCGTCACACGCCTTCGATCATCATCGGCTCTCGTCAAAACATCGAATTCACGGCTCGTGATGTTGAAGAGGTTAAGGCCGATGCGGCTAAAGCTCTTCACGCCGGTGCCTATGTCATGAAAGAATCGGGTAAAGGAGCTGACTGCGTTGAGTGTGTCCTGATCGCCACCGGCTCTGAAGTGCCGTTGGCAGTAAAGGCTCGTGCTGCACTTGAAGAAAAGGGTATCGGTACGCGTGTGGTTTCTATGCCGTGCACCGAACTTTTCGATAAACTGTCTTGTGAAGAAAAGCGTGCCATTTTGACCGATGCGCCGAAGGTGGCTATTGAAGCTTCTGTCACCGGCTTGTGGTACAAGTACGTGAAAAACGGCGAAGTGGTCGGCATCGATACTTTCGGTGAATCGGCTCCTGCCGGCGTGCTTTGGGAAAAATTTGGCTTCACCGTGGATCGCGTGGTTGAGGCTGCTTTGAAAGCAATTAATCATTAATACACTAAGAGGGGATTCTTAAGATGACCATTAAAGTTGCCATTACGGGTTTTGGCCGCATCGGTCGTAACGTGTTGCGTGCCCACTACGAATTGGGTAAGAAGCACGATATTGAAATCGTGGCCATTAACGCCATGGGTGACATTAAGACCAATGCTCATTTGCTTCGTCATGACACGGTGCACGGTCACTTCAATCATGAAGTGAAGGTTGAAGAAGTCTCTGATACCGAAAAGTACCTCATTGTCGATGGCGACCGCATGCGTGTGTTCTGCGACCGTGATCCCCGCAACCTTCCTTGGAAGGAATTGGGCGTTGACGTGGTGCTCGAATGCACGGGTGCTTTCCGCACGAAGGAAAAGTGCTTGGCTCACTTGGAAGGCGGCGCTAAGAAGGTCTTGATTTCTGCCCCAGGTAAGGGTGTTGATGCGACGGTGGTCTACGGTGTCAACCAAGACGTTCTCACCAAGGATATGACCGTTGTTTCCAACGCTTCCTGCACGACCAACTGCCTGGCTCCTGTGGTCAACGCTTTGCACAAGGCAATCGGTGTTGAACGCGGTTTGATGACCACGATTCACGCTTACACCAATGACCAAACCTTAACGGACGTTTATCACAAGGATTTGCGTCGTGCTCGCTCTGCCACGCACTCCATGATTCCGACAAAGACCGGTGCTGCTGCCGCTGTGGGTCTCGTGCTGCCAGATTTGAACGGCAAGCTTGACGGTTTCGCCGTTCGTGTGCCGACGATCAACGTTTCCTTCGTTGACCTGACCTTTGAAGCCAAGCGTGACGTGACAGTTGAAGAAGTCAACGCTGTTATGAAGGCTGCTTCCGAATTGCCTGAAAACCAAGGTATTTTGGGCTACAACGATGAACCGCTCGTGTCTATCGACTTTAACCACGACGCTCACTCCTCCATCTTTGATGCCACGTTGACGAAGGTCTCCGGCACCCGCTTGGTTAAGGTGACCGCATGGTACGACAACGAATGGGGCTTCTCTTGCCGCATGCTCGATACGGCTTGCGCCATGATGGCTGCCAAGTAAAGTCGATCTCAGACTAACCTGAGAATCAAACGAGAGCGCTCCAAATGGGGCGCTCTTCGTTTCTGGTGACTTAAATCCGATAGGCAATGCCATCAGATTTGGTGTTCAGAAGTATTAGCGCATCATAAAGTTGATCGCAAACGCCAAAGCCACAATGATGGTGATGATGTTGAGTTCATTGGCGCGGTTTGTTAAAAGCTTCAGGAACGTGTAGCTGATGAATCCAAGACCAAACCCGGTTGCCACATTAAAGGTTAGCGGCATGGTAATGATTGTCAGGAAAGCGGGCATGCCGGTTGAAAAGTCTCTGAAATTAATGTGAACGACCGACTGCATCATCAGTCCTCCCACCACGATAAGAGCAGATGCTGTGGCGTAAGCAGGGACAAGTGTGACAAAAGGCAGTGCGAAAAGACAGAGCATGAAAAGTACGGCACTAACAATGGGAACAACGCCTGTGCGACCGCCTTCAGCGATGGCAGCGGCACTTTCGATGTAGCTTGTACAGGTCGGTGTCCCCACAACGCCTGAAGCCATCGTGGCCACAGAGTCTGAGAAAAGAGCTTTTTCCAAACCTTCGATGTGACCTGTTTTTTGATCAAGCATATTGGCTCGAATCGAAAGTCCGATCAGTGTGCCCATGTTGTCGAATAAGTCCACCATGGTGAGCGTAAACACAATGGTCACAATGCCGTAAGCAAAGACAGAACCGAAGTCAAGTTGCATGAACGTTTCACTCGGCGTCAATGTGTCGGGGGTGCTCAGATTGGAAAAATCAGGCAAGGGCGACACACCAAAGATGAGTCCCAGGACAGTGACAGCGATGATGCCGATGATCATGGCGCCTTTAACGCGTCTGACCATGAGGGTGCTGATCAGGATTACGCCAAGGGCCGCCAACAGTGGTTCAGACTTATGCAGGTCGCCCAGTGCGACAAAGGTAGAAGGGTCCGCGACGATCAGACCGGCGTTTTTTAATCCGATGAAGGAAATAAAGCAGCCCAGACCGACGACAATGGCGTGCTTGATGTCTGTCGGAACAGCATCAATGATGAGTTGGCGGATTTTAGTAACGGTCAAAAGAAAGAAAATGACGCCTGAAATAAACACGGTCGCCAATGCGGTCTGCCAACTCAGCCCCATCGGACCACAGACATAATAGGAGAAAAAGGCGCAGATCCCGAGTCCCGGGGCAACAATGACCGGGAAGTTTGCCACCAGTCCCATCAGTAAGCTTGCAAAGGCCGTTGCCCAAATGACGGCAATTGTTGCCGACTGCAGATTCATGCCGGCATCAGCAAGCATTGCCGGAATAACGAGTACCACATAACAGACCGTGACAAAACCGGTGAGGCCCGCCATGAGCTCGCGGCGCCAGTTGGTATTTTTTTCTTCAAATTTAAAAAATCGAGCTAAGAACTGCATAGCGTATCCAAAAGAGAGAGTTTTTTTGACCTCGGCATTTGTTGCCGAGGTCAATTCAAATAAAAGTTATTTTGCGCTATTGAGGCGCTGCAGCATGCGTACGAAAATTTCGAAACCTTCGGGCATGCTTTCGCTGTCCTGAATTTCGAAGTTGCTCTTATGATGACCGTGGTGATTGCAGCCATAGTAGAAGAACGTTGCTTGTCCTCCGTGCTTTTGAACCGTTTGCATCAAAAGTGAACAGTCTTCGCTACCGGTGCAGGAGTTGATATCAAAGACTTTCTTGACGGTAGTGACTTCCTTGGCTTCCTCTTCAAGCATGTCAGAGAGTGCCGAGTCAGAGTGAATATCGGTGGCCATACCCATGACATCGATTTTGTACTGGACGCCGTAGCTTTCCGCAGAGCCCCGAATCATCCGTTCTGCGGTCTCCTGCATATAACGGTTGATTTCATCATTTTTACCGCGAACTTCCAATTCCATCTTGGCGTGAACGGGAACGACGTTGCGGCCTTCGCCGGCGGTGATTTTGCCTATATTGACGCTTGTGTCGCCCTTGCCGTGACGGGCAATACCCATGATCTGCATCGCCGCGGAGCAGGCAGCCATCAAAGCATTGCGGCCTTGTTCTGCGTCAGAGCCTGCATGAGCGGCAACGCCCGTGAAGGTGACATTCATTTTGGTCGTTGCCAGAAAACCGTTTCGAATCACTGCCACTTCGTGCAATTTGGCAGCTACGCCGATATGACCGCCCACGAGATAGTCAACATCATCGAGATTGTGTGAATAGGCAATGCCGGCAGCACCTTTGGTGCCTTCTTCTGCCGGTTGGAAAATCAGTTTGATTTTGCCTTTAAGTTCATCGGCGTTGTCGTGAATCCAGTGTGCAACCGCTAACCCCATAGCAGCGTGGGCATCGTGTCCGCAGGCGTGCATAAGGCCCGGGCATTCACTGTCAAAACCTTCTCGATTGGCTTCATTAGAGGCGTCGTGATTTTCTTCCACGTTCACACAGTCGATATCAAAACGCAAAGCCGTCACAGGACCGGGACGACCGGTGTCCCAGATAGCCATGCAGCCTGTGTAGCCGTCAAGTTCTTTCAAGAGGGCGGGGTTCATTCCCAGTTGCAGTGAACGTTGCATGGCCGCTTCAATCACTTCAGGTTCACGCCCGAGCGCATGTTCTTCGTTAAAGAGTGCTTTCCCGATAATTGTTTTGAATCCCAGTTCTCGGACTCGGTTCACAATCGTTTGAGTTGTCAGAAACTCTGTCCAGGCGATTTCCGGATGATGATGAATTTGCCGGCGAAACTCCAGCATTTCAGGGATATAAGCGGCTAAGTGCAGCATATTAAGCCTCCTTTGAATTGATCAGCTTATTGTACTTCAATCCTGCGGAATCCAAAGAAAAAAACGCCTGGCGAACCAGGCGTAAAAACGATGCTTGAGGAAACTTTAGTTGGACTAAACCAACAGGCAAGACATCAGATAAATCGTGACAAATGCCGAGAGCATAGGCAAGGCAGAACGGCGAACGATTTCAAAGGGAGAAATGTCCGCAAGACCTGCTACCGCAATGACGCAGCCTGCAATCGGGCTCATGGAACGGATACAGCCGGAAGACAGCTGCATACCGGTGAGCATCCATTGAGTATTGCCGCCCACTGTTTGGCAAATGCCGGGGATCATCGGAGCGAAACTGAAGAACGCTGCGTTACCCGATCCCATCACGAAGGTGCATAGACCGACGATCAGGAACATGATGGTGTAGACGATCAGATAGCCGCTGCCGAGGCTGCTTGCCGCTTCAATGAGCGTGTTGATGCCGCCCGAGCGGGTAAGACCGGCCGCAAAGGTTTCGGCGCAGACAATCAGCACAACGGTTGAGGAGAAGATCTTTCCCATGCCTTCAAAGAAGGTTTTAACATAGGCAAAGGAAGTCTTCAGGTCACGGCGGACTGCGCAATCGATGACAAAGGTGATCACCATCGAGGCCATAACAGCATTGATGATATTGAGTTTGATGCCGTTATAGACCAGGGGCGAGAAGATAAAAAGGAATACCAGCGGCACAATCGGGAAAATGGCATAAAAACCGGGAGCCTTTTCGCTTTTATCTGCGTCAGAAAGGTCTTTGGACACAAAGTCAGCCTGGGTAATGCGGCCGCTTGCCAAATCTTTCTTATCAAAGTAGCGCTGGACAAAATAGTGAACGATGCACACGACAACCAAAGCAACTGGAGCAATGACCAACTGGTAGTCAACGAAAATGTTCATCACGTGAATGTCCGTGAGTTTACTCGCGACCATATTGTTTGCCCCTAAGGGACTGATGCCGAAGCCGCCGGTCATCACGACGGAGGCGCAAGCTGCCTGACGGCTTACGCCGGCACTGAGCATCAGCGGATAAACCGTCACCATCATCAAGATAGCCAGACCTACGGCAGAGCCCAAAACCACGTTTAAGCACTGACCGACCACGTAGCCTAAAACCATGATGATGTAGGGGGAATTGATCAGCGACATCGGGCGGGTGCAGACGTGAACAAGAGCGCTTGTGGCACCGATCTTATTCATGTAGTAACCGAAGCCGCCGATGATCATGATGTTCATGCCGAGGCCGCCGGCGCGCGATTGCAGAAGGCTGCCGAAAATACCCAGAATATCAAAACCGATGAAACCGGTCGCTTTTTTGCCCGTCTCGACAGGCTCACCGCTGATAAGGGCAACAACGGTGATCGTGATGATACCGACAACAAAAAGGGACCAGGATGGATAGAACTTTTTGACAATCAGCCAGCAGATGACTGCGACTGATATTAAAACAATGATGACACCCAGCATTGCTAACTCCTCACGTTTGCGTCTGCCGCACAAAGACGTGCGGCAGACAGCGTCAATTACTCACGTTTGGGAAGAACAGCCTTAAAGCCTTCACAGCCTACGAGACCGACAGCCGTCAAAATCAGCAATTGCGGGCCAAGGTGAATATCTACTTTGTCAAAGTATTCGTGAATGGTGTGGCATTTGTATTGAATGCCGCCCGAGGACAAGCAGGTCGCAGGGATACCCATGCTGACCGGTGCATTGGCGTCAGTGGACGAAACACCGTAGTTGGTCAGTTTCTGACCGAGCGCTTCTAAAGCGGAACGGGACACTTGAAGCACGGGGCAGTCAGCCGGGCGCATGCCGGCCGGACGGTCACCGATTCCTTCTTTCTTCCATTTGACTTGCTTGGCCGGATCCGTGATGCCCCAAATGGCGTTTTCTTCGGCCACGGCCTTGTCAAAGCAGGCGAGAATTTCGGCTTCGATCTTCAAAAGCGCATCGTTATCGAGACTGCGCATGTCAATTTCTACCGTGCAGGAAGGAGCGATGGTGTTGACACTCGTGCCGCCCTTGATCGTGCCGATTGTGAAAGTTGTCTTGGGATCTGAGGGCGTCTTTAAATGGGCAATCATGTTGCCTGCGATGCACATGGCATGAATGGCACTGCCCACCTCACCGAAATTGCCGTAGGAGTGTCCGCCGGGGCCTTCAATTGTCACGCGATAGCGGTGAGAGCCGACAGCACCGCGCAAAATGCGCCCGATTTCTGTGTTGTCAATGGCTAAGAAACCGTCAATTTTGTGAGTGGCCACAAAGTGCTTGGAGCCGCGGATGTCGCCCAAGCCTTCCTCGCCGACTGTGGCAACGAAATAAATGTCGCCTTCAGTTTGAATGTCAGCCTTGTTCAGGGAACGAATGATTTGCAGCAAGGCGCGAAGACCGGAGCAGTTGTCACCGATGCCGGGGCCATAATAGCGGTTGCCTTCCTGGCGAACCGTCACGTCAGTGCCGGCGGGAAAGACTGTATCCATGTGGGCGCCGATTGCTAAAACCGGGCCGTTACCTTTACCGGGTCTGAAACCGATTACGTTGCCGATATCGTCAATCGTAACGTCAGTGAGTCCGTAGGCCTTCATGCGGCGCACGATATCTTCAGCACGCACGCCTTCTTCAAAAGTCGGGGCAGGGATTTCGCACAGTTCAATTTGTTCCTGCATGCCGAAATCGGCTTCATCAAAAGCAATTTGCAAAGCTTTTGCCATTTTTGGCGATGCTTTCAGGCGTTCAATGCCGGCGTAAATCTCAGGATCCAGTTGAGGAATTTCTACGGGCATGGTCTTTCTCCTTTTAGGTGTTATTTTCTTAGTCTAGGTTTTGTTGTTCTTAACGAGAAGAGGGAAAGATGTATCATTAATCATTCATATGAATCGGAGAGACAACATGCTGTCGATCTCAAGAGTCAATCGTCAACCTTTGTATGAACAGGTTCGCCAGATTCTGCTTAAAGCCATTCAATCCGGTCAATGGGGCCCCGGCGAGAAAATTCCGATTGAACCGGTTTTAGCCCAGCAGCTGGGGGTATCGATCGGTACATTAAGACGGGCGGTTGAAAGTCTCGTTAACGACGGAGTTTTGCTCAGGCGCGAAGGAGTCGGCACTTTTGTGCGCACCTATCGTGACGGAGGGTATTGGAACGTCTTTCAGATCTACCGTAATTTAGACGGACAAAAGCGGGGAGATTTCAGTAAGCTCATTGTCTTTGAAGTCACTTCAAACGTTGGTGAGAAAATTTACACAGCCCTCAATGCAACAGATAAGAGCCGATTTATTCATATGGTCAGGCATTGGATCCGCACTCAAAACGGTGAAGAAGAAATTGTCTCCATTGATGAGAGTTTTCTCTTAGCCGATAAGTTTGAGGGGCTGACTAAAGACTTTTTCCTTCAGCGTTTTCGTCAGGGGGAGTCTTTCTATGAGTTTTTCGACCGTGAATTTAATGTGGTCATCATCAATCAAAAGTGCTCCGCACACTATGAAAGATTGGATGATAAAACGGCAAAAACGTTGAACGTTCCGTTAAATTTTGATGCCCTTTGTACCGAGAGAGTTTCACTGACTTTCGGTCATATGCCGGTGGAGTACCGCATTAATCGGGGGCGTGTTGATGTGACAAAAATTTTTTTTGATTTGAACTGGTAAGTACGAGACGACAATATGACTGAAACACAGTTGCGATTGAATGCGGTTAAAGAACGGGCATTAAATGAACAGCCGCAAACATTGGAAGATCTTTTGGCAGCGGCGGATGCTCCGCTTGCTGATTTGATTGAAGCGGCCCACGAAGTCACAGCCGCTAAGGCTAGTTCGGTCTTTAACTTTTGTGCGATTGTGAACGCTAAAAGCGGACGCTGTTCTGAGGACTGTCATTGGTGTGCGCAGTCCAAACATTATCAAGGCGCCTGCAGCGTCTATCCCCTTCTTGATGCAAAAAAGGTAATCGATGGGGCGCTTGCTGCGGAGAAGTCCGGTGCTACGAGATACTCACTGGTGACAAGCGGAAGAAAACTCTCGCCCAGAGAGGTTCGGGAAGCAGCCGAAGTTGTTCGTGAGTTAAGAAGGGTGACGTCGCTGGAAATCTGCGTCTCGGCGGGGCTTTTGGCGGAGAAGGAATTTAAATTACTGGCGCAGGCGGGTGTGAGCCGTTGTCACTGTAATTTGGAAGCTTCTGAAAATTTTTTCCCGTTCGTTTGTTCATCGCATAAGTTTGCCGACAAGATTAAAACGATTGAGGCTGCAAGAAAGGCAGGGCTTGAAGTGTGCTCCGGCGGCATTATCGGCATGGGGGAAAGCCGAGTTAACAGAATTGAATTGGCTCTGGCACTTCAAAAACTCAAAGTTCCCTCAATTCCCATCAATATTCTGGAACCCATTGCCGGGACACCGCTGGGGGATATGACTCGTTTATCTGAAGAGGAGATTGTACGCACCGTTGCGCTTTTCAGATTAGCGAATCCCTGTGCCTATCTGCGTTTTGCGGGCGGCAGAAGACGATTGTCGGAAGTTTGCGTGAAGCAATGCTTAAGAGCCGGTATTAACAGCGCGATCGCAGGCGACATGCTGACAACGCAAGGTACCAGTGTTGAATCGGATCGAAAAGCTGCCCGGGATTGCGGCTACCAGATGGAAGAAGACGAGGGACTCGATTTTGATCGTAAACACATTTGGCATCCTTATGCCGGAACACTTCATCCGCCTCGTCTCGAAAAAGTGGTCGGTGCTCAGGGCGTCACAATTGAATTGGCAGACGGACAAAAACTCATTGACGGAACAAGTGCCTGGTGGTGTGCGGCTCACGGTTACCGGCATCCGGCTTTAGTAAAGGCTTTACAAAATCAGGCGCAGGCGCTTTCTCATGTGATGTTCGGCGGCTTGACTCATGATCCTGCAATTGAACTCTCACGCCGACTCATGAAGATTGTTCCTGATGGTCTTCAAAAGATTTTCTACGCTGATTCGGGTTCAGTGGCGG
>CAJKMT010000022.1 GCA_905201055.1 uncultured Sutterella sp. | reverse complement strand
GTAATGCTCGATCTGCTCAATGAACGGGTTCGCATAGTACGACGGCTGGGCGAATCCATACGACAGACCTCCTCCGATCAAATATCCCAATACAAGAAAAAATCCCCTCATAAGCACGCAAAGGACTTTTAGCACTCTCAAATATAGAAAAATTTCGATAATTATTTTGATAATACAAACAAAATATTGTATATTTGAGTGTCTAACCTAAAACTTTACTACCATGAAAAAGAAACTGCAACTCAAAAAAGAGATCGTTTCTATCTTGGATAGAAACCAGATGAACAATTTGACTAAAGGTGGAGCTGGCACTGGTATTAATACAGGGACTGTTATTATCAGAACACAAAAGACAGATTGTCCTACAGGATGGACAGACGTTTGTACGGATAATACAATAGCATGTGCGACATTTGCATGTCCATCTAAAGGGTGTATTTCCGATCCTTGCATTGAGCAGACCGAAGTTTGTCCAAATCCATCCGAGGGTTGCCAACCCGAAACGGATATCTGTGATTTCTCAGATCTCTATTGCGCAACGAATGATGGCTGCTATTGTGCAGCTTCGAAAGATACATGTATCGGATAACATCAGTATCAAGACAATAAACAGAAAAGTCCCTATTGGGACTTTTCTGTTTATTGTCTATTCCTTAAAGCTGCATAACTTCTACTCAAATATTCATATATCATCATTTCGCAAAGACGATTCTGCGACCGGAATAGGCGGTTCATCGTCATATGTGTTAAACTTCGAAGATAGACAGGGAAATACGCATCGGGAACTGACTGTTTAATCTCAAATGAGAGTTGTCGGAACTGTTGCTTTCGTATTTCTAATATCGAATTAGGAAATTCATCTTGCAATCGAGTTTGTAGGACTTTGTATAGATCGTTTCGCAATAATCTATACTTATCGTTCAGTTGTTTAGTCGCCCGATGAACGGTAAAACCAAATTCCGTTTTGAACGCTGTTGCCGCATCGGTCATGAATTTTTCTTTTTCAGGCAATGATAGATTGAAAACCTCTAATAGATCGTCTATTAAGAGTAATCCGATACGCCATCTAATTTCTTCACGAGGGTATGTTCCGAACAGAAATTTCTGCTGTAAAGTCTGCATTATTCGGACAATACATTCGCTATCGATGCAAAATAACCGTTCTGTCTGCACCATTGTCTCCTCACAATAGCGCTCTATTTCGCGAACATAAGTGTCGCAGGCGATCGTCGTCACGAGGCGGCTTTCCACGCAAGGCTGGAACGTCTCGTAGAATGCCCCGAACACTTCGCCGTAACGCGATGTATCGGGAAGATGCAGGCGCAGGCGCAGATGGAACAGCGGATCGGTGTAGCGGATGAAGAAGAAATCGTCGATCGCACCGCTTTCGCGCAACCGCCGCACGAAAGGGCTGATATGTCGGGTCAGCAGGATGTCGGCACTCTGTGTTCCCGTATAGAGTTTGAAGAACAGCCACCGACTGCCGGGAATGAAAATCCGTTCCATAGCATTACTTGTGTAGAATAACGATCATTTCGTTGGTATATCCGTTCGCCTGCTCATCATGTACGACGGCATGTTCCGTATCGAAGAGGAATTCTGCCAAAGCCTTCGTCAATTCAGTCTTACCGACACCCGTGGGTCCTAAGAAGAGGAAGGAGCCGTAGGGGCGGTTCGGATCGGAAAGTCCGGCTCTCGAGCGCAGAATCGTTTCAACCACGGCCTTAACCGCTTCGGGCTGACCGACGACCCGCTTTTCAAGCGCATCTCCCATATGGAGAAGTTTTTGCCGTTCGCCTTCCATCATCTTCGCTACCGGAATACCCGTGGCACGAGAGACAACCTCGGCGATTTCCTCTGCGCCGACACTCGTGCGCAAAAGCTTAGGCTTCATCTCACCTTTCTTAGACTCTTCCTTGCGAAGCTTTTCTTCCAACTTCGGCAGCACCCCGTATTGAAGTTCGGCGAGTTTTTCAAACTGTCCCTGACGGCGATACTCTTCCATCTGATGACGCGTCTTATCAATGTCATCGCGTGCTTTCTTTGCTTCCAGGGCTTCAATCTTTTCCTTCTTCCAAACCTCTTCGAGGTCACCGTATTGCTTCGTCAGGTCGCCGATCTCGTCTTCGATAGCCGCCAAACGTGTTTTACTGGCTTCATCGGTTTCCTTTTTCATCGCCTCACGTTCAATCTTCAATTGAATGAGACGGCGATCAAGCTTATCGAGCGCCTCGGGCTTGGAGTCAATTTCCATCTTCACACGGGCTGCCGCTTCATCGATCAGGTCAATGGCCTTATCGGGCAGGAAGCGATCCGTAATGTAGCGGTGCGACAATTCTGCCGCCGTGACAATAGCCGGGTCGGTAATTTCCACACCGTGGTGCGCTTCATACTTTTCCTGCAGTCCGCGCAAAATGGCAATCGTATCCTCAACGCTCGGTTCATCGACCATCACTTTTTGGAAACGACGCTCCAAGGCGGCATCCTTTTCAACGTATTTACGGTACTCGTCAAGAGTCGTTGCGCCGATCACGTGCAGCTCACCGCGAGCCAGTGCCGGTTTAAGCATATTGCCCGCATCCATCGAGCCCTCGGTTTTACCGGCGCCCACCACCGTATGCAGTTCATCGATAAACAAAATGATCTGACCGTTGGCACGAGTGACTTCCTTGAGAAGCTTCTTTAAGCGTTCCTCAAATTCACCGCGATACTTGGCGCCGGCAATCAAACCTGCCATATCCAGGCTCAAAATACGCTTATTTTTAAGCGTATCGGGCACTTCACCGTTAACGATGCGCTGCGCCAGCCCTTCAACCACAGCGGTCTTACCGACACCGGGTTCACCGATCAGTACCGGATTATTTTTCGTTCTGCGCTGCAGAATCTGCATGGCACGACGAATTTCATCGTCGCGGCCGATCACCGGATCAAGCTTGCCTTCGCGGGCGCGTGCTGTTAAATCAATCGTGTACTTCTTTAAGGCCTCACGCTGATTTTCCGCATCGGGATTGTCGGCAGAGTCTCCCCCTCGAACTTCAGCAATGCTCGCTTCCAATGCTTTACGGGTCAAACCGCAGCGTTTGGCGATTCGAGCCGCTTCGCCCTGAGACTGCGTTAAAGCCAAAAGCGCCATATCAACGGAGATGTACTCGTCGCCGTGAGCCATGGCTTCTTTTTCCGTGAGGTTCAACCAATTAATGAGGTCACGCCCGGGCTGAATATCGCCGCCCGTGCCGCTTACTTTAGGCAAACGGCGCACCGCATCCTCGACTTCCTGGACGAGCTTTTGAACCGAGACGCCTGCTCTTTGCAGCAGCGACTTGGCAGATCCTTCCTCATCACGCAAAAAAGCGGCCAGAAGATGGAGATCTTCCATGATTTGGTTGTCGTTGCCAAGCGCAATCGTTTGTGCGTCAGCCAAAGCCTGTTGAAATTTAGTCGTTAATTTATCTTGTCTCATTGTTTCTGTTTCCTTCTGCCGGACAAACTTAAAGTGCCTGTCCGAGCAATTCGTTCTAACTCCTATATGGGGGAGGGTTTTGAAATTTCAAGAGGCTCGGAAACTATGTTTTTATTTTAATTTTCAATGAGATAAGAAGAATTTGAAATAGATTGTTGCACAATTGTCAAACAATCGAAGCTGCTTTCCCGATGTTTGAAGCATTAACCTCAGAGATGGCCTCTGATGGTTAAAACACCGAGAACCAGGGCGATAAATGAACCGCCGATGTGCATCAGAAAATGCTCTAAAGAGGCAAGCCACTGACCGGTGAGCATGAAGTGAAGATTTTCACCCAGAACGGCAGTGAGCGTAGAAAAAGCTCCCAGGAAGCCCGTGATGATAAAAAGCCGCACCGCTGGACTGATTTCAGGGCGTGTTGAAAGCCAGGCAAGCGCCATACCCATCAGATAGGCTGCGCAAAGATTTGACAAAAGAGTCCCTAAAGGTGAGGACAGAAACCAAGACGTACTGTTAAAAGCATAAGTCAGCCACCACCGCAGCATGGCGCCTAAAGTGGCTCCGGTGGCAACACTTAATACAACTAACCAAAGAGGACCGTCTTTTGTCATAGAAAATTCACAAAAAAGTTGGGGTGATTGTACGCCAAGAGCACAAAGCTTTGTTAAGCTTTCAGGAGTGTACATAAAGGAAATCAATATGCCGGAGATCCTCAATCAGACAATCCCTCAATTTTCTGCTCAAGCCACTACCGGTGAAATCACCTCCGAGATGTTTAAAGACCGCTATACGGTTCTTTACTTTTACCCCAAAGACAACACAAGCGGCTGCACCATGGAAGGACGCGACTTTGCCGCTCTTTACAGCCAATTTAAAGAAGCAGGCTGCGAAGTGATCGGCGTATCGCGCGACTCCATTAAGAGTCATAACAACTTTTGCAGCAAACAGGGTTTCCCGTTTGCGCTCATCAGTGACAGCGACGAGTCGCTATGCAAAGCTTTTGATGTCATCAAGCTCAAAAAGCTTTACGGACGTGAATATATGGGAATTGAAAGAAGCACCTTCCTGATTAATCCCGAAGGTGTGGTCTGCGGTGAATGGCGAAAAGTTAAAGTCGCCGGTCACGCACAAGCTGTCCTAGACTACTTGAAATCACTTTAATTATTTGGAGAAAAGGATGCCCCTGCCTCCCCCGCCCAAAACTATGGGTACAGTGTTGAAAGATTCAGATATCGTCAGTGTCCGTTCGGTTGAGAAAAAGCCTTCTGAAAAAACTGAAACTCAATCTCCTTTGCCCAAAAGCGTGAAGCCAAAAAGCAAAGTAACCCCCAAAGTGAAAACTCAGCCTGCCGTTGTAAAAACAACGGATGATGAATTCTCTTTAGAGAAAAAAGCAGAACTTCACAAAAAACAAAAAGGAAAAGGCTATCGGGCAAAAACCCATGGTAAAAAGCTTTTCGTACTCGATACCAATGTGCTCATGCACGATCCCGTATCGCTTTTTCAATTCGAAGAGCATGACGTGTTTCTGCCGATGGTGACACTTGAAGAATTGGACGGTCATAAAAAAGGCATGAGCGACGTCTCCCGCAATGCCCGTCAGGTCTCCCGCTACCTCGATCAGCTGCTCGGACACAGTCAGGGCAATATCACCGACGGTATTGAATTGGCCGCTTTAGGGCATATTGAAGCCAAAGGCAAGCTGTTCTTTCAGACGCAAACGCTTGATGCACAACTGCCCCAGGGGCTGCCTCAAGGCAAAGCCGACAATCAGATTCTCGCTGTTGTGCAGGCACTTCAAAACAGGGAAAAAGAGCGCTCTGTCGTCCTTGTCTCCAAAGACATCAATATGCGCATCAAAGCCACCGCCATGGGGCTTGCCGCAGAAGACTATTTCTCGGACAAAACGCTCGATGACACCGAAATGCTTTATTCCGGCCGCATGCAGCTGCCCGAAGACTTCTGGGAAACTCACGGCAAGAAAATGCAAAGCTGGAAAGAAGACGGCCGCACTTGGTACAAAGTGACCGGTCCCCTTGTGCGTGAATGGTTCACCAATCTCTTTATTTACCTGCCTGACAACTCCTTTATGGCGCAGGTCAAAAAGATTGAAGGGAAAACCGCCACCCTTTGCGTTGTTCGGGACTACATGCAGTCAAAGCACTCCGTTTGGGGCATTACGGCGAGAAACCGCGAACAGTGCTTCGCACTTGACCTTTTGATGAACCCGGATATCGATTTTGTCACGCTCCTGGGTCAGGCGGGCACCGGCAAAACTCTTATTACTTTGGCTGCCGCGCTTACTCAAACTCTTGACATGCGTCGCTTTTCGGAAATTATCTTTACCCGCGCGACAGTAAGCGTTGGAGAAGAAATCGGCTTTTTGCCCGGCACTGAAGAAGAAAAAATGCTGCCTTGGATGGGCGCGCTTGAAGACAACCTTGAAGTGCTCAACAACATTGAGTCGGGCAGCGACTGGAGCAGCCGGCATGCCGCCAATGACTTGATCCGCAGCCGCATTAAAGTAAAAAGCATGAGTTTTATGCGCGGCCGCACCTTCCTCAATAAGTTTGTCATTATCGATGAAGCGCAAAACCTCTCGCCCAAACAGATGAAGACGCTTATTACCCGTGCGGGTCCCGGCACAAAGATCGTGTGCTTAGGCAACATTGCCCAAATTGATACCCCCTATTTAACTGAAGGTTCATCGGGGCTGACCTATGTGGTTGACCGTTTCAAAGGGTGGGAACATTCCGGCCATGTGACGCTGCAGCGTGGAGAAAGAAGCCGGCTGGCTGATTTTGCAAGCGATTCGCTTTAAAGAACAGGGCCCCTTGCTTAAAACCAAGGGGCTTTTGTCTATGAGTTCAAAATTTTCATTAACCGCAATTGATCATTTTGTTTTGACCGTACGGAATATCGAAAAATCTGTCAGGTTTTATCGGGATACTTTAGGTTGTCCGATAATCACTTTCGGAGATAACCGGTTTGCCGTACAAATCGGCTCTTCAAAAATCAATTTGCATCAGGCTGACAGCCCGATTGTGCCTCATGCGTCGGTTCCCACGTCCGGAAGCGCTGATTTTTGTCTTCTGACTGACTCAAGTGTCGGTGAAATACAAAATTATCTATTGAGCCAAAATATTGAAATCGAATTGGGTCCGGTGGGTCGTACCGGTGCCGCAGGTCCTATCACATCCTTTTATATCCGCGATCCGGACGGCAACCTCATTGAAATCTCCTCGCTTGAAAAATGATGCTTTTGGTTAAGGCGTCGAAAAAGTCCTAGATTAACCCAAAGCGCAGTCAAGAGTCATCATCAACACAAAGCCTGCCATCACACTTAACGTACCGATATTAGAGTGCTCGCCAAGATGCGCCTCAGGTATCAGCTCTTCAACGACCACGTACATCATGGCGCCCGCACTGAAAGCCAAAAGCCACGGCATAAAAGGCGTAATCCACGAGGCACACAAAACCACCAAAATACCGAACACGGGTTCAGCTAGACCGGACAGGGCACCGAACGCAAACGCTTTTTTCGCGCTGTAGCCCTCTTGTCTTAAGGGCAAAGCCACCGCGGCGCCTTCGGGCACATTCTGGATACCCATACCGAGAGCCAAAGCAAAAGCCGCCGATAAAGCGACAGGATCGCCCGTTTGCCCCGCCACTACAAAAAGTAAGCCCACACTCATGCCTTCAGGAATGTTGTGAAGCGTGACAGCAAAAAATAAAAGTGAAGCACGAGAGAGTCCGGACTTCGGTCCCTCAGGATGATCAGAGCCGGGGTGCAGGTGCGGCATCAATTCATCCAAAAGCAAGAGGAAGGCAACACCCAAAATGAAGCCGCCGGCCGCAGGCAGCCACTCGGTGCCACCGGCCTCATGAGCGGCTTCCATCGCAGGAATCAAAAGACTCCAGACTGAGGCGGCGATCATAATGCCCGCAGCAAGTCCCAAAGCCATGCGGTGGACATTTTCTGAGACGGTTTTTCGGAAAAAGAATACGCTTGCCGCGCCCACTGCCGTCATCATGAACGTGAACCCGGTGCCGCCCGCTGCCCATCCCATCATTGTCAGTATGTCTGCTGAATCCATTTCAAACTGCTTTCCTTAATCTCAACAACGCCGAAAATTGTAGCCGCAAAAGATCATCCGTGGAGCAAAAACAAAAAAATACATGTTCCGTGCTGCGCGATAAATTGGCTCCTTCTTAAATTGATAGAATACTTGGAACAATTAAACGGAGAGAAACTCAAATGGCAAGACAAATGAACGCAATCAATCAAGCAATGCTTTATTTGGAAGTGATTCGCCGCATTCCGCGCCATCGTTTCATTTCCACAATGGAAATCCAAAACAGTCTCCGTGCATCGGGGATCGAAGTGCAGATTCTCACCCTGCAGCGCTATCTCAAGCAGCTCTATGAATCGGGCAATTTGCCGCTTGAGCGCGACGACCGTAGTAAGCCCTATAGCTATCGGATGGGAACAGACTCCTCCCCCTTCCCCTTTACAAAACTGTCCCCTCAGGAGGCACTCATGATGCGCCTGGTGGAAGCCAACCTCAAATATCAGCTTCCGGGCAAACTCAACCGTGCCATGGAACCTTTTTTTGAAGCGGCCAAACAGGTTCTCGATGATGTACCGGGGCGTGTCACCAAAGAAAATGAATGGCTCAACAAAGTGGCGGTTGTCTCTAACAGCCTGCCTCAGATTCCGCCCAACATTAAACCCAGAATCTTTGAAGAAGTCTCAAACGCCCTTTTTAACAACCAAAAACTCAAAGTCACCTATCACAATACCGAGGGGCACGAGAAAACAAAAACCATTTCCCCGATGGGGCTAGTCCAGCAGGATATCCGTCTATATCTTGTCTGCCGCTTTGACGGCTATACCGATATCCGCCATTTGGCGCTTCACCGTATCACCGATGCGGAACTTTTGAATGAACCCGCACAGAAAGAAAGAGACTTTGACATCAAGACGTATGTCAGAGAACATCACTTCAATTACACAAACGAGGCGACGCCCATCGTCAAACTGACTCTTGAATTTACGAGTGAAGCAACCGCTCTGAATTTATCCGAGGCACCTTTTAACAGGACTCAGAAGATTGAAAAACTCGATAACGGTCATTATGTTCTCACGGTCGTCATTGAAGACACGCTGCTTTTGACCGGGTGGATCAACACCTGGAAGGAAAAAGCCGGCATCGTTCGGGTAGAAAAGGAACCGGCCGCTCAATAAAGGATAAATGTCGAGATGCTTAAGACCGTTTACAGCAACGCCTACGAGATTCTTGAGGCATACCTTACCGCAGAAGTCACGACGGACAAAAAAGCCTCAGCCAACCCTTTTGAGCGTGTACGCATCATTTCCTCAACCGGCGCCATCAATAACCGCCTGCGTCAGCACCTGGCTCAGGTCAACGGCATCTGTTCGGGCATCGATTTTTGGACAACTCAATCGTGGTTTCACAATTATGCGGGCATTGGCGTAGGCAACCCCGATCAGGCACAGGACTTTCTGTGGGTGATATGGACGGTTTTAACCGATGAGTTTATTGACAGATACGAGCGCCTGAGAACTTTTTTCAGTCACCGCACGACAGCCCGCGAAAAAGCGCTTGCCCGCTACGAACTCTCGGCCAAAATCGCCACGGTCTTTAATAAATACGTCAACTACCGTTTTGACTGGGTTGCCGAGTGGATGGGACTCGGAAATGAGAAAACCCAAACGGTTTACGATGAGCTAAATACTGCGCTCCTTGAGAAAGAAAAGAAGTCTCTCTTGGCTCACCCTGACTTCGGCTGGCAAAAAGCCATTTGGGAAAAGCTCGCGGAAACCAAAGTTTGGGCCGGGCGCGAGACTTTGAAGCTTTACGCGAATCCCGAATCGCTGGAAATTAAATTTGCAAACGAACCGGAGACCCTGCACTTTTTTGAACCTACAGGCATTTCCCCTCTGATGCTGCCAGTCATCAAGCTTTTGTCTGAGCACGGGCACAAAGTGTACGTTTATATGCTCAATCCGTGCGTGGAGTATTGGTTTGACTCTTTCGCTGACAGCGATGACGAGCGTGACACCGCACTGAACTATCTTCGCAAAAATGCCGCCTCAACCCGAGCAATGATCAATCGCTTCTGGACCTTCACACCGGACGAAGCCGACAACAGCGACCACCGTCCGCAAATGCTTCCCGATCTCACGAAGGCTCCGCTGCAAAATCTCGATATATGGACTCAGAGTGAAACTGAGCGGCTTGATCTGGTTCAGGACGACTCGTGTCTCCTGCATACCGCCCAAAGAGCTATTTTGCAAAATTCGTCTCTTGAATTACCCTGCGATTTTTCGCCTGACGACCGATCGATTCGGTTAATAAAGGCACCGACTCTGACGCGCGAAGTCCAAAACGCGATCAATATGATTCAGGACTATTTTGCCGACAAGACTTTGGCACTCAAACCCGAAGACGTTTTGATCGTAACGCCTGAAATTGAAAAAACGGCACCGGTGTTTGAAGCCTGCATGCAGGCTCTGCCCCCTCAGTACCGAATGGACTATCAGATTTTCGGCAAAGCTTCGGTTGACGCCAATATGAGTGCCCGATCTCTTGTTGATTTAGGCAAACTGCTCATGAATTCGATGAGTCTTCGCGCACTGAATGCGTGGCTTGAATTGCCCACAGTGGGAGAAGCTCTCGAACTTGATCTGAGCGACCTCAATATCATTCATGACTGGCTCTTAGCCGCAGGTTTCAGAGACGCTCTTAACACCGAACATTTCATTGCCACTCACCCGCAGGCAAATGAAGATTTAATCCGAGAAGCTGAGGACGGAACGCTGGAGCGTGCCATTGAACGCTTAAGTTGGGGATACGTTTTCAAAGAAGGCACTTTTGAGTGCTCGGCCGACATTTTGCCCGTTCAGCACGGAGCCGACAGCTTTGCCGACATTGCCGAACACCAGGATTTATTTCTCAAACTCTGTCTTTTGACAGAAAAACTCAAAAATGCGTTTGTCCGCATGAGAAAACTCGGTGAAGAGGCACTGCCGGCTGATTTATCCCTGTGGGCTTATGCGCTTTTGGATGATTTCTTCGCCAAAAAGATTGACCGAATGGCGCTCATGAGCATTCGAGGCGTGCTTCGCAGTCAGGAATTTACCCTTACCACCGTTCCTGAACCGATCACGATGCCGCTTTACGTGTACTGGCGTGCACTCGAAGAGCGAATCGGTGAGCCCTCGGACAGAAATCCCGCCGTGGGGCGCATCACCCTGGCTCCGATGAGCACATTCAGGGGGCTGCCTTTTAAGGTCATTATTGCTCTCGGCTTGGGTGAAAATTCAGGGTTCCCCGGTAACCAACGTTTTGAGGAATTTGACCTCATGGGCGCTGATTCCCTCAAACGCCAAAATGACCGAGACAGTCGGTCGGATAACCGAAACGTATTCCTAGACCTCTTTTTATCAGCACGCGAGCGTTTTGTTTGCTCTTATTGTGTGGGCAGCAATAAAAAGACTCCGCAAAATCCGTCTCCCGTGGTTGTGGATTTACTGGATTTTTTGACGCAAAACGCTGAGGCCTCCGAAGAACAAACAACGCTTGAAGCCAAACAACGCATGTCAGGTAGCCTGACAGTCGATATTACTTTAACGGACACATCACCTGAGAATTTCAAAACCACACCGACGCGCGGTTGGAAGAGCTTCATGACCGAGACACTTGAGGCGCTCCGAATTGCTCAATCGACTCACTACAGTGACCCGGAGCCGATGATGCTTACAGGTCCCGTTAATAAAGCGCTTTTTTCTGAAACGCTTTATCTTGAGGAGTTGCTGGCTTTTGTCAAAGGGCGGATGCAGTGGCTTCAGGGGCGGCTCGGTTTCAGAGATTATGACAATTCGGTTGCTGACACACTCCCTATCATCAGCGATAAAGACTCTCTTGAAATGCACATTCTTCGCACACAGGTTTGGGCAATGCTGCAAGAAGGTAAAACCGTTGACGATATTCTTCGGCGAGTGAGCCTTGATCCCACCAAGGGCACCGAAAGCATTCGGCTTTTGCAGTATGAAGAGGATGTGCGGCAAATTTCAAAAGGCTACTCCCTGAAAAAAGAAATACAGTCGCTCGCCGATTCCCAAAAAGAAAACCTTCTGTTGGATTTGGGCAATAGCGGGTTATTTGAAACACTTCAGGCAGATGGCATTGAAGTGCTGCGCTTTCATCTTAAAAAGAATAAAGCGTCTGAAGAAGTCTTATGGTCAGACAGTATTGAAAACGGCAAACCCTACCTGCTTGAAGTGGCCTCATCAAAAACTGCGCTCTCACAGGCTTTTGTGAAAGCAGCTGCCGTCAATGCCTGCGGACTTGAGGCTAACCTGATCGTTATTGATCTTTTAGAAAACAATTCGGTAAAAATTTATAAGGCAATCGGGAAAATACGAGGACTTAATTTTGTGCAGCGCATGACCGCTCTCATGCGTGAAGTCATCAGCCGAGGCTGTCTTGTGACCTCTGCCTTTCCGAATAATCTCGAACCGGTGATGTGGCGAGGCAATGATTATGACAGTGCCTGCATAATAACCGATGAACTTTTTAAGTATGCGGCAATCATGATCGAACCCGATATGATTTACCCTCAAAAAAATGATGATATAGACCGCTCTCAGGCGATGCTAGACTTTGACAATACTTTGGAAATACTGCTTGTCGGAGGTGCCCGATGAGATCCGTTTTTGAAATTGCCTTCTCCCCTCTTATCGGACGAAGACTTATTGAAGCGAGTGCCGGAACCGGGAAAACCTACTCGCTCACTCATATCGTTCTGAGACTGATTGTTGAAGAGAGGATTGCGATCGAGCGGCTCCTTTTGGTCACCTTTACCAAAGCAGCCGCAGCAGAATTAAAAATGCGCGTCAGAGACCTTT
Source organism: uncultured Sutterella sp. (assembly GCA_905201055.1). GTDB lineage: Bacteria > Pseudomonadota > Gammaproteobacteria > Burkholderiales > Burkholderiaceae_F > Aphodousia. The sequence goes on along the minus strand of CAJKMT010000022.1, from coordinate 9,721 downwards.
TGGTGCGCACTCAGCAAGCTCTTGAAGACAGTGAGAACGCTGAGTCCTACTGTGACGATACGCTTTTGGGACTCATCAAAAAATGGCGGGAAAAAGGAATCGATCCGCAGGGGCTTCATGATGCTATCGACCGTCTTGACGATGCGTCAATTTTCACGATTCACAGTTTCTGTCAACGAATGCTCGAGGAAAATAAATTTTCCAGCTCCGAAGGCTTTGATTTTGAGATCGGCGATGATGCCGATCTGAGAAGTGAAGTGATTGATGAGTTTTTGCGCGAACATCTCGAGCACATCGATAACGATGAATTAAAGCGGATTCTGATCGATAAAGATCCTTGGGACATGATTCTTAAAACACTCACCGGCACGCCTGAAGATGCCGATATCGCTCTTTTTGAGAATCTGCTTTATGTCAGCAACAAAACCGGTAAGCACGATGCCAAAGCCGGTTGGATGGAAACTCCGCAGCAAATCGAAACTGAAGAACAATTCCGCAAGATCTTAGAGCGCTTCATTGAAACGACACCTGCTCTGCTAAAGCAGAAAAAACGCAGCGCAGGCATTCGCTCTTTCAATGACTTACTGCTTGATATGTATCGGGAACTCGGTAATGAGGCTTTTGTTAAGCGTGTTCAAAGCCGCTACGACGGTATTCTCATTGACGAGTTTCAGGATACCGATCCCATTCAGTACGCAATATTTAAGCGACTGTTTCTTATGCCTGACAGCAAGGCAAAATCGGTATTTTTCGTCGGTGACCCCAAGCAGTCCATTTACCGATTCAGAGATGCTGATATCGACACGTATCTTGCCGCTCAAAAAGACATCGGTGAGATCTGTGAACTAAAGAAAAATTTCCGTTCCTGCCCGACGCTCTTGGAGTCGATCAACTGCTTCTTTACCCAGTCCGGTGAACCCTTTTTGGATTCCGGTATGAGTTACAGCGCCATTGATGCCGGCGGCAGGAAAGGACCGCTTTTGATCAAAGAAAACGGGGGCTTTAAAGCGCTCAACACCTTTGAGATTTGGACAAAAAAAGAAAGCCTTTTTAATCCCGGAGGCGACCGTGCTCAACAGGTTGAACTCGTAGCCAGTGAAATCGCCGCACTCTTATCAGGCAGCGTCTACAAGTCTGAGACCGAGCGGTTAAAACCCGGTGACATTGCCATTCTCGTTCGAAATAAAACCTATGTGGATTTGATTAAAAACGCACTGGCAAAAAAGGGTATTCGCATACTTTTCCAAGACGAAAGCAATATCTTCAACACGGAAGAAGCCCGGGAAATGCTTCGGATTATTGAAGCTCTCGAATCTCCCCGCGATGTGAACGCACTTCGTCAGGCACGCGCCACCCGCTTGATGGGCGAAACCATCAACTCAATTATTCCTGAAGGGTTTGAAAACGATTCGAAGGAAAAAGTTGATGATAAGGCTGCTCTTAAAGCAAGAGAACTCATTGAGCAAGCCGTCAAGATATGGGAAAAGCGCGGAGTGTCTGCGGCGATTGCCAAAATTATGCGTGAGTGCCGCACGCAATTTCGGCTTCTTCCCATTATTGACGGTGAAAGACAACTGGCTAATTACCAACACCTGATTGAAATTCTTCAGGAGGCTTCAAGTTCTCTTAAAGGCGTTTCCGGTCTGGCCAGATGGCTTGCTCAGCAGATTAAAAATCCTTCCGATGAGGATAAATACCGTCTGAGACTTGACAGTGACGCCGATCTTGTCAACGTCATGACGATCCACAAAAGTAAAGGGCTGGAGTTTCCCGTCGTTTTTCTGCTCTTTGCCAACCAGATGGAACCCAAAACTCCCGGAGATAAATACAGTCAAAAACGCATCTTCAGAGAAACAAAGAACGGACGCATTAAGCTCACCATCAGTTTTCATAAACTTTATGCCGATGTCTTTAAACAGCTTTATCACCAGGAAGTGCTCGAGAATCTGCGCCTTGCCTATGTCGGCATGACCCGTGCCTCTCAGCGCCTGGTGCTGCCTTTGTGCTGCTACAAGAACCGCCAATCTTTAAAAGTCAACAGCCATGCTTATGCACAAATCCTGACCGGCAAACTGAAATCTAAACCTCAAGATTACGAAGATGTTCTTAATCATTTGAAAGAAGTCTGTCCTGAGGGGTTTGGAATTAGAACGATTGATGACTCCACAAGAACGCTTCAATGGCATGAATCAATCGGGTATGAGAGAAAAGAAAATCAAGAAAGTGAGTCTCTTTCTGCAGCTCCCGGCAGACCGATTTTGACTTCATGGTTTCCGACAAGCTATACAGCCATTGCCCGAGGAGCGGCCGAAACCACCGAAGAAGAGACCCTGATTGACGAAAAAGAAGACAGTGAGGATGAAGACTACGCATCAAATATCCCTGCTGCGGAAGATCGCTCCGTCAAGGCCAGCTCAGAACTCGGCATCATGGACTTTGAGCGAGGGCTCGAAAGCGGCACGTTCCTGCACTCACTTTTTGAGAAAATCGATTTCACCGTTGTCAAAAATGCATCTTTGGGAATACCCGAAGCAGAAAATAATTTAAACAAAATACTCACGCGGCTGATGACGCCTTTTCAGTATCACCTGCAGCCCTATGGGGTTGAGGGCTATTTGCCTGTCTTTAATCGTTTGATGAAGGACGTACTGTGTGCCAAGCTTGTCGATAAATCTGTTTTCGGTACAACCTCCGATATCAGACTTTGCGATTTGGATCCGAATCGCAAAACACCTGAAATGAGCTTCACGATTTCAATCGGAACTCCTTCGGAAGGGCGGGTGGCTGTGAGCGCCAAAAACTTAAGCAGGCTTCTTGCTCACTTTGAGCCGATTTATCACATCGAGATTGAAAATGATCTCGTGCTCAAGGGGTATCTCACCGGTGCCATTGACCTCACGTTTGAGCTTGACGGTCAATACTTTGTGCTTGACTGGAAAGGAACAAAACTCGCACAAACACCTGAAGGTTTTACGCAGGAGCGAATTCTTGAAGAGATCAATCGCCACCACTACAGTCTTCAGTACCTGATATACCTCGTGGCTTTGAGACGCCATTTACGGCTGTGCGGCATCGACAATCCTGATGAGAAAATCGCAGGGGCCATTTACGCTTTTATCCGCGGTATCCGACGTGATGATGAAAAACCCTACGGTGTTTTCACCGCTCGAGTCCCCTCATCGGTTATCGCCTGCCTGGATGACTTTTTTGAAAAGGGCTACCACGAGGGTGTTGTAACGGCTTATGCGGCAGCAAGCAAAGAAGAAGGATTCTAAAAATGATCAGAAGAAAACCTCAAGCCATTATTTTTGATTTGGACGGCACTCTTTGCGATTGTGAGCATCGGGTGCACTTCATGCGCGAGCGTCCCAAGCGCCGCGATGAATTTCACTCTGCCTGTATCTTTGATACGGTGATTGCAGCAACCCGCACACTCATTGAGATGGCTGAAGAAAAAGGCATTAAAGTTATTTTGCTTTCGGCTCGCCCCATTCGTTTTAAAGCACTTTCTGAAGAGTGGCTTGCAAAAAACAATATCCATTACGATCAATTGATATTGAGCAGCTACCCTCACTTAAGTGATCCGGAGTACAAACTCAAAATGTACAAAGAATTGATTGAGCCCTTCTATGAGGTGATCTTTGCGGTTGATGATCGGGACACGGTTGTGGCCATGTGGCGTGAAAACGGTATTACGTGCTTTGATATTGCCGCAAACCACATTTCCTAAGAGATTTCGACGATGACGGACAAGCAAACGGAACTGACGACAGCTCAGCAAGCCTATCGGGCTCTGGCAGCGGCACTTTGGAATACGTTGTCTCGAGCAAGCGCTCATTCAGAACCCGTACCTGACTATCTTTTCGATTTAATAGACGCTTTCGCTCTGGCAGATGAAAAAGGCAGCGTCTGCGTTCAGTGGAGAGAAAACGAAAAACCGATTCTTGCTAACGATGCCATTGAGGCGCTTCTTCAAAAACACTTAATGAGTCTGAAGCCCTCAGGACTTAATGAGCCTGTTGATCCGACAGCCGCCTTTATTCTTGATCGCTCAAAGAATGTCACCCGCATTTATATGCAGCGCCATTTTGTTGAGGAGCGTGATGTTGCCGAGAAAATCCTGGCGCTTGCCGCGCACAAAGCGCTTACCCTTAGTGAGCCTGTAAAAACTCTGCTTGAGCGATTCAATACCATGCTGTACGGCACTCAAAGCACCTCGGATGATCTTTCCCGTTTCGAGCAGCAAGGTGCGGTCGCAAAGGCTTTGCAAAAACACTTTTTTATCATCACGGGCGGCCCCGGCACCGGTAAAACCACGGTGGTTGCCAAGCTGCTTGAGTGTCTGCTTATTGATAAACCGGAACTTAAGATTGCGCTGGCCGCTCCGACCGGCAAAGCCACCAGCCGCATCATGCAGTCTCTGATCGGATCATGCCAACGATTTTCGGAATACTTTCCGCAAGTGATGGCCCGCATTGAAAAAGGAACGCTGCCTGCTCAGACCATTCACAAGTGGCTCTTAAGCCGTGATGCCAAAGCAATGACGCCGAGCAAAACCAATCCGCTTGACGTGGATGTCATGATTATCGATGAAGCATCGATGATTGACTTAAGGTTGGCCAAACGTCTTTTAAATGTCATTGACAGTAACCGCACACGCTTAATTCTCTTGGGTGATAAATATCAATTGTCTGCTGTGGGACCGGGTTCAGTCTTGGCTGACTTTACTTCTGAAAACGGTGTTCTCAGAGAAAATGTTGCTGAACTCACGGTCAGCCACCGCTTTACAAGCGACTCTAACGTGGGACTTTTAGCACAAGCCATTAAAACCGCTCAGACCCCCTTTAATATCGATGACTTTATCGAACACTTCAAAAACGCCAAGGAAGGCAAAGATGCCGTGGGTATACGCTTATACCGCAGAAATCAGTATGTCGATGCAATGCTGATTAAATGGCTCAAGCCTCACTTAAAACGCTACCTTGCCGCACTTGATAAATACAGAGAAAGCGCCGAGGCTTTGTTTGAAAATACCGACTTATTAAAAAAGGTATGGCAGGAAGCCGAGCGCTTCAGGGTACTTGCCGCGCAACGCGTGGGTCCCAACGGTGTCAATGCCCTTAACGATGCCATTGAGAAACTCGTGAGAGCGCACGTGGGCGCAGCCGAGTCGTCACTTTTTTATCCGGGAAGGCTTGTGATTATTCGGAAAAATACGCCGACCTTAGATGTGTATAACGGCGACGTGGGTATCGTTATCGCGCAAGCTGATGATCCTGAGCGCTACGACCTTTATATCGGTGACCGTGAGAAACGAATCCCGGTTGGACTGCTCCCAGAACATGACAGCGCCTTTGCTTTGACAATCCACCAATCTCAGGGCTCGCAATTTGAACACGTGGCTGTGCTTTTGCCTGTCAATGAGGGCAATCCTCTGGCTACGCGTGAACTCTTTTATACCGGTGTCACCCGCGCTCAAAAAGAAGCAATGGTCTTCGGAACCAAAGACAGCATTGAGGAGTCTGTTCTTCAGAAAACGGAACGCGCAAGCGGTCTGGCAGACAGATTGGCAAACAATTGAAAATGCGCCCGGCTAAGGGCGCATTTGAGAAAAGTTTGAAAGATGGTGCGCTATTAAACGAAACGCATAACGCACATGATTCCGATCATCACAAACGCGATGGCAAGCTTGGCGGCAATACCTGCGATCATACCGATCCACGTGGCCCAGCTCACCTTGCCCGCCTTTCTCATATCACGGTGGCCGATCATTTCACCGACAAAGGCGCCGATCACCGGGAAAAGGAAAATACCGACCAGGCCGAACGGAATACCGATGATCGTGCCTAAAAGCGCTCCCGTGAGCCCCATTTTAGTTGCCCCCGCTTTCTGCGCCCCCATGGTCTGACTCACCCAATCAATAATGATGGAGATAACGGTGAGAACACCTAATGCAATGAGTGTTCCCCAACCGAAATACATGTAGTCTTCCATATAGGCAATGAGCCAGGCACCCGCGAAAATCATCGGAATTCCCGGCAGGGCCGGAATGATGGTGCCTGCCAAACCGACAAGAATCAGCAAAATCGCACAGGCGTAGACACCGTAGGTAATCAGCACATCCATTGATTAAACCCTCGCTCTGTTTTTAAATTGAGTGTATTCACCGAAGAAAGTCAGCTCCACCGTTCCGGTCGGACCGTTACGCTGTTTGCGAACAATAGCCTCAGCGTCGCGCTCCTGATCGGTGTCTCTCAAATCCTGGTTGTACACCACATCACGGTAAAGGAAAATAATGACGTCGGCATCCTGTTCGATAGAGCCCGATTCTCTCAAGTCACTCATCATCGGGCGTTTATCAGGACGCTGCTCCAACGAACGGTTCAACTGCGACAAGCCGATAATCGGACAGTGCAATTCTTTGGCAAGCAGCTTTAACCCGCGCGAGATATCGGAAATTTCCTGAGCACGGTTTTCTCCCCGGCCGTCACCTGACATAAGCTGAATGTAGTCCACGACAATCAGCCCCAACTGCTTAACTTCGCGCGATAAGCGTCTTGCACGCGAGCGCAAATCGGAAATAGTCAAACCCGATGAGTCATCGATAAAGATATTTTTCGAATTACTCAATTCGGTCACAGCCGCGCTCATTTTTTGGAATTCATCGCCTTCCAAGCGCCCGTTTCTTAAGTGTTCCAAACGAATGCGCTTAAAGGAGCTGATCAAACGCATCGCCAACTGCTCGGCAGGCATTTCCATGGAAAAAATCGCCACCGGCATCGTCGCCTGCATTGCCACAAACTCTGCAATATTCATCGCAAAGGTTGTCTTACCCATGGCAGGACGTCCGGCCACCACAATAAGTTCGCCCGGATGCAGTCCTTTGGTTAAACGGTCCAAATCGATAAAACCCGTGGGAATGCCGGTGACTAAACTCGGATTTTTCGAGTTATAGAGCTTTGTGACTTGTTCAGACACTTCCATCAATGAAATCTTGACCGGTTTTAAGCCCGCCCCTGCCACTTGAGCATCTTCACTGATTTTGAAAATCGAGCTTTCTGCGCGATCCAAAATGTCTTTGGTTTCCATCCCTTTGGTATCAAGGGCGGAATCCACAATTTGAGAGCCCACATTGACAAGATTTCTGAGAATGCTGCGATCACGAACAATTTCAGCATAACGGCGGGCATTGGCCGAGTTGGGCGTATTCATCGCCAGGGAGTTCAAAAAGCTCTTCGTGCCTTCCTGGCCGAGACCCACTGAAGCCATTGAATCATGAACAGTCAAAACGTCAGCTGCACGCCCCTGGCTGATTAACTGCGTAATATGCTCATAGATTCTGCGGTGGTCTCCACGGTAAAAATCTTCGGGCGAGACCACGTCGTTGACCATGTCAAAGACACGGTTATCAATCAAAAGGCTGCCGAGCAGCCCCTGTTCAGCTTCGGTTGAATGCGGAGGCAAACGGATACTGTCTGCGGATTTTTCTTCTGCCATTGTTTTTCGAATCAGATAAATTTACTTTCGGATAGCAGGCTATTTTAGCAGAGTGATTTTTCTTGCCCTAAAGTATTTGTATCTTTGATTACTTTTCGTTTCAACAAATTAAATCAATAAAAATCAATTACTTGAATACATTTTAAGGAAATGGGCAGTGTCCGATCTTTTCAGACACTGCCCTAAGTTATAAGAGAGTCGAGATTAAGGAATCAAACGATTCTTGATCGTTTCGGCAACCAAAGGCTGCTTCACATAAGCGCGAATACCGCGATCCTTCAAGTAAGCCTCACCGCGCTCATCGCAAATGATGGTGGTGCCCTTACCCAAAAGTTCCCCGTCCTTCATGATGACTTTACCGTCGACCACGGTGGCGTAGGCAATCTTTCTGTCATAGTCGAGAACAGAAATATCGGCATCAGCCCCCTCGCTTATATGACCTTTTTTCTGCAGTCCCAATGCCTTGGCGCCGTTCACACTCGCTTTAATCACAAATTCGTTTAAGGTAATGGCGCCGAACTGCACAAGGCAGAGTCCATTTTCAACGATGACGTTACGCGGATAGGTGCCGCCGTCGGTGGAGAAGCTGTCAACCACGAAGGAACCGTCTTCGCGCTTGGCTTGAGCCAAGATAAAGCGGCTGATTGCCGGATTGACCGCAAACGACCCGGAAGTCACGGTTTTCTTGCTTAACCAATAATCCAAGCCTTCCTGACCGTTAATGAGCCTGCCGATGCGCCCGTCATCACAAAGCACACCGACACGCCCTGTCAGAATCGCCTTTCTCATCCCTTCTTCATCAGGCGTGCAACCGACTTTCTTTAAGCACGTTTCAGTCACCTTACTGACCGGACGCCCGTTTTCAATTGTCAGACGCGTGCCGTTTAAGGCAGAAAGATAAGACTCGGAGAAAATGTGCGGATTGGCTTTCAAAAGTTCTACCGCTTCCAATGCTTCATCAAGTTCATTTCTGACCTGAGCGCGGCAGTAGCTGTTGACGTGAGCAATGTGCAGGAAATGGCCGTTGGTGGCTTTAACGGCATCTTCCAAACCCAAAATGTTGGAACCATGCTCAGTGTTGCCGACGTGCCAAGCAACCCAAGCGTTTTGAGCGGCAGCGTCTTCAATAAAAGCCGCGCTGATGTCCAAATCCATCGGGTAGTGTCCGCCCAAAAGTTTTATGCCGATCCCGCCCTTTTCAAGAATTCCTTTAATAAAAGCTTCGCGCTCGGCCTTTTCAGGTCTGCCTGAAGAGAGCGTGACACCGGCTTGCGCTGCTTCAAGAACAGCAATGTTGACACCAGCGCCGCTTCCCGGAATGGAATTCAAAATATCCTCTAAGGGACCTGCCATGTCCAATGTGGTCGTTACGCCCGCCAAGGCAACCATGCGCTGCGCATGAGGGTGACCGAAGAGCGTACGCATGTGAGTGTGCATATCGATAATGCCGGGCATCACGATTTTGCCGCTTGCATCAAGCACTTCTTTACTTTGAGAAGTAATTTCGGAGGCGACTTCGGCGATTTTGCCGTTTTCAATCGCAACGTCCATAACACCATCGATGTGATTTAACGGGTCGACCACTCGACCGTTCTTGATAATGAGATCGTACATATCGGCTCCTTTCACTAAACTGCAATGCCTCCATCTTAGGCGAGAACATCTCTTAATCATTTGTTTTGTGTCAGAACCTATCGCTATTGCCTCGTAGAGTTTTTGAATTTTTTTCTTTTTCTCTATGAGTAAATTCACCTATCTGCCTTATTGAAATATTTTCTCAGTCGTATTATATTGCGAGTGATTCTCATTATCATAGAGGAAATCATGAAATTTCAATACTCTTTTCTCACGATGGCCACGCTTTTGGCAATGGGTACAGCACAAGCTGCTTCTGTTGAGATTTACGGTACTGTTGATACCGGTCTTCTCTACACACACGAAACTGCTGATGTGAAAAATTCTGTTGACGGACACAGTCATGAGAATGATCACAGTTGGGGTGTCGCAAGCGGTACCAATACCGCCAGTGTTTTCGGTCTTCGCGGAAGTGAAAACATCTCTGAAGATGTCAGCGTCGGCTTTGTGTTGGAACACAGCTTTAATTCCGATGACGGCTCTTACGGTGAAGACGGCAAAATGTTTGATAAAGAGTCTCAACTCTATATCAGCTCCTCTTACGGTACGCTGAGCATGGGCCGTATGGGTGCTCTTACCGCAGGCGAAG
>CAJKMT010000021.1 GCA_905201055.1 uncultured Sutterella sp. | reverse complement strand
GGGCGCCGCTCTACCAGCTGAGCTAAGCACCCAAGCCATCAAACAGAAATCCGCATATTACACTACAAAATGCCTGAATTCAAGGCTTTTAGAAAAGATTTTTCTTTTAGGGGTCAAAAAGGGGGCGTGACGCCCCCTTTGTTCTTAACCAACCGATTATGCCGCCGCTTAAGAAGCAGCAGATCCTGTCTGATTGCCTAAGATCGGCGAAGCGATGACACCGGGTTTCACATCACCGGTTAATTCTTCAAACCGCTTCATTGGATTTTTTACCAATGCAATCGGCAGAATCTCGTCAATCCACTTCACAGGAATTATTTCCAGACCGTTTTTCACATTTTCCGGGATTTCCTGTAAATCCTTGACGTTGTCCTTCGGAATCAACACAGTCTTCACACCGGCGCGAAGTGCTGCCAGAAGCTTTTCTTTAAGACCGCCGATTTCCAAAATCTCACCATGAAGCGTGATTTCACCGGTCATTGCCACATCCGGTCGCACGGCAATCTTCGTCAAAGCAGAGACCATAGCCGTTGCGATTGCACCGCCCGCACTCGGTCCATCCTTAGGCGTTGCTCCTTCCGGGAAGTGCAGATGCCAATCGGTCTTTCCGAAAATATCCGCGTCAAGCCCGAGGCTGTCGGCTCTGGCACGAACCACGCTGCGGGCTGCTTCAACGGATTCCTTCATCACATCACCCAAACTGCCCGTGCGCTGCACCTGGCCCTTACCGGGGAAAACAGCCGCTTCAATTTGAAGCAGGTCACCGCCCACCTCAGTCCAAGCCAAACCGTTGACCTGACCGATTTGAGGATCTTTTTGAGCCAGACCGATACTGAAGCGCTTCACACCGAGGTAATCACCAATATTGGCTGAATTAACCACCACGGTTTCAATGGTGCGCTTTTTAGCCCCGCGTTTTTTCGGCTGACTGTCCTGAGCAATAAGCGCATTTTTCACCGTCTTGCGGCAAATCTTGCTGATTTCACGCTCAAGACCGCGCACACCGGCTTCACGCGTGTAGTAACGGATGATGTCCAAAATCGCTTCATCTTCAATTTGAAGCTCCTTGTCCTTCAAACCGTTTAACTTCATCTGCTTCGGAATCAGATGACGCTTGGCGATGTTGAGCTTTTCATCTTCGGTGTAACCGGAAAGATAAATGACTTCCATACGGTCAAGCAGTGCCTGCGGGATATTGAGCGAATTGCTCGTTGCCACAAACATCACGTCCGACAGATCGTAATCCACTTCCACGTAGTGATCCTGGAAGGTGCTGTTTTGTTCCGGATCAAGCACTTCCAGAAGGGCACTTGCGGGGTCGCCTCGGCTGTCCATACCCATCTTGTCCACTTCATCGAGAAGGAAAAGCGGATTGCGGACACCGGCCTTGACAATGCTTTGAATAATCTTGCCCGGCATTGAGCCGATGTAGGTTCTTCTGTGACCGCGAATTTCTGCCTCATCGCGCACGCCGCCCAACGCCATGCGGACAAACTTGCGGTTTGTTGCCCGGGCAATGGACTGACCCAGGCTCGTCTTACCGACGCCTGGCGCACCCACCAGACAAAGAATCGGGGCCTTCACCTTCTCCACGCGAGACTGCACGGCCAGGTATTCGAGAATGCGCTCCTTGACCTTTTCCAAACCGTAGTGGTCGGCTTCAAGAATGTCGCTTGCTTCCTTAATGTTTTTGCTCACACGACTCTTCTTTGTCCAAGGCAAAGACAAAAGCGTATCAAGATAACCGCGCACCACCGTGGCTTCCGCGGACATTGCGGGCATCATGCGAAGTTTCTTCAATTCCCCTTCGCATTTTTCACGAGCTTCATCACTCATGCCGCTCTTGGCAATTTTTTCGGCGTATTGGTCAATATCGACCATGTCGTCTTCACCGCGGCCAAGTTCCTTTTGAATCGCCTTCATCTGTTCGTTGAGGTAATACTCACGCTGGTTGCGATCCATCTGGCGCTTGACCTGACGCTGAATCTTTTCTTCGAGCTGAACTTTATCGATCAACTCACTGACACGAGCCAATACTTTCTCAACACGATGAATCAAATCCGGCTCTTCGAGCAATTCCTGACGCTGCTGCGCAGAAATGTCGAGATAGTGGCTTGCCAAATCAAGCGTTTCTTCAAGCGTGGCTTTGTTTTTAAGCAAATTAATCAAATCTTTGGGCAAAGCGCTGTTGACCTGCGTGAAATTGTTAAACGCAGTCATTAACGCTTTAAGCCAAGCCTCTTCTTCAAGAGGCTGATCCGGGCGCACGGTGACCATAGGTTCGACCATGGCGCTGATGTAGCTTTGAGTAAAGTCAAGCCACTGAACTTTCACGCGGTAGAGCGCGTTGATCAAAAGCTTTACCGATCCGTCCTGAAGAGTGATGCGCTGCAGCACACGAGCCACCACGCCGACTTCGTACAGATCTTCGGCTTTCGGTTCATTCACATCAGGCTTTTTCTGAGTCAAAATCACAATCTGATCGCTTTCACCCATGGCCTGAATGGCCGCCAGGCTCATTGCACGGCCGGCATAAACCGGCTGAATGCACCCGGGGAAAATCACCATGTCGCGAAGCGGAAGAACAGGCAAAACAGCTTGTTTCTTTTTAGATTTCGTTGTCATTGATTTCATTACCATTAAGACTATGACAGGGCTTATATGGGGATAAAAAACAATTTTTCAACCCCGGCTAAGCCCTGTACAACATTCATCTGATTGTGAGCGTATCAGCTTTAAAAGCTTTTGGCTTATCGGATAGACAAACAGATACAAATTAGGTCGGTTTGAGCAAAATTGCTCATTGCAGCGAATAGGAAACCGTTATTCGGTCTTTTTTCTGCTTGATTTTCGTTATTTTCACCAGGCCGATTTCAGAGGTATTGGTGACATGGGTACCGCCGCAGGGATATGCCTCCCAATCGCACCAAGTAACGGTCCGAAAATCACTGTCAAACTTGACAACCCGATCTAAGTTAAGACTGATCAGGCGATTGACTTCGGCTTCATACTCATCGGAACTTATTAAAGCCACTTTGGACGGATCTTCAGGATTAAATATCACTCGGGACTCACCCGGAAAGTGATTTCCGCCGATGGCGTGCCACCCCAACCGATCTCCAACCAGACCGACAATATGACCGGCCGAATGCAGACGACTGTTAAGCTTGCGGACTTCTTGATCAACAACCAGCTCAACCTCGCCGCTCACAGGCTTATCCAAAAGATGGACAATACCCTCGGTTGAGTGCAGGACTTTCTGTACTTGAGCGTCGGCAACAGTGCCGCAATCGGACGGCTGTCCTCCGCCCTGCGGATGAAAAATCGTATGATCGAGTCGGACGACCCAAAGGCCTTCCTCAGAAGGTTCGCACGACAGAACCCGAGCGGTATCCGTCGTGCGGTCATCCGTAAGATAAAGTGCTTCGGGCATTATCGGACGTAAGTCGGTTTGGCACCGTCATTGATAACGTGCTCATCGACCAACACTTCTTTGACGTCACCCATACTCGGCACTTCATACATGACGTCAGTGAGAACACTCTCAACGATACTGCGCAAACCGCGGGCACCGGTCTTACGACGAATCGCCTTTTTGGCGATGGCTTTGAATGCATCTTCAGTTACCGTCAGTTTGACGCCTTCCATGGCAAAGAGCGTTTCGTACTGCTTGATCAATGCATTTTTCGGCTTAACGAGAATGCTGATCAACGCTTCTTCGGTCAACTCTTCAAGAGAAGCAATCACCGGAAGACGACCAACCAGTTCAGGAATTAATCCGTACTTCACTAAATCAGTCGGCTCAGCCTGAGCAAAAAGTTCGGTGAGCGACTTCTCATTCTTACTCTTTAACTGAGCAGCAAAACCGATACCGGCCCGTTCGCCTCGGCGCTGAATGATCTTATCAAGACCGTCAAACGCACCGCCGCAGATAAACAAAATATTGGTCGTATCGACCGTTACCATGGCTTTGCCCGGATTCTTTCTGCCGCCTTGCTGCGGAAGATTGGCCTGTGTGCCTTCGATAAGCTTCAAAAGAGCCTGCTGCACACCTTCACCGGAGACATCGCGGGTGATTGAGGGGTTTTCACTCTTGCGGGCGATTTTATCGAGTTCATCGAGATAAATGATGCCGCGCTGAGCGCGTTCAATATCGCCGTCAGCGGCTTGAAGCAGCTTCAAGACAACGTTTTCCACGTCTTCACCGACGTAACCGGCTTCAGTCAGCGTCGTGGCATCAGCGATGGCAAACGGAACATCGAGCATGCGGGCCAATGTTTGGGCAAAGAGCGTTTTACCGGAGCCGGTGGGGCCGATCAGCAAAATGTTGCTCTTAGCCAATTCCACATCAGCGGTCTTCTCACTTAAATGTCTCAAGCGCTTGTAGTGGTTATAAACCGCGACCGCAAGAATACGTTTGGCACGATCCTGACCGATCACATATTGATCAAGACGTTCAAAAATTTCCTTCGGTTTGGGCAGCGGTTTGTCGAGGAAACTTTCTTTATGAGTTTCCCCGGAATCCGAAGCCGCAGCAGGACTTTCTCCGATCATGGATTCCAAGGCCATGCGAGCGCAGTCAGAACAAATGCTCACACCATTGGCCGTCACCATGTGCTCGACTTCTTTTTCACTTCTTCCGCAAAAAGCACAGCGATTTTGTTTATCCGCCATCGTTATCCTTAATTAAGAAAAGGGAGGCAAGGCCTCCCCTGTTGAAACACCGAAAAACCTGTCAGTTATTTCAGCATTTGGCCGCGCTTGACATAAATCTCGTCAATGATACCGTATTGCTTGGCCTGAATCGGATTCATGTAATTGTCGCGGTCTGTGTCACGGGCAATCGTTTCAATCGACTGACCGGTGCGTTCTGCCAAAATGGTATTGAGCGTAAGCTTCAAATCAAGAATTTCCTTGGCTTGAATTTCAATATCACTGGCCATGCCCTGTGAGCCGCCCGAAGGCTGGTGGATCATGATGCGGGAATTGGGAAGCGCAAAACGCTTGCCCTTGGCACCGGCAGCCAAGAGGAATGCCCCCATACTGGCCGCCATGCCCACACAGATCGTGCTCACGTCAGGTTTGATGAACTGCATCGTGTCATAGATACCCATGCCGGCGTAAACACTGCCGCCGGGACTGTTGATGTAAAGCGAAATATCCTTGTCAGGATCTTCACTTTCCAAGAACAGGAGCTGGGCGATAACTAAATTTGCGCTTTCGGTTGTCACGGGACCAGTCAAAAAGACCACGCGATCACGTAAAAGGCGAGAGAAAATATCAAACGCACGTTCACCGCGGCCGCTTTGTTCAACAACGGTCGGCACGAGGTTCATGTCAGCAAAAGTTAACGCCATAGCTCTACGTCCTTATCGGTTGCCGATTAGAGGCCACCCATCAACTTGTCAAACTCAACCTTTTCTTCAGTGGTCTTGCCCTTGCTCAAGGCCCACTCGGTGATCTTGTTTTCCAACACATAAGCCTGTGCGTCGGACATACGGCGAGCATCGGTGGTGAACCACTTCTTGACTTCTTCCGGATCTTCGTAGCTCGCAGCCAATTCAGCGATGTGAGCTTCGACTTCTTCCTTCGTGGGGGTCAAGTTTTCTTTTTCAACCAAAGCGTTCACGAGAAGACCCAAACGAACGCGGCGTTCGGCTTGGTCCTTAAACATTTCCACAGGGATCTTGTGCTGCTTCGGATCCATGCCGCGGGCGCTCATGTTTTGTTCGAAACCGCGAGCCAAAGCCTGTTGTTCGTCAGCAACCAAAGCCTTCGGCAAATCAAAGTGGCAGGCATCGTTCAAAGCGTTCATCACGCCGTCCTTGGTTTGCTGCGTGATGCGAGCCTTCACTTCGCGCTTGAGGTTGGCAGCGATTTCTTCGCGCATCTTGGCAACACCGTCATTGATGCCGAGCTTCTTAGCGAATTCGTCATCGATTTCGGGCAGCTTAGCCACTTCAACCTTCGTGAGTTCAACTTCGAATTCGACGGTCTTGCCGGCCAACTTTTCAACGTAGTCGGCAGGGAAGGTCATCTCAAAAGTCTTCTTTTCACCCGTCTTCATGCCCATGACACCCTTTTCGAAGTCAGGCAGCATTTGACCGGCACCGATCACAAAGGCAAAACCGTTGGCCGTACCGCCTTCGAAGGGCGTGCCGTCGAGCTTGCCGACAAAATTGATCGTCACACGCTTTTCTTCAGCAGCTTCGCCGTTTTCTTCCACTTCATAAACAGCGCGTTGCTTACGCATGATTTCGAGCGTCTTTTCAACTTCAACGTCCGTCACTTCGCAGACGAAACGCTTCATTTCAACGTCCTTCAAATCAGGCACTTCCACTTCCGGGAATACTTCAACCGTAGCGGTAAATTGCGGATCAGCGTCATCCTTGATTTCGCCCTTGGGGGTGATTTCAGGAGCACCGGCAACCTTCAAACCGGCTTCTGCAACAGCCTTTTCATAAGCCTGACCGATCAAGTGATTCATGGCATCCATGTAGGCTTGAGCACCGTACATTTCACGGACCATCTTCATCGGAACCTTGCCCGGACGGAAGCCGTGAGCCTTAGCGGTCTTAGCGCGGCGCTTAAGGATCGTTTCGGTATCAGCCTTCAATTGTTGAGCCGAGATCGTCAAATCAAGGGTACGTTCCAAAGAACTCTTCGTGGTTTCTTTTTCAGTCATTTTCTACTACTAAATAAAGTGTCCGAAATGATCGGTCATTCCGAACGGTTCAATCGTCAGGGAGCAGCCTCCCCGCCCAATTAATAAAATTGTCATCGGTGCAAAATCAATAACTTTTTGCACAAAAACGCTTGATTATAGCTACTGCACAAGTAATTTTGTTATCTCAAAGCAAATATTTGAATTAACAAAACCCTCACACACAACATTTTGCGTCAGCCTATTCTACACATCTTCTTAAAGTATTACTTCAAATTGGCCGACATTTCAATTAAAAATCAATAGATTATTGTTTATAAGCGTCTCATCAGAATCTCACGGGCAACATCGCCGGTCACATTTTGTGCTTCCCCCAAACGAACACCCCGTTCGTTAAAGCGGCGAGCGATTTCCTCGACAACATCCACTCCGATATTCTTTTCCGACAAACGCGTTGCCAAACCCAGCGACTTGAAAAACGCTTCTATTCTTTCAATGACCTGATCGATGCGTTCTTCATCAGTTCCCTCACTGATGCCCAAGACGCGTGAGCCGAATTGAAGAAGCTTGTCTTTTTTCTGCTCTCTTAATACGTCAATCGTGCCGGGATAAACAATCGCCAGCGACTCACCGTGCGTAACACCGCAAAGCGCTGTGAGTTCATGACCGATTTGGTGTGTACTCCAATCCTGCGTCACGCCCATGCGGATGAAGTTATTGAGCGCCATGGTTGCGCTGAACATATAGTCGCTCATCACTTCATAATTGTGCTGATCGGCCTGCACCAGGGGAGCAATTTCCATAGCTGAAGCAATAACGCCCTCGGCCCAGCGATCCAACACCCGGCTTTGACCGGTCGTGGTCATGTACTGCTCAAAACAATGCACGACAATATCGGCCAAACTGCAGGCAATCTGATACTTCGGCAGCGAATAAGTCGTTTCAGGATCCAAAATGGAAAAAGTCGGATAGTCACCTCTGAAAGAGAATTTTTCCTGGGTTTCATGACAGGAGATCACCGCGCCGTTATTCATTTCGGAACCTGTGGCGGGAAGCGTCATCACACTGGCAAATGGGATTTGAGGACCGGCACTGCCCGATTTAACGATTTCCCAGGCATCTTTTTGAGGCTGCGCAATGGCCGCTGCGATTAATTTTGTTCCGTCCAAAACAGAACCGCCGCCGACAGCCAAAAGCATGTCAACCTTCTCGTCAAGCCCTAATTGAACAGCTTTACGTAATGTTTCGACGGCAGGATTCGGTTCAATCCCCCAAAACTCAATGGTGTTGTGGTTTCGCAAAGCCGTCTTGACCTGCTCATAAACACCGTTACGCTTAACGCTTCCGCCTCCGAAAGTAATCAGTACTTTTTTATCTGTCGGTATAAGCGTTTCAAGCTGCGCAATCTGACCTTTGCCGAAAACGAGTTTGGTTGTATTTTGAAAGACAAAATTGAACATAAAAACCTCTCAAGACTATTTCGCTTGATTTTAGACAAAACATCCAATCGTTGGATTGTGAGTTGAATCAGATGAGGTTTTTGTACTGCAGCAAAAGAAGAAAAACTGAATGGTGCGGGAATCGGACTTTAACGCCCCATGTTTTCAGGTGTTACAGAGGACATGATCGAGAGTTATACCATAAGTTATACACTACGGATTCTGCTTGACCGAAAAGTCACTTGATGAGCGCTCCAAGATACGCGTCAGCCTCTCTGAGTAGAGACTCACCCTCGACTGCCAGTCTTGATAAGTCGTTTCGCTCACGGCGGCAGGTTGCCAAGTCGGTACCGGTGTTACGGAAGGCGTCGAGCTGGCGCAGCCGTTCAGCGCTATCGTTCCGAGCATCAGCGAGAGCAGCGCTAAGATTTTTGATTTGTGCTTCATATTCTACTTTAACCTTGTTTTGTGCGGCAATAATCTCTTCAGCCTGAGTGAGCTTCAGAATCTCAATCTGCAACTCACCCTCAACCCTGGCTTTCTCATAGCCCAAGTCGTAAGAGAACCAGACAATGAAAAGAGCAGCTAGTGCAGCCACCCCTAATTTAATATAGCTACTCATTGTTGACAGGCTCCCAAGGCGTATGTTCTTTTTTCCATGCCCGCACCGCGTCTTCATACGCCTCTTTCTTTGCAGCCGAAAACTCCGCAGACGTCTGCTCCTTGAATCCGCAATGCCCAACAGTCACAGAGCCATCATTGAAAACAAGACAACAGATGACCGCCCTGGACAATGCCGGTACCCAATAGTCGACCCTCTGAAGATCAGAACTAGAAAACTTTTCCATTTCTTACTTTGTCCGATTATCCCAGCGAGCGTACTCACCACGAACGTCCACATGAACGAAGGTATCATAGAAACCCACGCCACCGGTCCGATTCATTTCATCACAGATCTTTTGGAGTTCAGGAAGATCACTCATATTTTTAGATAACGGTCGAATGTCGGCTGCCAGCCCAAGCGTGTGGAAAGAGTTTTTGACCCCACCCACTGCCGCATTGTGTTCAGGACTGCGATAGCCGGAATTGACCACAATCGGTTTTCCGTACTTACTGCGGATTGCATTGAGCTTCACAATGAGTTCGCGTTTGACAACCGTATCATCAAACGGCGACTGTTTGCCGTCTTTTGATTCAAATTCCTTGGTATCGAAAAAGCCAATGATCATTTGTCTGAACCTTCTTTCTTATCAGGAGCATGAAGTTTGATAGGGAGCGTTTTAGAGGCGCGTTCCTCAAGGTACTGATTGATTGCATAGAGGATATAGCGGAGAACCGGCGGGACAATGCCGCCTAAGCCTGCTTTCTCAAGATTCTTGATGACCGAGCCAAATTCACCTGCGGTGTAGGCAACAATCACCACGGATTGAACGAAGTCAATGTGAATAAGATCATGAAGAGTAATGTCCAGCCCGTGCGCCAGGGCAATGATTGAGAACATCACTACCTTACGGATCACGCCCCAAAACAGTACTTTTCCGTCCCAGGCATTATTCTTAATGGCTGCTAACATCCCCGTCACCATATCAGCGGTGACAAAGATAGCGAGCCAGAGCATAAGCGGAGCCACGTCACCGAAGGCAAAGCTGAAGGCGGCTCCTACCGCCCCGCCCACCGTCATCAGCACGCGTTCAGAACCGGCACCAAGCCACGCCGAAATTGAATTGACCATCGAACAGCCGCCTTACATGAAGAATTGAACGGCTAAAGTCGCAACAACGCCCAGCACAACGCCAACGGGAAGCCAGAAAGCACGAACCTTACGGCGGGTTTCCGTATCCAATTCCTGTTTTTCGGTATCAATTCTGTCGTAGATTTCAGCTGCCGCCTTCTTTCCTTCGGCGCCAAACTTGCGCAACAGCGCTTCAATGTCTGCTTTTGTCATAGTCAAACTCCTTTACTGTATGTCAGGAAGTTTGACGCTCAAGCTGAAGCACACGCGCACAAAAGAAAACCGCCCGAAGGCGGCAGGTTTAGGCGGCGTAGCCTTGGACTTGAATAATCATTCCGATAATCGGAGATTCCCATTCACAAAACCAACCGCAATACGCCCCGTTGGTTTTGCGTCCAAATAAGTCACCTGTTGCAGTTCGGCTAGTTGCTTCATCGTCATCTTTAAAACACTGAACTAAACATGAATATTTTGTATCCCTGAATTCAATTGGGAACGTGACGAACTGAGTATAGTCTCTAGTGGGATTGGGCGAATAAACCGTCATATTTAGCTCAACCCATCCGTCCGAGTATCGATCAGCCCACCACGAGCCGTCATCGTCTTCGGTATGCTCGACTAAGTACCGCCGCCCGATGTTTCCGAGCACAGCCTTAACTATCGGAGAAGCACTTGCCCCCCCCACAAGTTGTTTAGTGTTCATTCTTAATATCCCTCCACAATGAAGTTGTACATAGCACTTGCACCGTTTATCGTAAAACCCGTTGTAGTTACGTTTCTCGGCAAGTGACTGAACATAATGTACTGATCGGAATTAACTTCAGGAATCCCAACGACTACAGGTTGTTTGGTAAATTCAATTGGAAATGTGACGGTAACATTTTGTCCTAGCAGTTGTTGCTTAATAGTCAGACGAATAAAGCCATCACTAAACCTGTCGAAACTCCAGGAACCATTGTCATCCTCTTCGTGTTCAACCAAGTACCGCTTACCGACAGCGTTCAAAACGGCAGAAACCACGTGGTCTGCCGATACCCCCCCCCAGTTCTAATAGTCATTCTTTTCTCTCCTTTTAATATCCGCAGGCGTACCAGCCTTGGCTACTTGTTTCTGCGGTGTTGTATAACGTATTAAATCCAGTAGTCTTTTTTGTAATAGTCATGACTGCAACATTTGAAATACCGAACCCCGCTCCAATCAAGGCGTAATCCGTATTTGAAAACGGAATCGGGAAGGTAATTTCATAGCTTCTATTGGTAAACCAGCGGCCTTGCCATTGCTCAATAAAACCATCCGACCACTTACGGTAATAGATCGGTGTGTCAACATTCTGATCTACCTTCGTAAATGGAACTTGCCCTTGCTCAACAATGTAGACGCCACCGATTGCCTCAAGTACCGCCTTTACAATGGGATCGGGTGATACCCCCCCCGTGCTATTCAAAATCTCATTCATTCTCTAAACTCCACAGGCAATTGAGCACGCTCTAACTCACTTTCATACGCAGTCTTGCAATGCTCCTCTTGCCAAAAGAAAATATGATCTATCACCCAAGCAACACCACCTTTACCTCGCAAACGTCTGCGGTGCGCTCGGCTCGATAACGTTTCATCAGCGTACCCACCGATAAACGTATTTATCAGCTGATCGATAGCAACTAAGACTTGAAATCCGTCAGGGTGCGTCATGCGCTGTAATCCTCGGCAACGAACTTGATTTCAATAGCGTCAAGTTCTTCCTTCGTGGAAGCCTGCTCAATTGCAGTACGCAAGGTCCACTTCTGCTGATAAGCACTCTGACCGTTCTGCACGATTTCAAGTTGTACCGCCTTCAATTGCTCAAGCGACAAAAGGTGCGGCTGATTGTTGGCGTCCATGAAAGTGACAGTCGAGCGGGTTTCTGCTGGCTGTGATTCCAATGTCGTCACCAGTCCGTTTACGTCCATCATCGCTCGGGCATCAGAATCAGCAACAAAGCCCAAACTGGTCGTAACGGTTGCCTTGTCTTCGTACCAAGACATGAAAGCCGTATCCAATTCAGCGAGTTTTGCCGTCTTCAATTCGTCAAGCGTGGGCGCAGGAATCTCAACAATCTGATAGACCTTCATCGTGACGGTGTTGCCCACGGCAAACTTTTGCTTGTTGTATGGCCAGAGCTTGATCTTTGTTCCGTCTGCGAACACGGCGTAGGCTTGCTTGCCTTCGAGAGTGTGGGATTGAACCGTTCGCTCTACCGTCTCGATCACCTCGATTTTTGCATTGTTCTTCGAGCAAAATGAAGCCACTTCGGGCGGATATTCATTTTCAAAAATCTGGCCAATTTGAAAATCAGACATTCCTCTCTCCTTTTAATAGTTGAGAGGAGTGTCGATCCAAGTTTCTCGCACACGCGCACGGGATTAGTAGTCCGGCTGATCTGCCATCTGAGGAGCGCGGCGCGGCGTAGTGTCACGAAGCCCCCACCAGTACCCTTGCCCCCAAGAGTTATAGGTACGGCGTTCCATTCTGGCTAGGTAGCCCGGGGAGAGGTATTCCTGCAAATCATTCATCACGTAACGATCAATCGCCGTGGAGGTGTACCAAAGATTCACAAACGGCGTATGGGAGCGGATGATTCTCAAAGCACTTGCAGCCGGTTTTGTTTCTTTGTCATAGAGGATATTGCCGGTTGTTTTCGTAACCGTATCCATGACTTCCAAAGCTGTGGACGCCTGCGGACCCAAGAAAGAGACTGTGGACCAGGCGCCATAACGGGCATTTTCGGAAACCTGGTTTGCGATAAAGTCACCCAAGAAGCCCAAGCCGCCGCCCTTCGTGAAGGCATTGAGCCAGAACTCTCGGCTTGACGTATCCTGCAAATCCTTACCGTTGAGCAGGTTTTGGACCTGAAGCGACAATGCGCCGAACATAGTAGTGCCGACCACAATCGCCGCCAGATACTTGAGCCTGTCACCTCTTTCGCCGTGCCGTGCTAAGAATTGCGCGCGCTCATAGTGTTGTTTCATCATGGCAATCGGGAAAGACTTAAAGAGGAATAAGGCGCGAGCCAATTCACCTTCAGCCGTGCCTTTTTGTCTGCCGCGCGTGGTACTGGCGCGCACGATCAAATCAGGCTGCAAGGATGCCATTTCACTTTCGCGGACCACAAAAGCAATCAGCTTACTTTCTGCCTGCTGCTTAGCTGACTCACTGACGCCCTCTAAATTACGAATTGACTTCGGATTAAGAAAATCCACGCCGTTGAAATTGTCCACGCCTGCTGCCTGGTAGATTTCCCAATCAGCTTTCGTAATGTCGGCATTCTCAAGACGGGCGCGATCAAACGCATTTAACCCTTCCCAGTTTGTGTTGATCAGCTTACCCATTGAAGCCATCATATTGAGGCTGAATGCGCGGCGCGTGGCGTCGGTAAACGCAGTCAGGAAAGAGGCGCGCAACGTGGCATTGGCAACCTTACCGGTCCAGTTTTCACCCAGATTGTCGCCCGCCCAACGGTTGAAGTCGGAAATCATGCTTTCAGCCATCACGCCAGAGCGCGCAGCGTACTCTTTCCACTCTCTGCCGTATGCTCGACCAAGGAACTTCAATCCATCCAAGTAACCCATGCGGTTAAAGCCTGTGGCGATAAAGTAAGTCGGAATGTCCGAGAAAGAGGTAATGAAAGCCTTGCCCAGTTTCCCTGCCACTTCCAAGTTTCGCCAGCCTTGCATAAAGTCTGCCAACGGACGGTTATTTGTTTCTACTCGGTATGCCTCGCCGTTGAGCGTGGACCAAATCTGATCCAGGTCCACAAAGACGCCTTGAGAATCCTTGTATTGGAAATTACGGGTAAAGGCATCACGCATAGCCTGCACCGACCGACGGACGCCGGAAGCCGTGTTGGCTTCCTGCATTTGTTTAATGGCATTGTTGGAAACCTGCTCGGCTGTGTACTTCAAAAGATCAAAAGTCGCCTGTGGCTCCGGTCCCCAGTCTTCCATAATGGCTATATTCGCAGCCATCTTTTGGACGTGGCTAATCAAAGACGAAGACAAAGACCCCTTGGCAAACTTCGATTCATACTCAATCCAAGCTTCAGGGCTAACAAAGTGCAGTTTGCGGTTAGGGAATCTTTGTCTTTGAGATAAGACCTGCGGACGGTTTTCGGCAATCTTGAAAACGCTATCATCGGTACTGCCGTTGGTGATGATTGTGTCATACACACGATCCAGCATTTCACGAAAGCCCGCGTCATCCAAGACATTGCCATCCAGATCAAAATACTGGTTACGGTCCAGAAGCGGCGTAATAAAATCAATCCAGGCGTCTTTGGCATTGGTGCCTTTTTGCTTCAAGATCTTATCTGCCTTGAGCATCTTCCAGCCGTCATGCGACTGCGGAATATAGCCGTAGTCCAACTTCCCAATATCAGCACCGTTGGCATTGGCGCGCTGGCGCATGGCGTCAGCCGTCTTTTCCCATGCCTGCCAAGCCTTTCTCGCGCGCTCATTGCCCGAATTTTGCCCAAACGCTTCTTTCACAAAGTCAGCAACATCCTTGGCATCTTCGACCATGCCAAACCACTTAGACCCAATGCCGTTGAGCGTATCGAGCATATCACTCAGGTAGTCATTGGCGATACCTTTAGCCTTATGATCAATATCAGCCATCATGCGCCCGACCGCTTTAAAAGCGTGAGTATCCTCTTCGGTTGCCAATCGGTCCATCTTGGTGAGCGCCTGCTTTTGCTTGACCGCCTGCATTTTGATTAGCTGTTTGCGTCTTTGGGCTCGCTGAACTTTTTGGAGCGCCAGAACATTAGCCGCTTCAGCCACCTGTGCATCAAAGGACTTCGAGGCAAACTCAGGATCAGTCCGCCTTAATTCATTCATTGTCACTCGGATATCGTGAGTAAGAGCGTCGCCCTCCGCGTTAGTGAAGCGGCGCCCCATTACCTCGCTGACTGTTTCCAAACATTCCTGACGCATCAGATACCCCCATTGCGCAAAACACATTCAACAGCACGACCCGTGCCGGCAGCTTCAATTTCAGCCTGACGGATTTCCTCATCAGCCTGAGCCAGCAAATCTCCCAACGTGCCTTCGACTTCCATGCCGTTCTCATCGAGCATACGGAAAACTTGCTCGGGATTTTGCTCCATCACAAATTCAGCACGCGCATCGAGACTGGTTTTCTCATCAAGCACCGCCATTGATTGTTGACGTTGAGCATCCACCGCTTCAGCTTGAGCCGCCAAATCCGCCTCGGCTTGAGTCGTTTCAGCTTCAAGGCGGGCGCTAACCTCGTCCACCGCATCAGCCGCCTCATCCACCCTGGCTTGGATTTCACCACGCAAGGCATTGATGTCAATTTCAGGCAAGGGCTCCAAGCCTGCCTCTGTACGTTGCTCATTGACGATATGGCGAAGCTGACCGACAACAGAAGCCAAGTCATGGATTTCCGTTTCAACCGATCCAAAGAGACCGCCCTCATCAGCGCTGCCGACCGCCTCTGCCCAATCAATCAAGGGATTCAAAACTCGGGCAATACCCGCAGCAGAATTGGCATTGTCGTCTAAGAACTCAACAAAGGCGCGCGACGCAGGATCATCCAGGAAAGACGTTTGAGCGGCGAAGTCATCACCTTCATTGGGATTGAGACGAGCTTCACGAATGCGGTTAGCTGCCTGGACCAGCAGATCAGAGAAATCCAATTGCTGGGCAACTTGGCGCAGCTGAATGATTCTCGGCGCCACGAGCGCCATACCATTCAAGACCCGACGGATACCGGGATCAATCGTAGTAGCGTACAGCTCAAGGAGCGTGTCATTTTGATACGCCTCCATGAACACAGCATTCTTAATTCTGTCCACCGCTTCAGAAGACGGCGACCCGTCGCGATTGATCAAACGACCGAGACTATTGGCATCATTAGCGCCAATGTCTCTGACAAACATCCGCAAAGTTTCGTTTGTCGGTTTGCCGTTATCATCAAATTCGTAGCGAGAAGCATTTTCTCTGATCTTCGGCGCATCCTCGAAAGCGACTTCAATGGCGCTGCGATCCATGACTTCGCCGGCATTGGAGCGGCTGATTAAATCCGTCGTCACGTCTTCGGGATTGATCACGCGAACCAGAATCGGATTTTTCATTTCACGAATCACTTCAGGCTTAATGCCGTGAGCAGTATCCGCTTCAAAATCAGCCCGGTATTGATCCGCCGTACCTCGCTGATAGGCTTCCTTAAGACCTGTCATGCGACCGTTACCAATAACCGCATTCATTTTTTGAGGATTGCCATAGTCGGCATTTGTGCTGCCGTCGATAAAGTTTGAGGTTTCCACGTCACCAGCCTCAACCACGGCATAGACAAACGGGACTCGGTTACCGTTAGCTTCATAAAGGAAGTCATTGTTGCCCAGGTGAGCATTGTCGGGAACAGTGCCATAGGACACAATCGGCGCACCCGAATAGTCACGGGAGACCGAAGCCAAGCCATACTGAGGATTAGCCGCGATCAGGCGCATTTGATTTTGTGCAGCCACACTGGAGCGATCTCGGTTTTGAAGCACGACCGCTGAATCGGTATTGCCCATAACGTAGGCTCGCCCGAAGTTACCCTTCATTTCAATCAAGTGATCCGTATCCACGTCCATTTGCTCGACATCCTTGGACACGTCCACCGGCAAACCCTTGCGCATGGCTTCAATCGCCTTCAGCTGCGCCTTGGTAGATTTTTCAAGATCACGAAGGGCGCGCGACTTTTCTTTGCCGTCAGGCATGGCAATAATCTCTTCGAGCTTACTGTTATTGGTACGGTTAGCCTGCACCATGCGTGCAGCCGCCACCTGCGATTTTGATACTCGAGAAGCCTTGCGAACAGCACGATCATTGGCAAATAGTCGATCCAAGACCTTCGCCACTTCGTCAGAGACAGGCGGCAATTCTTCGCCAACCTCCGCCTTATAGGTATCGCCGACAGCTTTCTTAACACCGCCCAATTCACGGTACAGATCCACGAGCCATTGGCCTAAGCGTTCAAAGACACGCTGGAGAGTAGGTTTGGGCGCTCGTCCTTCAGAGAGGTAAATCTCAACCCATGAGGCAAATTGCTCTTGGTACTTTCTCTGGCCATCAACACCTAAATTGTCCCAATCATCAACGGACTTAATGCCAAACTCTTTTAATAGAATATTGGCATCTTCTTTCAGGGTATTTTCGGCCACGGCCCGTCTGGACAATTGGAATAGGTTTTCCAAGTACCAATGGCCCATTTCATGCGAGTAAGTCGAAATGTTGGCATTGGCCGTCAGCGTGATACGGTTAAGCGCAGGGCTAAATGAACCTCTGGTTGTAGGCGCAATTGATTCAACCTCTATATTGATGGTATCATTAGCAACAGAGGGAGAACCCTCCACAGAAGCCGTCGAGAGCTGCGAAAAGTTACGCGCCAGTGACGGCTTTTCTGTTTCAATAAAATAGTACGCCTTACCGTTGTTGTAACGCTCCAATTGGACGGATACTCTGCGTACCTCTCCACCGATCAGCACATCAGCTCTTAGCCTGCCATAAGCCTCAACATTTGGTTTTTTATCTTTTTTACGATTCGGGAGCCAACCCTCGAATTTTCCATGTTGCAGAACGGCATCAAGCGCTGGCAACCCTAGCAAATTTTCGGGGTAGTCAATCGCCTCACCCCGTAACTCTTTTGATCCGCGCGTTGTGATACGAATGTCACCAATTTCATCATTATTGATTGATCGTTCCCATGTACCCTTGCTCAAACGATCATCCAAAGGGACTTCATCTCCTATCGTCTTAATTAGCTCTACTGCCTTTTTTATTAAAGCGGAAGGCTTTCCACTCTTAGCTTGATCGATTTCAGTAGCAAATTCTGTACCTTCAATTTCAGCGACTACATTTCTGTTAGCGAGGTTTTGATAGAACTCTATTGTCTGAATCGCCTTGTCGTCAAAGACAACGTAGCAGCGACCATCACGCAGACCTTCATACGTTAGCCCCTTAATCCCAAAACGATTCAAGTACAAGGACGCTTCTTTTGGGCCACCTAGCGCGTCAGATATTGCGTTATAAATTTCCCGGCCATTAGGACTTTCTGGTAATGAAAGCGGATTGCCGGGGTTATTACGATCCCACTCTTGAATGATAAATTCGATCTTCCCTCTAAGTTCAGTATTCCTGCTAGACCCCATGTATTTTTGTTCATCAAGCAAAGAATCGGTATCGGGAATATCAACCTCGAATACACGCCCACTGTCACCAAATGCCTCGACCGCCTGCTGTAATCTGGGCGTAGCTTCAAAGCTGGGAAGATCAGACAAAGCCGCGCGAATAGCTTGTGCTGGCGTACTAAAACCTAGCCACTGATTCTCTTCTAATGCACTCAGAAGCTCTGCTGTTTGCGGTGAAAATTCGCCATTGTCTAATGCAGTTGAAATTTGTTCAGAATCAATCTGTTCAAAAGGATCTATGTCCGTCCAATCAAATTCGTCTAATACCTGATTAGCCTGCCTTGAACGATCAGAAAGACGAATGCGGTAGCCCTCCGCCGTCATTCTGTTTTCGGCAAAATACAACCCCCAACCATGAGCTTGAGCGCCTTCACCAGTACCAATATGTTCAGTAGAGAAACGATCAAAAGTATGAGGCGACCCGTGCCAAGCCCGCTGAGCGAAAGCGCCTGCCACCCCATTAGCCGCCTTGATTTGAGCATCTTCAAAAAAATGTCGAATAGCAACCGGAGAGGCGCTTTCAAACTCAACATCATCAATAATGCGTCCCTCTGGAGTGTTGAACGAAAGTGCCAGATACTTACCACGAGACGCCCGAGAAAGAACGGCTAATTGCTGAGGCGTAGGCTTCCTTGCAATGGAGGCAATGCCCACAATCTGATCAAATCGCATAGCGCCTGAACGCGCCATCCACTTATACATGGCATCAGCGGGGCCGGTCGAATCGTCTATGATTTCACCAATATCGCCGTGATCAACTTGGCGTTGTCCGGCAACATCTCGCTCGTCACCGCCCCAATGGCGACCGCTACCATCCAGCATGGTTCCATCAGGCAACACATAGAAGGCCTCACGAACATCATTCGTAACACCGAAGTTATCCTTAGCTCTTTGAATCAGGTCTTCATCCGGTACAAAATCACTATTAGAAAAACTGGAGTCAGTATTTGAGCGTCGACTGTATCGAACAATTTGCTCACCACGAGGAACGTCCTCTGTACTTTGTAAGGTTGAGTTCTGCCGCGCGTCATCAGAAAGATCAAGCCGATCCTGCACATTGCGAGCCTCGACTTCGCCAGCAGAACGTGAATAACGCTGTCTAGCATATTCAAGATGATTTTCGTGAATCTTTTGCCAAATCGGATCACTTCTCCGATGGTAATCAGTAATCACAGCTGAAACATCGGAGTCAGTGCCATACTTATCACGCAGTCTGTCTTGTTCCCTCAATATAGCTTGAACTTCGGGATTCTCGGCATAAGCCTCCGCTTGACGCGTAAGAGACTCATCCCATAACTCCACCGCTTGTTTTTGAGTTTCACGATATGTCTTCCAAGCCTCGGAATCCCTCATCATGGCATACAGAGATTGAAGATCAGCATGAAGTGCGTTTGCAAAACTATTCTCTTCGAGGTTGCTACCTCTGGCGAAACCCTCAATATCTTGGATAGCGTGTTGAATCTCATGAGCCAAGTTTGAGCGAGTGGTACGTTGTGATATCTCCGCACGCCTGTCTAAACGAATAACTTTAGCAACCGAGTCATAATAAGCACCCACAAGTCTTGGCAATTCACCAAACTCAACAGTCAAATCCTTCAATTGAGGATAAGCGCGGAATAACTCTGGAGCGTCAACCACTTCATCGAGTTTTGTCGACAAGGTTTGTTTTTCATACTTATCTGCAATGGCAACATCCTGATCAATATACTCATCATCGGCTAAGTCGGTACGTTCCCATAATGCAGCCTGTTCAGCGTCGCGCGCTGCGTCCGCTTCTTCTATGACACGGAAGGCTCCATCCTTAATTTGAATGTCAGGGATTTCATAGCGCCACTTACCGTCAGCGCCACGCTCCCAACCGGTAGCCAATCGGATTTGTTTGGCGGTTTTTCCCTCAAGCCCCATAATTTCAGCGACACCACGATTGTCCATTCTGATAGTTGTTTCGGTTGCTTGATCCAATGAGGCAGCACCGCGCTCACCAATAATCTGATTCAAACCATCAGTGGCGTCACCTCTGACAATTTCAGGCGCAATCGAATCCACATCAATTTGAGCGCGATCAGCCATGACCTGAATACCCGTGGCTTGAACAACGGCCTGTGTTTCAATCGCCTCGTCCGAAATCGTCTCGGGAGATGCTTCACGCAGTTGGCGCTTGATTCTTTCCTGAAGCGGCACGCTACGTTCTTTAGCGGTTTGAGGACGAGACGGATTCATGCCCGGGCGCCAGAGCACGCCACCCATGACACCACCAAAGATCGCTGACGTGGCCAAGTCAATGCCATTGAGCTGATACTTTTGAGACAGTTCTTTGTAGTTTTGATTTTGCAATACCCAATTAACGCCCTGCATTTCGGCTGCCGTCAAGCCAACATTGGCCGCGGCTCCGATTGTTGCCGAAGCAATACGGGAGCGCCCGAAGGTTGCAGGCAATTTCATGCCAAGCGCACCAGCGGCAAAAGTCACCATACCGGCATTGATGGCAGTATCTTTGTCCACGCCCTCATCCATCAATTCCTGAGCGCGGCTGATGCCCAAATCAGCACCAAAAAGAAGTGAACCGCCAGACGGACCCGCCAAAACGCTGTAACCGATAGCCTTCGGAATTGTCTCCGCCACGCCGTACATAATCTGCGCAGCCGTACCCATTGTTTCGGGATCAATGCCAAACTCGTCACGAGCGCGCTTTCTTAATGCCTTGGAATCCTGATCCAAGAGGTTTTCAACGTGCTGAGTTCTACCTTCAATGTCATCGAACATATAGCCCGTTTCAACCTGAGCATTATTGAGCGCCGCGCGCACCATGCCCGTGCCTGACAATGCAGTATCCAAGGCGCTGGCTGACTTCAATGCGCCAGAGGCAACGCCCTTCCAAGTCGCCTCACCCATGCCGTCAAAAAAGCCCGGTGCAGGCTTTTCTAATTCAGGTATTACAAAATCATCCTGTTCGCGCGCCTCGTCCATTGTGTTCATTTGATCCTTGGACAAGGGCTTGACTTGATCAACCGGCGCAAAAACTTCTTGAAGAATCATTACTGTTCACCACCAATGCTGAGTAAAAAGACATTGCCGTCAGAATCGCGTACCGCGTCACCATTGAAGAGAACTTGGTACAGCATGGAATCCCCTTGACGGGAATAGGTTTGGAGTTTCATTTGAGGCAGAAGGTCGGCAAATTCCGCAGGCGTCAGTGAGTAGCCCGAGGCGTAGAAATTCTTTTTGCCCTGACGGATTTCATCGGACTTTTTGATGAGCAGATCATCGAAGTCATCACCCATCATGGCAAAACTTTCCACATTTTTCGGCAGCACAATCTTTTTGCCATTGTGCGTGTAAATATCACCCACAGCCTGCTCAAGCGCGTCCTGCACGGTGCCGCCGTTCAATGCCTGGTAGCCATAAACACCCTTGACCAATTCAGCCGTGGCGCTCATTGCCTGCGGATTGGTAAACAAAGCCTCCGCTTCATCTGTATCGCCCAATTCGTTGTAGATGGAAGCATCAAGCCCGTATTCAGCTGCCGCATCAATCTTCACGCGCTTTTGCTCAATAGCATCTTTGCCTCGCAGGTACATTTCACCCACAGAGACTGTTTCGCCCGGACCGTACTCTTCTAAAGCCGATAAAGCCACGGCATACTTCACATTGCCGCCCTTGAACTGAGAGGAAAGCGCACGTATGCCTTCGGCGCCTGAAGAGTGAAAGATTGTGCGCAACAAGCTGATCTTGGTATCAATGTCCGACTGATCCAAGACGCCGATAAACTGATTAGCCTCGGACTTGGACATGATTGAATCGGGCACGCCCCAGCTTGACTTCAGGTTTTCCATGTTGGCTGACCTGAGTTCTAACTGGTTTTCAAGCTCTGTCGTATTGGAGAAATTAAGCGGCTGATAGCCCATCAGCTCATTTTCTACGGCATAGCCCACAGGATCAGCTGTGCGCTCCTTGATTACTGCTGCCGCGGCTTTCCTTTTGTTATCGAAGTATTTGACATCTTCAGCGTAGGTATCAGAATCCGTCGAGGGTTTCTGAGCCTTCAGCATGGCGGAAATATCTTCATTGCTCATACCTCTGAGCTCAAACATTGTGCGGTTGTAGTCAAAATCCCTCATGTACTGGTCGTAGTTCTTTTGACCGTCTTTCGGACCATAGACCTCAACAAACTGACCCAAAGTCAAAGGATCATCATCCCTGCCGGTCGTCAAGACGCGAGCCAGTGAGTTCGCCGTTTCGAGCTTGACCGTGTTTTTGAGTTCACTCGTCATGGATCGGCGCAGCCCCATTGCCTTGACCACCACCGACAAATGCTGATCAGGCGGCAGGGAGTCAATAAAGGCATTACCCGTCATGGCGCGGGGATCGTCCATCCACTTGGCATTGACGAGCTTTCCGTCTTTGTCATAGCTCAAGGGCGCGTTGGCTAAGTCATACGCCAGCAAATCCCTGGACTGACCAAAGAGACTGTTTTCAATCTTTTGGGCAATATCAGGATCAATGTTCTTTTTCTCGTTTCGGAAAGTGGCATACGCCGTCACAGGATCATCCTGCGCCCAGGAAGCAAAACGCTTGGACTGGAAAAGCGCGAAGGTTTGATCCTTCATTTGCTTAATCGCTTCAGGCGGCATGCCGGCAAAGTCTGCTGCCTGATAGTCCAATTCCGCTTCAATACTTGCCCACGTCTTACTCAAATATTCCGAGTCTGCGTAGTGATTGGAGGCATCATCAACCAAGGTATTGACGCGAGCCTTAGAGCTTTCAAGGTGATATTCCTGAGTCTGGCGCGCGTTCCAGCGTTGGGCTTGACCGACAGCACTTGCCAGGCGGTCGCTCACGCGGGATTGAATCGCCTCACGCGTTGCAGGTTGCAATTGACCGACAATCTTTTGTATATCAGCCTGCATACCCTCTACGGTCGACTGGTAGTCGTCCATAGCGTTTTTGCCCTGCTTACTCATGTAGCCGTTTTCAGGATCATTCATGTACGTGTTTATCGTTTGAATGACCATGTTTTCGGCATCATCGCTTTCAGCCTTGACCGTACGGGCATGGTTGATCTTCAGCGCTTCAGAAATGGCGTTAGCCGTATCGTTAATCGGCTTCATTGCCTCTTTCATCACGGAGGCATAGTCCGTGCGGGGAGCTATAAACTGAGCAGGTACCGTACCGGTACCGCCGCTATCACGCACACGAGGGATATTCCCTTGAAAGGTTGGAACCATCGGCATATCGCATCAGCTCCTATATTTAAAGGTAGACGTTCTTATTGATGATCGGAGCAGGACTTTGCTGTGCAGGATCTAGAATGCCCTGAGCCTTATAGAGCATGTATGAATTAGCCACCTGCGAAGCCCCGCCCAAAAGCGTGGTCCCGAAAACGTCCCACTTGTTTTGCCTTTGCGCTTCAGCCATCAGTGCCTGACCCTCATAGTTCGCCGCCTGCATACGCATACCCCAAGCCTCACGACGAGCATTGGCCGTCATCTGATTGGAATCAATCTCTTTGATAATGTCCGTTGAGGCTTGAAGTTCAGCAGCCGAACCTTCGCCCACGGCAATCCCGTTGGCGGCAAGAGCGGCGCGCTGACTCGCTTTAGTCTGCCCTGCCTTCATAGTCAGGCGCACCTGATCTTTGGTGTTGGCATGAAGGCGGCTAGTAGCCTGC
>CAJKMT010000020.1 GCA_905201055.1 uncultured Sutterella sp. | reverse complement strand
AGCCAACTTGATCATGTCGGTTGCCGTCATCTTGTCACTCCACTCGGAGTTGTAGCGGATTTCCGTTTTTTCTCGATCCAAAATCAGACTCGCCTGATCCAAATAAGTCTTGGCGTTAATCTCAATTTGTTCACGCGAAAGCGGCGGACGCGTCACATTGCGACCTGACGGATCGCCGATTGCCGCCGTAAAGTCACCAATCAAGAAAATCACCGTGTGTCCCAAATCCTGCAATTGACGCAGCTTATTGAGCACCACTGTATGACCCACGTGGATGTCTGGCGCCGTTGGGTCCAGACCGAGTTTGCAGCGCAAGGGTTTTCCTGTGGCCATCGAACGAGCGAGCTTTTGTTCAAACTCGCTTTCGATCAACAACGTATCCACACCGCGCTTGATCGTCGCAAGCGCCTCTTTCACTTCCGGGCCCACCGGAAACATCTTTTCGTTTTCGCTCATGATTTTCTCGAAAAATTTTACAAAATAGAAGGCTTATTAAAAAGCAGAAGGCGCCATGCGCAGGTAAAATACACATCACTTTGGCGTAATCCGTAACGGCTTATTGTATCAAACATCACCTTCATGTCTGCACCAAGCGTTCTAGCAAAAAATCTACGCACTGTCGGTCAAGGAATTCGCATCTGCGTTCACTATGCCGCTCAGTTTTGGGTTTCGATGATTCGAAGCCCGTATCGTCGCGTCTGCTTGGGAACGATTTTCACGGTTTTACCGCTCTCGGCGGGAATTGCCGCTTATAACCTTTCCCCCTCGGGAGCGGAGGAAGAGGCTCGAAGCCGTCAGGTCATGATTGAGGTGCCGCTTGAGATTCCCGCCATCAGTGAACAAATTGATGTGGTGACATCTCATCGCCCACAAGCGACGCACACCACAATGATCCGCCGAAACGACACGCTGGCCGCGATTTTCTCCCGACTGAACGTCAGCGACGCCGACGCGACTCGGTTTATCCGCCAACAGCACCAGATGCAAGTGCTCTCCAATCCCAGAGAGGGCGTCTATGTCCAAGCTAAAGTGACCGCCGATCGCAAACTTCAGTCACTCAAAATCTTTTTGGAAGCTCGAAACGCCAAGGAAGAAGACACCGTTCTCACCATGACCCGTCACGGTGAAAAACGCTTTACGCTGGAATCGGATCCGTTCGTGTACGAAACTCAACACGCCATGACCGCCGGCGTTGTCAAAACCACGCTTGAAGAGGCTCTCAAAGAGGCCGGAGTCCCGGAAAACGTGGCAAAGCAGGTTCCTCAAGCTTTTGAGCGTCGGCTGCGAAACGGCTTGAAACTGGCTCCAGGGGATGATTTCCGCCTTATCTATGAACGGAAATACTTAGGCGGTGATTTTGTGAGAACCGGTCACCTTTTGGCAATGGCGATCACTCATCAGGGCAAACCGATTGAGTCGTTCTGGGCCGACGATGGCACACGAAACGGCGGTTTCTACAATTTGGATGGCACCACTAATCAAGTCGCCTTTATTCGCGTACCGGTGGACGGCGCCCGTGTGACTTCAAGCTTCATGCCGATGCGGCGTCACCCGGTTACGGGCGTTTTGCGCCCCCATCAAGGGACAGACTTCGGAGCGCCTCGAGGCAACCGAATTTATGCAGCTTCCGACGGCGTCGTTTCCCGCCGCTCTTTTGACCGCAGAGGCTATGGCAACTACCTCATCATCAAACATGACGATGAGCGGTCGACGCTTTACGGTCACATGTCCCGCATCGAAAAGAACATTAAAGTCGGAACCAAAGTGAAAAAAGGCCAAGTGATCGGCTATGTCGGCGCAACCGGGCTTGCCACCGGACCGCATTTGCACTATGAGCTTCGCGTCAATGACCGTCAGGTCAACCCGTTGACTACAACGATTCCGGATAAAGACAAGTTAACCGCCGAAGAAAAACAAGCGCTTTTGGCTGCCGCTCGACCGCTTACGACACGTTTGGCGCTATTGAATCGCATTCAGTCGGTCAAACCGCAACCCATTCGTGATGAATCGGCGCTGGCCACCTCGGACGATAATAAAGATCAACCCGCCTCTTAAGGCCCAATCACATGAGTTTTGAATACTATATCGGCATCATGTCAGGCACGAGCCTCGATGGTGCCGATGCCGTTTTATGCAGATGCTCTGAAAGTGAAACGCAATTTGTCGCTCACCATTATGTTGCCTACTCAGACAAACTAAAGTGGGCGTTGTTCCAACTTCTAACCCCCGGTGACAATGAAATTGAGCGAGCCGGGAACATAGAAATTCAGTTGGCGCATGTTTACGCTGATCTTACGCTCGCATTGTTGGCAAAATCCGGCATCCGTCCCCAAGAGGTCCGAGCTATTGGCGTGCACGGTCAAACTGTTCGACATTGTCCACAAGACGGCTTTACCGTCCAACTCAATCACCCCGCTCTTTTAGCGGAACTTACCGGCATCGACGTCATTGCGGATTTCAGAAGCCGTGACATGGCCGCTGGCGGAGAAGGCGCTCCGCTCGTGCCGGCTTTCCACGCCGCTATGTTCGCGTCGTCCACTCCGCGCGCAATCGTTAATATCGGGGGCATCGCCAATGTCACGCGATTGGCTGACAACACTGTCACAGGCTTTGATTGTGGGCCGGGCAACACTTTGCTGGACTGCTGGATTCAAAAGCAGCGAGACCTACCCTACGACAAAGACGCGCAATGGGCGAAAACCGGAAAGATTCACAAAAAACTATTGACTGCGTTGCTTGCCGATCCGTACTTCGAACGCACCCCACCCAAAAGCACTGGTCGCGAATACTTTAACCTTGCCTGGCTTGAGAAACGCTACCCCGATTTATCAACCGTCGCTTGTGAAGACGTTGAACGAACACTCGTGAGTCTGACGGCGCAGACGATTGCCGATGCCGTCGGTGATATCCATGAAATCTTTCTTTGTGGAGGCGGCGCGTTTAATCCGCTTCTTGTTGAAGAACTGCGCCTAAAGGGATTGGCAGTCAAGAGCACTTCAGCGATCGGCATTGATCCCATGCATGTGGAATCCATGGCTTTTGCCTGGCTAGCGTATTGTTTTTGCCATAAAAAAGCCGGGAATCTCCCGGCTGTCACCCGAGCTCAAGGCCCCAGGATTCTCGGGGCCCTTTATCCGGCTTGAGTCTCTATACGGAAAATGATGAACCGCAACCGCAAGTGGTCACCGCATTGGGGTTGCGGATCACAAATTGCGCACCGGTTAAGTCTTCCTTAAAGTCGATTTCGGCGCCCACCAAATATTGATAGCTCAATGAGTCAATCAAAAAAGTCACACCGTCTTTTTCCATAACGGCGTCATCATCGTTAACCGTTTCATCAAACTGAAAACCATATTGGAAGCCCGCGCAACCGCCACCTTGCACGAAAACACGGAGCTTTAGCTGGTTGTTACCCTCTTCTTCAATCAGGCTTTTCACCTTCGAAACGGCATTGTCGGTAAAGTGAATCGGTTCCGGTGCCATGGGAGTTTCATTGTCTTGCATGATCACGTCTTCTTCCAAAAAATAAGCCATAGGCGATTATACGGTTTTAAGGAAAAACTCGTCACGCCTGCCGACAACTCAAAAGGTTTCTGATTATAAATAACATTTTCCATTAGTTAATGCGTTTGGCTTTATTTTGTTAATGAATTTGGCTGAAAATTGATATTGTATTTGGACATTACTTGTTAATGTATTTGGAGAATTTTTGACTGTGAGGGGGTTAAGATATCCTAAAAGGAATTGACCATATTTCGGGCGAGGGTAAGTGATCCCGTTATGCCGTCAATACTCCATTGGACTCAAGCCACCTAGAGATAACTTTAGATCTAATCGTTCAAAACTAAGGTAAACGTATTAAATCTTCTTGAATTTCTTAATTTTTTAGCGATTTTTGCTTAGAAAAATAAATTTCAGTGAAATCCGTCTCCTTTATATTGGAATCTGTTGAGATATTTCGGAAAGGAAAGACAATGACGGATCCAATTTTTGCCAATATCACCGCAGTTCCCGATGATCCCATTCTCAGTCTGACCGGTAAATTTTTAGCCGATCCCCGCAGCTGCAAAGTTAATCTCGGCGTCGGCATGTATTTAGATGAAAACGGCAAGACTCCTGTCTTAAATGTCGTCCGTGAAGCAAAAGAAGAAATTCTTAGGGAGAACAGTCCCCACACCTATATTCCTCAAACAGGCTTGCCTCAATACGATCAGCGGGTTCAGGAACTTATTTTTGGCTCAGGTAGCGAAATTGTTCGCTCTAAACGCGCGGTGACCGTGCAGACATTAGGAGGAACCGGAGCCTTAAAGCTTGGTGTTGATCTTATGCATTGGACTTGCGGAATCAATTTGGGCGCAACTTCAAAGCCGACTTGGACCAATCATAATGACATTTTGCGTCTAGCTGGCTATGAGGTGACAGGCTATCGCTATTACAACACTGATACGGGTTGCTTAGATTTCCAAGCAATGTGCGAAGATCTTAACGCTTTGCCTGAAGAGACCTTGGTGATTCTTCATGCCTGTTGCCACAATCCAACCGGATACGACCTGAGCCTCTCGCAATGGCAAGAAGTCATTAACATTTTCCGTCAACGGCATCTTATTGCCTTTTTGGACATGGCATACCAAGGATTTAAAGAGGGATTGGACGAGGACGCTCAGGCAGTGCGGCTTTTTGCCCAATCGGATTTGAATTTTCTGGTAGCTTCGTCCTTCTCAAAGTCCTTTAACCTCTACGGTGAAAGAGTGGGAGCTTTAACGGTGGTGGCACAGTCTCAAGCACAAGCTCAGTGTTTGGCAACTCATTTGAAAATGTGCGCCAGAGCCAATTATTCCAATCCGCCTACATTTGGAGCCCGGATTGTTGAAAAAGTTTTGACCAATCCAGATAAAACGCTTGAGTGGGAAAAAGAACTCGCAGCAATGAGAAACAGAATTTTAAAAATGAGAAAAGCATTGGCTGACGAAATGAGCGCTATCAAAGCTAAACGCGATTTCCACTTCGTTACGCGACAAGCTGGCATGTTTTCGTTTACTGGATTCACCCCGGAACAAGTAGACCGCTTAGCTAGCGAATTTGGAATTTATGCCGTTAGAAACGGCAGAATCTGCATTTGCGGATTAAATGACACGAACGTCGCTTATGTTGCAAAGAGCTTTGCTGCGGTACTTTAGTGCAGGATTGAATCTGAAAAAGAACGGATCGACAGAGCCCGAAACTACGCAGGAGTAACCGACTTGTTCGATTCCTGACTACCTGTTGAGTCAAAAACGTAACCGTGCGGAGAAACACCTCAAAAATATTCGCCAAACCGGGTGTTTCTCCTTAGTCAGAGAGACTGTCCTGCCTCACGATTCCCATCCTTAAGCTATTGTCAACTACTTAATCCAATGGAAATCACCCCTGCAGTCATCAAAGCAATTCCTAATAACCGTTTGGCGGTCATACGCTCTTTAAGCAATAAACCACCCAGAATGACTCCTGCCATCATCCCCACTTCTCGAGTCGGCGCGACATAAGCGAGTGGCGCAAGCGTTAAAACATACAAAACTAAAAGGTAAGCCCCGGGCGAGCCCACCGTTACAACGGCCAAGGCCTGACGAGTCTTGGATGAACTAAACAGCTCTTTCACTTCTTCTTTCCAACGAGGACGGGCCAAAATGAAAGGCGTAAAAATCAAACCCCGCATAGCAAGCGACGGAAAGTAAAACGTGATCGGATTCAACCCTGTGCTTTGCTGCACAGCCCAAGCATCGCAAAATGAATAGCCGGCGATGCAAACACCAGTTAGTGTTCCCCAAAAAAGACCCGTTTTAAGGGGGCGAGCACTTTCAATCATTTCTGTGGGCTGCGCCAAAAAGACAATTCCCGATAAAATCAGCGCGATCCCTAACCACCCCATCGCCGTTGGCATATTCCCCAAAATTAACACAGCGGCAATCACTGTGATTAAAGGTCCTGTCCCTCGAGCAGTCGGATAGACGATCGAATAATCGCCGTAACGATAACCCGTTTGCAAGATAACGCCGTAAAGCACATGAATCGGAGCCGATAAAAAAATCACAAGCCACCCGGTTGGCGTCACACGCGAAAAATCATCCCAAAGAAAATAAAGCACCGGGGGCAAAGCCAGCGCTGTCGTAATCAGGTAGACCACCCACCAAAATGTACGATTGGCATTGGCACGCTTAAGAAAATAATTCCAAGTTGCATGAATCTGCGCAGCCAATAAAACAATGAGTAAAGCAAACCCGGGCATCGATCAGGAAACCTCAAATGAGAGAATTAATTGTAACCTTCCTGCTCACTTGATTTTTAATTCTGGGGCACGGGCAAATAAAAAGGGCTCGATGAAACCACCGAACCCCTTTTTTCGCAAGGTTGCCCGAAGGCAACCCGACCAATTGGCTGTAAGCGATTAACGCTTGGAGAATTGCTTACGGCGACGAGCCTTGCGAAGACCGACCTTCTTACGTTCGACTTCGCGAGCGTCACGGGTCACAAAGCCCGCGGCGGACAACTGGGCCTTCAAGCCTTCGTCGTAGTCAATCAAAGCACGGGTGATGCCGTGACGCACTGCGCCGGCTTGACCCGTTTCGCCACCACCGCGCACGTTGACCATCACGTCAAACGTTTCAACGTTTTCGGTAAGTTCCAACGGTTGCATCACGACCATGCGGCCGGTTTCACGGTGGAAGTATTCATTCAAAGGACGACCGTTGATCACGATCTTGCCGGAACCACGCTTAATAAAGACGCGGGCCACGGAGCTCTTGCGACGGCCGGTGCCGTAATTGTAATTGCCGATCATGCCGAATCCTTATTAGATGTCGAGGTTCTTGGGTTGTTGAGCCGTATGCGGATGTTCTTCACCAGCATAGATCTTCAACTTCTTAATCATTTGATAGCCCAACGGGCCCTTCGGGAGCATACCCTTGACAGCGATTTCAAGAGCACGGCCCGGATGACGTTCCTGCATCTTGGCAAACGTCGTTTCCACGATGCCGCCGGGATAACCGGTGTGACGGTAGTAAGTCTTTTTCGTAGCCTTAGAACCGCTCAACTTCATCTTGGAAGCGTTGATCACAACGATGTAATCGCCCGTATCAACGTGCGGCGTGTATTCAGGCTTGTGCTTGCCGCGCAAGCGGGCAGCAATTTCAGCAGCGAGGTGACCGACGATCTTATCGGTGGCGTCAACCACGTACCATTCGCGAGTCACTTCGAGCGGCTTAGCCGAGAAGGTCTTCATTATGTATTCACCTATCAATGAAAACGCACGACATAAGAGAAGTCGCGCGCAACCGGATTGTCGCTTAAGGCCGCAAGCACCAGCGACAGAGTCCAAAAATTCGTTCCCTCGTTATCTGAAAGAGCGACAGAGAAACACCCGTTCCCGATAACAAGAGGGCAGATTTTACACAAAAAATTGAAAGAAAACAATCGTTAACCCATTTCCGAGACTACAAACCGCTTATCACCCAAAATCCCTCATATTTCACATTCCCTTAACGCTTTCGTCATATCAAAAGTACATACTACGCGGCATAGCATTGGAAAGATCCTCGAAGTAAGAGCAAACGTGTTCTTGCTTTCTTCTCCCCGCCGGTTTCACACCGACGGGGATTTTTTATAATTCTTTCTCTTGTTTTCTGATTTTCAGTTTTTTATGTCATCGCATCGTTTAGGAATCGTCGTCGAGGGCGGCGGCATTCGAGGTATTTATGCTGCCGGGGTCTTGGATGTGCTTTCCGACTTAAATTTGCCGGTCAAAGGAGTGATCGGTGTTTCTGCCGGTGCCATTCACGGCTGTTCATTTGTTGCCGGTCAAAAGGGACGGAGCATTCGCTTTTACAAACGGTTCTGTAACGATGATCGTTTCTTCAGTTTTAAGACGTTGATTAAAACCGGAAATATTGTTGACACCCAATTTTGCTATCACGACATCCCCTATATCTACGACCCGTTTGATAATCAGGCCTTTAAAAATTCCGGGATTGATTTTTACGTGACATGCACCAATGTCGAAACCGGCTCGCCTGAATATTTAAAACTTTCCGATATGGACAAAGAAGTTGATGGTCTGAGAGCTTCGGCTTCTCTGCCTTATGTTTCACAGATTGTCGAGTTCAGAGGGAAAAAACTGCTCGACGGGGGCTGCTCCGACCGTATTCCGCTCAAAGCTTTTGAAAAATTGGGTTTTGACAGAAACATCGTCATCTCCACCCAACCTCGAGAGCATAAAGTCAAAGACAGGGATGCTTATCTGGCAAAGATTTTTTATCGCAAATATCCCCGCTTTTGTGAAACATTCGCGCGCTCTCCGCTCGATTATGAGCGCACTCAAGTCAATATCGATGAAGCTCAGCAAAACGGCACCGCCTTTGTCATCAGACCGCAAGCTTCACTGGGCATCAAACGTTTGACTCATGACGCCGCAGAGGTTCAAAGAGGCTACGAAATCGGTCAAAAGGACGCCCTCAGGCTAATTCCTGAATTAACGCGTTGGCTTGAGAAGAATTTTTAAATCCGTTGGCAAAGCTGCGAGCTTTCAGAGCCACAAACGGGTTTTGTCTGATTTTGAAAATTTGAGTTCCGTCTGACTTTTTTGGGCGCTGCCAAACTTAAGCTGACACTCCTTTAAAACACCGGCTCTAAATACATGAATTTTTACCGACGATTGACCGGCATAGCGCTTTAAAAGTTTTTCAAGATTGGCTTTTCGAACGCGAATGCCATCAATCGCAACCAATTCGTCGCCCACACAAAGGCCGCCCTCTTCTGCACTACCGCCTTCATCAAGTTGAGAAACGAGCAATGTGTCGGCTCCGCTTAACTTCGCCTGCAGTACTTTGCGAGTCGCCTCTAAAGAGACCTTTTTAGATGAAATGCCAAACGTTTTAAGAAGCTTCTCGTAGTCCGGTTCCTCACAACCGAACACCCAACGATCAAGCTCATCGGTTAAATCCACTCCGGTAGCATCCAAAATGAGCTCAGACATCACCTCTTCGTCCAAACCGGCGTAGTCACCCTGGGCATTTACAAACTGCTGCCACGCATATCTGAGCACATCATCAAGACTCTTTTTGCCTGCGGTTTTCTTGCGGATACAGGCATCAAGAGCCAGCGCGACCAAGGCACCCTTATCATAGTAGCTTGTCACCGCACGGCTTCGATTCGTGCGAACCTTGTAGTACTTAATCCAGGCATCGAAGGAAGACTCTGCAAGCGACTGACGCTTGCCCGCGGTTGAAGTCAGATGGCGGTTAAGCGTATTTTGCAAAGACTTAAGATATACGTTTTTATCTGTCGCTCCGCTTCTGGCCGTAAGCAGCGCATCGTAGTAACTCGTAAAGCCCTCAAAAACCCACAGCAGCCCTGTATAGCTTTCCTGAGTCAGGTCATAGGGAATAAAGACTGACGGCTTCACGCGTTTAACCCACCAGGCGTGGAAATACTCATGGGTAAAAAGCTCTAAAAGACGCCCGTAGTCTGAAGAGGGCTGCTCGCCTTTGATCGGAAGGTCATAAAAAGAGGCTACAAGTGCAGTGCTTGCCCGATGTTCCAGCCCACCATAAAGGCTCTCAGTTAAATTTAAAAAGAATGTATAAGAAGCAAATGGCGCCCGATGAGTTTTCGGGTCAAAAAAGGCAATCACCGTTTCCGTGCAGCGCTTAACATCATTGATCAAACGAGTCTTATCAAAAGGCGGGACTTTTCCGCTTAAAATAATTCGGTGTTCCACCCCATAAGCCTTGAATTTCAAAGACTGCCAAGAGCCAAGTTCCACGGGCGAATCAATCAACTCATCGTAATCGGTTGCGCTGTAGAGGCCGAAACCATCGCTATCAATATCCAATGTTTGAAGCGAAGAAGCCACTTTCCAATTGACTTTGTTTTTTGGCTTTCTGATGTCGACTTCGACAGGAGCTGCTTCAAAGCCTACCGGCAAAAGACAAAGACTCGAAAAAGTAATAAATCCTCTTTCGTCATCAAGATAGGCTCGGCGAACAGAAGGGTCTTGAGCAAAAACTTCGTAGCGAATTCGAACTTTTTGAAGTTTCTCGTTCAACTTCGCACGCCAGGTACTTTTATCGATCTTTTGGATCGATTGCTTTTTGCTGCCACAGAGAATTTCAATCGACTGAACTTCAGCTGCCATGTCGCGGATCATGTAACTGCCCGGCAGCCAAGCAGGCATTCTCAAAAGAAGTTCATCTCGGGCATTGACTTCCAATTCAACAAGATATGTCCCCGCCGCAGGATTCGCTTTGATCGTATAGCGCAGTGTCATCTCCGTCTCCTCTGCCAATGCCCGTAACGAAAGAATTAATCGTTCTTACCGTTTTCTACGGGCAAATCGAACCACTCTTCATCTTCGTCAGTGCTTTGAATTTGAGGCATCTCGGGCTCAAGTGCCTCTTCTTGCACTTTTTCTTCAACGTCTGGCGTTTCTTCTTTCTTCTGTGCCTCAAAAGCGGCCTGCTTAAGAGCGTCCTCACCCATGATGCCTACCAACGCAATCAAATGGCGAAGTGCGGCATTCACGGCTTCGCTCGTTCCGAACACTCGAGCGACATCCGCATCCAACGTAATCAAAGCGTTGCGGCTCGGAGCTGCTTCACGACGAAGACCGTTTCCGCGGCCGGCCATGGCTGCGCGAGCGCGAGGACCGGAGCGAACTCCGTAAAGATTGTCCGAGAAATCATCGCGGCGCTTCGAAAATCCGCCTTTTCGGTCATCACGACGCCGGTCGCGACGGGCAAAACCATCTTCACGGCGACCGAATCCGTCATCCCGACGGTCAAAACGTCGATCGGAGCGGCGCTTAAATCCGTCACGATCATCGAATCGGCGATCAGAGCGACGAGGGCGCTCGTCAAAGCTGAAATCATCACGGTGACTGCCCGCTTCTTCCCAAGGTTTACGCATTGTGTTTTCCTTTTATTTAAACGCGCTTTCTAATCAATCAGTTGCGCATATGATTTTTAAACAATGGGCGCGATATTAGCAGAAAACCGACACCTTCATTGATGCCTGCTGTTGAACATTTTCTTGCAACTTTGCGCGATCTTTTGCTTAAAAGCACACTTTCGCCCAATTAACTTCAGTACACTATGAATTAGGAAGGGAAGAAAGCCATCTTCCCACTCTTTCTAATAACAAAACAAAAAGAGGGATATATATGGCACAAGCATTACAAGTTACATTCCATGGAATCAGTCGCTCTGAAGCGGTGGAACAAGCGGTTCAAAAAGAATTGAACGATTTGGGCAAATTTGACCGCAACTTAGGACCTTGCCACGCCACCATCACTCAAGAAGGGCATCAAACGATGGGCGCCTACACAGTGCGCGTAACGATCGTCGCCTCCGGCAACGACCTGGTGGTCTCCCGCACCAACACCGATGTGATGCTTGCCATCCGCGAAGCCTTTGACACATTGCGTCGCTCGGTTAAAGATGCCGCTGAAAAGC
Source organism: uncultured Sutterella sp. (assembly GCA_905201055.1). GTDB lineage: Bacteria > Pseudomonadota > Gammaproteobacteria > Burkholderiales > Burkholderiaceae_F > Aphodousia. The sequence goes on along the minus strand of CAJKMT010000020.1, from coordinate 12,518 downwards.
TGCGCGGTCATTGATTTTCATTAACTAGTCTAAGGGGGTCTTCTGAGAGATCCCCTTTTTTCTTCCTTGCGCTTATCGCCTCGTTTAGTTTCGATTGTGAGGATTTCAAATGTCTTGCATCAGCCGCATTGAAGAACTCGCCGAAGAGTTCACCCAAATTCGTCATGAATTCCATGCCCACCCTGAATTGAGCAATAAAGAATACGAAACCGCTAAAACCATTGCCCGCTATCTGACAGACTGGGGCATTGAAGTTCACACCGGTATCGGCGGCACCGGAGTTGTCGGTGTTCTCAAAAACGGTGAGTCTGATAAGCGTATTGCGCTTCGCGCAGACATTGATGCTTTGCCGATTACGGAAGCCAACCGTTTTGATTATGCTTCAAAAAATGAGGGGGTCATGCATGCTTGCGGGCACGACGGTCATATCACAGCTTTGCTTCTGACTGCCCGTTACCTGGCTGAAACCAAAAAATTCAGCGGCACTGTTATTTTTGTTTTTCAGCCCGGTGAAGAAGGCGGCTTCGGTGCCAAACACATGATCGAAGACGGCTTGATGGAAAAGTTCCCGGTCGATTTTTACATTGGATGTCACAATTGGCCTGAAACACCGGCAATGAAAATCGGCATCAACAAAACGGCGATGATGGCAAGCGGCAATGTCTTTCAAATTGACGTGAGCGGCCGCGGATCTCACGGTGCCATGCCAAACCTGTCGATTGACCCGGTGTTTACCGCCATTCAAATTTGCGAATCTATTCAAGGCATCATCACCCGCATGAAGCGCCCCATTGATCCGGCAGTATTGAGTATCTGCAAAATTGAGGCCGGCACAACTTATAACGTGGTACCGGATCACGCAACGATTTTAGGGACGGTGCGCACTTTCGACGACAAAGTGACTGACATGATTGAACAAAAACTCGATCAAATCAGCCGACATGTTGCACAGGCTTTCGGTGCCGAAGCAAAACTTACGTTCACCCGTCAGTATCCGCCGGTGGTCAATAATCATGAATGTGTGGACCGCGTTCAGGAAGCCGTAAGGGAATTGTTCGGAGAACAACAGCTGCACGATCAAGAACCCGTGATGCCGTCAGAAGACTTCGCCGATTACCTGAAAACAACACCTGGCGCTTTCTTCTTTGTGGGCTCCGGTGACGGCTCTCACCGTCCTGCAGGCCACGGTGACGGTCCGTGTCTTTTGCACAATTCTTCCTATGACTACAACGACGCCTGTCTGCCCATAGTGGCGAGCGTCTTTGCTCGAGTCACTGAAAACTACTTGCGCTAAATCAGTCTAACGCCACTGCAAATCCTTCTGTCACTCTCCAAGGCAGAAGGATTTCTTATTTAAAACCGCTCGCATATTTATGCGAAGCGTTTAAACTTTACGGTTCATTTTTCAGCAAATAAATCGTTAACCAATTGTTTTCTAAAAGAAATTTCAAACTTTACGATTTTCAGAAAAAGTCCAAAAAACCGGGAATCGTGAACGCTTGTACACCACGGAGACACTTTTAGCATTCACCGTGATTCGTGAACCGTTTCAATTTTTTCATTTATTTTCAGTAAGTTAGAAAATACTTTCAAGCTTTATGACTTAGAAAAACACACCCGTATTTATTAAAAGCGTTTAAACTTTACGATTCATTTTTCAGCAAATAAATCGTTAACCAATTGTTTTATAAAAGAAATTTCAAACTTTACGATATTCAAAAGAAGTTCAAAAACCGGGAATCGTGAACGCTTTAACTCACTCCAAACGGCAACACTTTCGTCTATAGTCATTGTTAGGCAGTCTTTGTCCATTAGGAGGTTTCCAATGCCAGGCTATCCCCAGGATCTTTTATCCAACCGTTCTGTCATCAAGCATGATTTCGCAATCATTACACCTCAAGGCCGAGTCATTAATGTGATTCCAGGTATTGTCGATGCGCAGATGACAATTTTGTGCTCTCCTAAAATAGGTGCAGGCTTTGCCCAACTGATCGGCACGCTGGGACCAAATGCCCATACTGATTATCCTTATGCCACTGCCGAACATGAGGAATCCTTCATCTATGTTTTAGACGGTGAGGTTGAACTTGACGTCACCGTAGGCAAAGAAACTCATAAGCTCACTCAAGGCGGCTATGCCTATGCCCCAGCCGGCGTCGGTATCGGGTTCAATAACGCAAACCATCAGCCCGGTCGAATTCTTTTGTACAAACAACGCTACGTTCCACACCCGCAGGGACTTTTGCCATGGGCGGTTTTCGGCAATATTAATGACGTTCCGTTCCGTGACTACGACGGTATGGCTAATGTGCATATCAAGGATTTTCTGCCTACGGTTGAAAACTTTGACATGAATATGCACATTCTTTCGTTTGATCCCGGTGCCTCGCACAATATGTGCGAAACTCATGTTCAGGAACACGGTGCCTATACTTATGAAGGTCAGGGAAACTACCTTCTCGGTGACCGGTGGTACCCGGTTAAAAAAGAAGATTTCATTTGGATGGGCGCTTTTTCCGTTCAGGCTGCCTACGGAGTTGGTACCACGCCTTTTTCTTATGTCTACTCCAAAGATTGCAACCGGGATGTTGAAGTCTGATTTCCGAATTTAGAAACAGAAACTCTGGGCAAATCTCTTAAAAAAATACCGAGATCGGTTCAAAACCTCTCGGTATTTTTTGTCACAGAGAACCCAGTGTTATTTGTGGTAACCCACAGTAAAGAGCACGATCGGTTCAAGATGTTCGGCCAAATTCATGGCCTGACGCAATGCGTCATGATCAAAGGAGGCACGAACGCAACCGGCCAACCCCATAGCAGTTGCCGCCAAATAGCAGCTTTGTCCCATTGTCCCCGCATCCACATAAACACCGGTCGGACGAGCGGTCTTGGCACGTTCATGATCAGCCACGAAAACAATCGTCACAGGAGCCGTCTTGACGTAGTCAAACTGATAAGCCGTGGAAACCTCACGCACATCTTTGTCAGTCGTCTGCTCAAGACAGTTTTTCTGAGCGTCATAGCGCCATGCACCGTCTTCACGAAGTACATAGGGGGTCACTGCCCGCAGATCCAACGTAGAAGGAACCGTGCGGCGACCGTCCTCATCGGTTACACCGGCGCACGTCCAAAGCAATGTCGCGAGCACATCATCTGTCAATTGATCGGTTTTACACTCACGATTGCTGCGACGCTTGGCAAGAGCCTCTCCCAAACTCATCGTTAAATCAAGACGATCTTTCAATTCGATTGTTTTCATTTCATAATCTCCTTTCCGATGCAATCAAATCTTTCTCAGACAACAGGTTTCTTGTTTTTCCCTTCGGCAACCGCCGCCGCGGCAATGTCCCAGCGGCGAATCAAAATTTCAGATGCCTTTTTCAAAACGTTCACAATAGCCTGACTGCGCTGCAAAGGCTCTGCACCGCAGGTACTCAGAAACGCCGCACTTCCCGGAGCAACGAGAGCCGACGTATAGAAACGGGAGGGCTCATCGGTCACTACCCTAACCGGCGAATCTTCGTAAAAATCGCAGTCCAAATCAAAAAGTTTGGCAGCATCTTCGAGAGACAGTGCACACATTGCGTTATCCCAAGCTCCCAATGCGCGGACAGCCACATGCACCTTATCCCGTTTGATTTCACTGTCGCTGCGCACTAATGCAAAAACAGGCAGATCTCGGATAATGAATTTTTCATCGGCCTTTTTGGCAAATCCATTCAGATCCTCGCAGATATCCAATACCACCCAGACACGTGCCTGACCGAAAGAAACCAATCGCGAAAAACGCCAGACCTGATTTTCTTCAAAACATTCTGCTTTGAGAGCCTCACACTGTTGACTCAGAGCCTTAAATTCATCAATGCGATCCTCCGGGACACTCGCACTATGAGAGTCACCGGTCAACAGACAACGCATTGCATCAACACGATCGAGATCACAAGCGGCTTTTGCATCCACCCGGGCAACGATCGCTAACTGCGGTTTTTGATTATCCATTGCGGTCCTCTTTTGGTTGGAGAAATCATTGCAAAATATTTTCGGCTTTCGGCAACGCTCACAATTGACTGACAATGCGCAAAAATCTCATTGAATCGAAGCGACGCCAAAAGAAAGCTTCGCACAACTATTTCGCGTGAAGCTCATGTCTTATGATAGTCCTCAATCCCTTCAATTAGTTTGTTTTCAGATAGTTAAGTGTTTATTCTTTTTTAATAGAAAGCACACTCATCTGAAAATCCACTCATTTTCTCAAAACCTGATTTAATTGATTTTTTCTATTGAGGGTCATCGACGAAACGATTGGCCCGACATGCCGTTTGCTCTTAAAATTTCGTTGAGCATTTAATAGCATTGCTTCTCATTGTCTTTTCTGCGGGCATTTCAATGGATAAAAACATCAAAATATTCGGTGCAAAGCAAAATAATTTAAAAAATCTGAATGTCGAATTCGAGACCGGAAAAGTCACTGTGGTGACTGGTGTGTCCGGCTCCGGTAAAAGTTCCCTGGTTTTCGATACGCTTTATGCTGAAGGTCAGCGCCGTTACGTCGAAACATTCAGTCCCTATGCCCGTCAGTTTCTAGACCGTATGGACCGCCCTCAAGTGGACCGCATTGAAGGGGTACCGCCCGCTATTGCCATTGACCAAACCAACCCGGTGAGAACGTCTCGTTCCACCGTGGGGACAATGACCGAAATTAACGATCACCTGAAACTTCTTTTTGCTCGCGAAGGCCGTTTATTCTGCAGACACTGCGGACAAGCTGTACGAGTCGATACCCCCAACAGCGTTTACCGTGAAATCACGCAGTGGAGTCAGGAACTCAATGCCCCCCGTCTTTACATCATTTTTGATGTAAAGCTACCGGCCAATATGACTGTCAGCGAACTGACTGAAGCTTTAGCCGCTCAGGGCTTCACTAAAATTCACGCTGAAAAAGAAGGCCAAGGCGAAACACTTCTCGAAGTCATTGCCGATCGCTTCCGACTCAATCGGGTCGATCAGCCCCGAGTCATCGAGGCTTTGGAAAATGCCTTTCAATTCGGCAAAGGCGACTTAACAGTCATTGCCACAACAGATGACGGCAAGGAGCACACGCGGCGCTTTTCCAACCGGCTTTCATGCCCCAATTGCGGGCTCGACTACCAAAAACCCACCGATGCCACCTTCAGTTTCAACTCTCCTCTGGGCGCTTGCGAAACCTGCCGAGGTTTCGGGCGCGTCATCGGTGTGGACTATTCACTTGTTATTCCGGACGAAACACTTACTCTCGAAGGCGGCGCCATTAAACCATGGAACACCAAGACAAACCAAGAATGCCTCAAGGATATGAAGCGTTACGCCAAACGTGACGGCATTCGTCTTGATGTCCCCTACCGAGACCTCACAGCCGAAGAAAAAGACTGGGTTATTAACGGTGAGCCCGGCTGGAGCGGCAAATGGACTCGTCAGTGGTACGGGGTAAAACATTTCTTTGAATGGCTGGAGAGCAAAGCCTACAAAATGCATGTGCGGGTACTGCTTTCGCGCTACCGAAACTATCAGGAATGCCCGGACTGTCATGGCGCTCGGCTGAAATCCGAAGCACTTTTGTGGCGCGTGGGGTCGTTGGCCGCCGCTCAGGAAGCTTGTAAGGGTTACGACTTTAAGCGTCACCGTCCCAACGGCTGTGATTACTCCGATGAAATTCTCAATACGCTGCCGGGATTTAACCTCTATGATCTCATGCGTTTGCCTTTATCTCGTCTTTTAACCTTTTTTGAGTGTGTCTCAAAAGAAGGACAAATGGACGAAGCGGGCTCCATGGTCATCAATGAGATCCTTTCACGTCTGCACTACCTGGTTGATGTCGGCGTGGGGTACTTAACCCTTGACCGACAAAGCCGCACACTCTCGGGCGGCGAAGTGCAGCGGGTTAACCTGACAACTGCTCTCGGAACTTCACTTGTCAACACACTTTTTGTGTTGGATGAACCTTCCATCGGCTTGCATCCTCGTGACATGGACCGCATTACGCGAGTGATGCAGCGGCTTAAAAATTCAGGCAATACCCTAGTCGTTGTAGAACATGACCCGCAGGTCATGCTCGCAGCCGACACCATTTTTGACATGGGACCGGGGCCCGGAGAAAAAGGCGGAGAAATTGTATTCAAGGGCACGCCTGGTGAAATTATTAAAGCTGACACGCTCACTGCGCATTATTTGAGCGGAAAAACGCGTGTCAATGCAAAAGCCAATAAACGGGAAATCAGGCAAAACACTCCGGCCATTGTTCTGCATGGTGCCCGAGAACACAACCTTAAAGGGATATCTCCCCGCTTTCCGATAGGAAAGTTGTCGGTCGTCACCGGTGTATCGGGATCAGGCAAGTCAACGCTAATCGAAAACATTCTTGTACCGGCTCTTTATAAAGCCAAAGGTATGCCTACTGAAGCACCTGGCACCTTTGACTCTCTGGAAGGGGCTGACCTTGTCGAAAATATCCATTATGTAGATCAGTCTCCGATCGGCAAAACCACCCGTTCCAATCCGGCAAGTTATGTCGGAGCCTTTGATGCAATCCGTACTCTCTTTGCTCAAACCGACACAGCTCAAGCCCGTGAATACAAAGCCGGAACCTTCAGCTTTAATTCGGGTGACGGACGCTGTCCGGTTTGCGGCGGTAACGGCTTTGAACACATTGAGATGCAGTTTCTCTCGGACGTTTATTTGAGATGCTCGGCCTGCAACGGCACGCGCTATCGTCCGGAAATTCTGGAAATTACCGTTGAACGTGACGGGAAAGCCTTAAATATTGCACAGGTTCTGGACTTATCGGTATCCGAGGCGTGTGAACTCTTCAAAAATGATCCGGCAGTCGTCAGTAAACTTGAGCCTTTGCGCAAAGTCGGTCTTGACTACATAAAACTCGGGCAACCCGTGCCGACATTGTCGGGCGGCGAAGCTCAGCGCTTAAAAATTGCCGGTTTCCTGGCTCAGAAAAAATCCCAGGCGAGTAAAAACGATCTCTTCATTTTTGACGAACCAACCACCGGCCTTCATTTCGATGACATCGATAAGCTCATGCAGTCACTGCAGGAGTTAATTGATCGAGGCAACACTGCAATCGTCATTGAGCACAATCTTGACGTCATTAACTGCGCCGATTGGGTCATCGACTTGGGACCGGAGGGAGGCGATGCCGGGGGAGAAATCGTGGTTCAGGGCACGCTCGAAGCGTTGATTGCTGAGCCTCGCTCTTACACCGGACAGGCTCTTCGTACTTACCGTAAAACTCTCGAGCAAAAAAATACCTCTGCCTATTTCATTGATGAGGCAGAGAAAACTGCCGATCAAGCACCCGTGGCAGCCCCCAACGATGTGATCGCTATCAAAGGTGCTAAAGAGCACAACTTAAAAAATATCTCTGTGGATATCCCCCACAACCGTTTCACCGTTGTTACAGGCGCCTCCGGTTCCGGCAAGTCCACTCTTGCCTTTGATATCGTGTTTAAAGAAGGACAGCGCCGATATCTTGAGTCTTTGAATGCTTATGCGCGCTCCATTGTGCAGCCTGCCAGTAAACCCGACGTGGATTCTATTACAGGGATTGCCCCGACCGTAGCCATTGAGCAAAGAACCTCTCGAGGCGGCCGAAAATCCACCGTAGCTACCATGACAGAGCTCTACCACTTTATGCGGCTGCTCTTTGTCAAACTCGGTCACCAATATTGCCCCGACTGCGGCGTTGAAGTGGAACCGAAATCGTTCCCCGCCATTGTTTCAACCGTCATGAGCCGCTACAAAAACCAGAGTATCTGCGTTATGGCTCCTTTGGTGACTAAACGCAAAGGTATTTACACGGATTTGGCTCAATGGGCGCAGAAAAAAGGCTACTCTCAGCTGTTTGTTGACGGCGGTTTTGTCAGCACGGAAAAGTTCCCTAAACTCGCCCGCTATAAAGATCACACTATTGAACTGCCGATCGCAGAAGTGATCGTGAAACCTGAAAACGAGAAAACGCTCAAACGAGCCCTCCAGGAAGCCATTACCATCGGTAAAGGCGTATTGACTGTTCTGGATGCAAAACTTACGGAGACTATTTTCTCAACGCACAGGGCCTGTCCTATCTGCGGAAGAAGTTTCCCTGAACTCGATCCAAGACTATTTTCTTATAACTCCGCCATGGGATGGTGTCCGACCTGTTTCGGTACCGGTCTTTTAATCGAGGGATTTGACGAAAACGCCACCGGTGAAGAAAGAGTTTGGGCCGAAGCTCAAAGTAAGCCCTGCCCCACTTGTCACGGAGAGCGCCTCAACGAGGTTGCCCGTGCGGTGAAATTTGCAGGCTTAAATATTTCTCAAATGGCGCACATGACAGTCACTGAGGCGTTGAGTTTCTTCAGCAAGCTCAAACTTACAGGACGTGAGGCCAGTATTGCCGAAGATGCGTTAAAAGAAATCGTTCTGAGGCTGCAGTTTTTGGATAAGGTCGGATTAGGTTACCTGACACTGGACCGTTCTTCTCCCAGTTTATCGGGCGGCGAGGCGCAGCGCATCCGCTTGGCTTCTCAGCTTGGCAGCAACCTTCAGGGTGTGTGCTATATCCTCGATGAACCCACAATCGGCTTACATCCGCGCGACAATCGCCTTTTGCTCGATTCGCTTAAAGCGCTTGCCGATAAAGGCAATACGCTCCTAGTCGTCGAACATGATGAGGAGACTATTCGTGAGGCTGATTACGTCATCGATGTCGGTCCCGGCGCGGGCGTGCGAGGCGGAGAGATTATTGCCACGGGCACCGTTTCTGACATCATGAAAAACAAACGTTCTTTAACAGGACGTTATTTGCGTCATCCGATTCAGCACACTTTTGTCCCGCAAAGACCGATTACTGATGACACCCTGTGGCTTACCGTCACAGAGCCAAGACTCAACAACCTTAAAGCAGCCGAAATCCAAATTCCCCTTGGTCGACTGACTGTTCTCACCGGTGTTTCGGGATCGGGTAAGAGCAGCTTTGCCCGTGGGGTACTCCTGCCGGTATTAACGGAAACGCTTTCACAAAAGAAACCGTATGAAGGCAAACTCTGTCGAGAGATCAAAGGATACGAAAATGTTGATCGGGTTTTGGAAGTTGATCAGACACCAATCGGCAAAACACCCCGTTCATGTCCTGCCACTTACATTGGATTTTTGGATGCCATTCGGCGCGTTTACGCAGGGACCAATGAGGCGCAGGCCAGGGGCTACAGTATATCGCGTTTTTCTTTCAATATGAAGGGCGGTCGCTGTGAGCTATGTGAGGGACAGGGCGTTCGCACGATTGAAATGAACTTTTTGCCGGACGTGAAAATCCCGTGCGAAGCGTGCGGCGGGCTGCGCTACAACACTCAAACATTGGAAGTTCTTTGGAAAGGAAAATCCATCGGACAGACGCTCGTCATGGATGTTGACGAAGCAGTGGACTTTTTCAGCACTCAGTCTTCCATTGCTCATGCTTTAAAGCTGATGCAGGATGTGGGCTTGGGTTATTTGAGCCTCGGGCAGCCCTCTCCCACTCTGTCAGGCGGCGAAGCCCAACGCATAAAACTCGTGACTGAACTGATTAAGGCTCGAGACGACATTAAACGCCGTGGCTATAAAGTACCGAGAACCGTTTATGTTCTGGACGAACCGACGGTCGGTCTGCACATGGCTGACGTGGAAAAATTGATCGGGGTACTGCATCGATTGGTTGATGCCGGCAACACTGTCATTGTGATTGAGCACAATCTCGATATCATGGCTCAGGCTGACTGGATTGTTGACATGGGTCCTGAAGGCGGCGTGGACGGCGGCAATGTGGTTGCCTGCGGAACGCCTGCTGAAATTATGAGAAAAAGCACTCACACAGCCAAAGCTTTAAAAGCCTTTAAAAAAGAACACATCAAAGCACTTTGATGTTACAAAAGAATAGAAATAGGAAAAATCCTATAGCCCGCAATCAAGTCTTTCTACTGCGGGCTATGGATTTTTTCATACATCCTGGTGAATATTAATCAACGAGTTCAGCAATGAAGCTTTTTGAGAATCCGCTGACAGCCGGAAGAGTCAATTAGCGTCGTTCGACAAACCACATGCCGACCATTGCCAACACCAGCATACAGGCTGTCGGGACCATCGCCACGACAAGAGGCGGCCAAGTGTTAAGCATACCGATGTAAGCGAAGAGATTATTGATCGTATAGAAAGCCAAACCGATCATCACGCCGCCGAAAATCTTAATGCTCACGCCACCTGAGCGACGGTTCATGTAGGCAAATGGCATGGCCAAAGCGATCATTACCAAAATGGCTATCGGATAAAAAGCCTTATTCCAAAGCGCAATTTCATAACGGTCGGATTGCTGGCGACTTTGCTCCAGGTGAGTCACGTAGCGCGAAAGTGATCTCATGGACATATTTTCGGGCTTGACCATCATCACCCCGAAAATGCTCGGATCAATTTCAGAGCGGAACATCATCCTGTCAGGTTTGCTGACCATCACCCGATCCATCATGGGTGTTTGCTCAAGATTCTCCAACAAGGGTAAGGAAGTATTAACTGCCCCTTGCAAAAACCAACCTTGATGGTCCACATAGTTACCTGTCTTGGCCGCAATAACTCGTGTGAGCCGCTGCTTTTCATCAAAATCGTAAATACGCCAATCGATAGCTTCTTCGGTCGGAGTCATCTTTTGAATGTTGATGTAGCGTATTTGAGGACCGTTAGGCGTTTGAATCGTTTCACGAACCCAAGCCCCGGTATCGGAACCTCGGATATCAACGGTCGTATGCTGAATGGTAGCTTTATATTCGCTGGAATACGCATCAGAAGACGGGGCAATAAATTCGCCGAAAATATACGTGAATACCACCAGGATCAAACCGGGAACCATCAGAATTCCCGCCAGACGCACTGGAGATAAGCCTGCCACACGCAAAATGGTAAATTCAGAGCGAGCCGCCCATTGGCTCATCACGAAAACCGTACCGAGTAACGCTGCAATCGGCATTACTTCGTAGATTCGCATCGGCAAATTCAAGCAGGTAATCACAAAAACATCAAGCAAACCATAGCGGCTGCCGATTCTTCCCATCTGACCCACAAGGTCAAAAAACGCAAAAAGCGCAACCAGGGCCAAAAGGACAAATCCGGTTGCCTGCAGAATCTCTTTTGTCAGGTGTCGGGTGATGACCTTCATCTCATTAGCTCCTGGACCGCCAATAGCCTATAGTGAGCCATTGCGGCAGCCAACGTTGCATAATTGTGCGTCTTAAGAAAAGAATGACAGCAAGCAAAGCGAAGGCACCGTTAAGCACAATACCGGCTCCTACAATACCCATTGTTCCCTGTTCAACCCAAGTACAGGCCACACTGATTCCATTAAGGTATAAAACGAAAAGCAACAAAGCCACGACCATATTCAGGCTGCGTCCGGCTCTGGGATTGGTAAACGATAATGGGATCGCGATCATAATAAGATTTAAGGCGGCGATGGGCCAGCAAATTCGCCACAGCATTTCACTTTGTGCTTCCGGATTATCCCATTGAGCCAAAAGCATAGGAACGGGCTGGGTATCAACATCCAGCATCTTAATGGCGCTTTCCGGTTTTACATCGATACGAATTCCGTACGTTTGGAAATCAGTGACTCGGTACTCGGGCGTTCCTGCCTTACCTTCATAACGTCTGCCGTCGTGCAATAAGACATAGCGATCACCGCTGGCATTGACTTTGATTTCCCCTGATTTTGCCATCAACACCATTTCAGTATCTACGGCTGTTTCCGTTAAAAAGACATTCTTAACAGATAATCCGTCGGGAGAAATTTCCTCAACAAAAAGAACCTGTCTTCCGCCGGCAATTTCAATAAAGCGACCGGGAGTGAGACGCTCAACATCATCGCGCTGTGACCATACTTCTCTATTCATATCACTTTGTCCTCGAGCCCAGGGAGAGATGACAAAAGTGAGAGCTGCGATAAGGATAATAATGGGAATACTGAAGCGCAGAACGGGTCTGATCCAGGCTAAAAGACTGATACCGCCCGAAGAGAACCAGACAACCATTTCACTGTCAAGCCAGCTTCGAGTCAGGGTCATCAAAACAGCGATAAATAAGGATACTGCAAGAAGAGGAGCCAGATTGATCAAGGCTTCATAGACAACCATCTCCGCGACGGTTCCGCTGTCAATGCGACCGCCCGCAGCCAATCCTAAAATACGGACCAACCCGATTGTCAACACAATCGAGAATATCACCGTAAAAACGGCACCGGCCGTATTGGCGAGTTCGGAGACGAGTGAACGTCTGAATATCATGCGGATCCTTTATAACAACAGTTAGGCTAACGTCAATACGTGCCTTAACCTATGGATTTTATCGCAGTTCCCTGTTCAATACACAATAAAAAACCCCGAAATCTTAACGATTCGGGGCTTTTTAAATGGAGGAGCCGGGCAATGTCCTACTTTCACTGGAAATACAACCAACTATCATCGGCGCTAAGGCGT
>CAJKMT010000019.1 GCA_905201055.1 uncultured Sutterella sp. | reverse complement strand
GCAGCTGGCGCTTGGCTGCGGCCACCGCGGGCATCATGGCGCTGTTGGTCTTGGCAGTGCTGTTATTGAATAACGGTTTGTTTGACAGAGCGCTCAGTCAGGGAAACGGTCTGACTGCCGAAGAAAAACAAAATGATCAAAAACCCGATAAAGGCTTCGGTTTCTTAAAGCTTTTGGTGATTTGGCTTTGTTTTCTCTTTTTCTTCTGCAATTCATTTGCGTTGGGAATTCTTCAAAATTTCGCCCCTTCCATTTTCAATGCCACTTATCAGGTCGGACTTGAAATTGCCACGGGCGGGCTGACCGCCTATATGGTGGGTTCCATCATCGGGGTGGCATCAGGCGCTTTTATTGCTAAGGCTGTCAAGCGCAACGATTTTGTGATTGCCGCCAGTATGTCGGTGTCGGCTCTAATGGCGATTTTGCTCGCCCTTCAGGTATTCGGCTCCTGGTGTGTGCTGCCTTTGATGTGCTTTATGGGACTCGGTGTCGGTATTGCCACGCCATCGCGAGATATGTTGATTCGCGGCGCGTGCATGACTTTTTTAGGTTCAAACAGTTTCGGCCGTGTATATGGATTTACGTATTGTGGAATGGATGTGGGGCAAACATTGGCACCATTGATTGCCGGACCGTTGCTTGACGCGGGCTATTTCTCGTTAGCACTGGTATTGGTCGGTGTCTTTCAAACGTCAGCTCTGCTTACAGCATTGGGTGTCGGCCGTGAAAAAGAAAAAGGTGCTTGAAAATCTGTTTAAACCCAATAACAAAATGCCTCGCAAAGCGAGGCATTTTGCATTGAAAGCGGCAGGGAATTACTTGCCGACTTTGATGTTGGCCTTTTGGAAGAGTTCCTGAATGTTTTGCTGAACCTTCGTTTGAACCAACATGTTCTTGTAGTGGTCTTTGCTCTTATTGTATTCGGGGAAGAGCTGAGCCTTACGGGAGTCATCGACCTTCACGATGTAATAACCGCCGTTGGCACGTACCGGCACTTCGGTGTAATCGCCGTCATCAAGCGAGCGGATTGCCAGACCGATCAACTGCGGGAAGTTGGCCGAAGAGGTCCAGTTTTCAATTGCGCCGCCCTTGTCCTTGGTGCTCTTATCGACAGAGTATTTCTTAGCGACGTCAGCGAACTTGTCACCGTCCTTTAAGGCATCGGTGACTTTCTTGGCATCAGCTTCGGTTCTCACGGCGATCACGCTCACCTTGTATTCCTTGTCGCCATATGCCTTCTTTTGTTCTTCATAGAACTTCTTCACATCAGCGTCTTTGACCGGATTCTTCTTGGCGAAGTCGGCAATCAAAGCGTTGATGAGCACGCTGTCGCGAGCGTTGTTGATGGCATCACGAACTTCAGCACGGTTTGCGAGCTTCTGACGGTTGGCTTTCTGAAGGAGAACTTCCTTTTGGATTAATTGGTTGCGAACCTGCATTTCCAATTCCGGCGTTCTCTTTTGACCGTTCTTGACGATTTGCTGAATGATTTTTTCCTGAGCTTGGGCAGAGATCGTTTTGCCGTTGACGGTCACAGCGGAAGGAGCCGCCAATGCCATCGTAGAGGCCAGGGCCAAAGACAAACCGATGACTAAAGCTTTGTGTTGCATAAAAATCCTCTATAACAAAGAGAGTAGTTAATTATCTTTCGTATTTTGCGCTTCTTCAGCGTATTTGGCGACATAAAAACCAAGCCCAATTGTAAAAAGAAGTGTCAGGCCCAAAAGCCCGAAGAGCTTGAAGTCAACCCAAATATCCATGCTGAAAGTGTAAGCGACAAAAAGATTAATTACGCCGATTAAAACCAGGAAAATGAGGCAGAAGTTTTCCACTGTCTTCCAAGCGTAATCGGGCATGGTAATTCCGTTGAAAACCTTTTTAATATAGTCCTTCTTTCCGATCCGGCCGAAAAGAAGAATGGCGGCAAAAAGCCAATACAAAAGTGTGGGCTTCCACTGAATGAAGGCCGGGTCCTGAAAAGCGATTGTCATGCCGCCGAAAAGCACCACCAAAAGTGTCGAAAAAACAGCCATTTTGGAGGGCTTTTGACCTTTCAGATAAATCAGTCCCATCTGAATCACACTGACAGCGATGATCACCGCAGTAGCTGAGACAATCGGAATCAGATCTTCGGCAACGGGAACAATCGGTGCTAACTCAGCGGTATAAGAACCCGCCGCTTTAAAAGTGATGAAAAAGCAGATAACGGGCAGGAGATCAAAAAAGGCCTTCACGGTAAATCTTATCTCGTTAATGACACATAAAAGGTAGCTGCACTATAGCGCAAAGGCTTGATCGGTGCATAAAATCGCAAAACTTCGATACATATTGCCATCTAAATGCAAAATCTTGTGTGCCAAATCGATTAAACTTGCACGGTCCTCTTATTTTTTGCAGTGAGGAAGAAGTTTATGAATAAAAACATAAAATGGTTGACTGCCGCCGGTGTGATTGTGATTTGTGCGGTCGGTTATACATTTTGGCAAAAGGAAGCGAAGACAGTGATGAATGAAACGCCAGTTGCTGTTCAAAATCAAGAAGCAGCGCAAAAGATCGTGACAGTGGAAGGGGTAACGGAATATCGTTTGCCCAATGGGTTGCGCGTATTGCTTTTCCCGGATTTCAGTAAGCCCACGATCACGGTCAACATGACCTATCTTGTCGGCTCCCGCCACGAAGGCTACGGCGAGACGGGGATGGCTCACTTACTTGAACACCTGATGTTCAAGGGCTCCAAGAATTACCCCGAACCCACAAAGGAATTTACCCGCCGCGGCTTTAAGATGAACGGCTCCACGTGGCTTGACCGTACCAACTACTTCGTCTCCTTTAATGCGGTCGACGACAACCTCGATTGGGCTTTGGGCTGGAGCGCTGACGCGATGACCAATTCCTTCATCGCGCAAAAAGATCTCGACACGGAAATGACCGTGGTGAGAAATGAATTTGAAATGGGAGAAAACAATCCCGTGAGCGTGCTTTTAAAGCGCATGCAGTCCGTGCTTTTTGATTGGCACAACTACGGCAACAGCACGATCGGTGCCCGAAGCGATATCGAGCACGTCAAAATTGAAAATCTTCAGGCGTTTTACCGCAAGTATTATCAACCTGATAACGCTGTGCTGATGGTCTCGGGTAAGTTCGACGAAGCTGAAACGCTTAAAAAAATCGAGCGCATTTTCGGTGCTATTCCCAAACCTACTCGTGTGTTGCCCGAGCAGTGGACAGAGGAGCCGGTGGCAGACGGTCAGCGCACGTTTGAAATTCGCCGCGCTGGCGAAATGAAGGTTGTTGCGGTCGGCTATCGCATTCCCTCAGCACTGCATCCTGACGGTCAGCTCATTAATTTAGGTGCTGATGTCTTGGGCGATACGCCGCGCGGCCGACTTCACAAGGCCATGGTCGAAACGGGACTTGCCACTCAAGTGTTTGCGTGGCCCATGCCTGCCCACGACCCGGGTCTGGCCATGTTCGGCGCGATGCTGCCTAAGGACGGCGATATTGAAAAAACCAAACAGGTGTTGATCGATACGGTTGAGTCGACCTTTGAGAAGGAAACGCTCAAGGACGAAGAACTTTCGCTCATGGCTCGTGAAGAAAAAACGCTTTACGAAAGAACGTTTGCCGATCCTGAAACGTTCGGTGTCGATATCTCCGACTTTAT
This sequence comes from uncultured Sutterella sp., assembly GCA_905201055.1. GTDB lineage: Bacteria > Pseudomonadota > Gammaproteobacteria > Burkholderiales > Burkholderiaceae_F > Aphodousia. The sequence goes on along the minus strand of CAJKMT010000019.1, from coordinate 20,509 downwards.
CGCTCTGGGTGATTGGAGACTCTTTTTCATCCATCGCGACAGCTGGGAGAAAATGACGCCTGAAGAAGTGATGGGCGCCTGGAAGCGCTACTTTGTGCGTGATAACCGTGTGGTCGGCATGTTTATTCCTGATAACGAACCGCAAAGAGCACAGGTAAGCGATGCGCCGACTCTTGAAGAGGTGCTTGCTCAGTATCACTTTAAAGAAGAGGGGCAAGAGGCTGAAGTTTTTGATTCCAGCCCCGCAAACCTCAATGCCCGCACGGAGCGCTTTGCCATAGGTGACGTCAATGTGGCGCTGCTGCCGAAAAAGACGCGCGGTGAAACTGTGGTGGTTCGTGCTCAGTTCCGCTACGGTAATTACGAATCCCGGCAAAACAAGCGTGCGATTGCCGCTTTGATGGGGGCGATGCTTGAGCGCGGCACCAAGACCATGACTCGTGAACAGATTCATGATGCGTTTACGAAGTTTCAGATTGACGGGGACATGGGGCAGTTTACGACCACGCGTGAACACTTGGCAGATGCGCTTAACTTAATGGCTGAACTTTGGACGCAGTCGGTGATGCCTGAAAAGGACTTTGAGGAATTGAAGTCTGAATTTGCTACCGAAGTTCAATCTCGTATGGATGATCCGAGAGTTCTTGCCCGTGATGCCATGACCGAACACTTCAATCACTATGACAAAAACGATGCGCGTTATCGTTTGACCTCAAAGGAAATGAAGGCTGCCATCGAAAGCACCACACTTGATGAAGTCAAGAGCTACTACGATCAGCAATTCGGTATCGGCCGCGGCGAGATTTCGCTTGTGGGTGACTTTGACGCGAAGGCTGTTCGCGAGCAGCTTGAAGGCATTTTGACGCAAAAAGCCTCTCAAGTGCCTTACGAACGTCTTGTGCGTGAGCATTTCGAAACGCCGGCAACGCGAATCATCATTGATACGCCCGATAAAGAAAACGCCACGATTATGGCGCGCTTTGATTTTGCTCAGAACAAAAATGATCCCGATACGGACGCCATGCTCGTGGCCAACTGGATCTTCGGCGGCAGCTCCGGCTTATCCAATCGCCTGATGATGCGCTTGCGTCAAAAAGACGGTTTAAGCTACGGCGCGGGCAGCAATGTCAACATTCCTGCTTTCGGCAATGCCGCGAGTTGGAGCATGCAGGCGATTCTTGCCCCTCAGAATTTGAGAAAAGCTGAAATTGCGCTTTATGAGGAAATCGACCGCGTGATCAAAGAGGGTTTCACTCAGCAAGAGCTCGATGAAGCTAAGAAAGGCTTTATCGAATATCGTGCCGTTAACCGCAGCCAAGACCCGCTTATCGCTTATCACTGGACCCAGATGATGAATGAAGGCGTGGATTGGACGGAAGCGCAAGAGCGCGATGAAAGAGTCAGAAAGCTGACTTTGGATGATGTGAATGCGGCATTCCGTAAGATGGTCAAGCGCGACGGTCTGACTGTGGTGTTGGCCGGTGATCAAAAGAAAGCGATCGCTGAAGAAAAATAGTTTTTAAACAGACTTCGAAGTTCTGTTTAATACAACTTTGACCCGGGCTCGGAAATTGAACCCGGGTTATTTTTATCTTCGAAAAAGTATCAATAAAACAAATCGGGCATATTTGAGTCCGTTGTCATCAAATCGTCAAATTACTGAGATATTTTCAACACAATCCTGTCATTTTGTAAGTCCATACTTCGATCAACTTCTTTTAAAAGAAGACTCTTGATTATCTCTTGTTCAATCGCTCTCATTATTTATCATGGAATATTACTTTCTAGCTCTGCTTGGGTTTTTAGGGCTTGTTGCGGTCTTCGATATTTTTGTCGGGGTGAGCAACGACGCCGTGAACTTTTTGAATTCGGCTTTGGGCTGCCGAATTGCCTCTTTTAAAACCATTATGCTCGTCGCCAGTATCGGTGTGATGCTGGGGGCAACTTTCTCCTCGGGCATGATGGAAATCGCCCGATCCGGTGTTTTCAATCCTCAGATGTTCACGTTCTCGGAAATCATTGTGATTTTCTTTGCGGTGATGGTGACAGACATCATTTTGCTCGACTTATTCAATTCTCTGGGTCTGCCGACTTCAACCACAGTTTCCATCGTTTTTGAATTGTTGGGAAGCGCCTTGGCTGCCGCCGCTTATACACTGATGATGGACGGTGCCTCGCTTGCAAACGTGATTGACTACATCAACAGTTCCAAGTCCCTTACCATTGTTTCGGGTATCTTGATTTCCGTTGCCGTGGCCTTTGTGACGGGTGCAGTCGTGCAGTACATCACGCGTCTCATTTTTACGTTTGATTTTGAGAAGATGTACCGCCGTGTGGGCGGCATCTTTGCCGGTATTGCCTTGACCGCCATCTTTTACTTCCTCGTGATGAAGGGGGCCAAGGGCGCGAGCTTTATGCAGCCCGAATGGATCCAATTCATGGATGTCAACACCTGGCCCATTGTGGGCACCTTGTTTGTGGTCTTGTCCGTGATCTTTCATGTTCTCATTATCGCCTGCAACATCAACATCTTTAAGATCGTTATCCTGGCGGGTACCTTTTCATTGGCCTTTGCCTTCGCAGGCAATGACCTTGTGAATTTCGTCGGTGTGCCGCTCGCTGCCTGGGACTCGTACCGCGAATGGCAGGCTTCGGGAGTGGCTGCTGAAGCTTTCACGATGGAAGGGCTGCTCAAGCCCACGGTGGCTGCGACCGGATTTCTGCTTTTTTCAGGTTTCATCATGGTGCTCACACTCTGGTTTTCCAAGAAAGCCCAGATTGTGATTCAAACCTCGATTAATCTTTCTTCGAGCAACTCGGGTGAGCAGGAACAATTCGGAAGCTCTTTGCCCGGCCGCATGATTGTTCGTGCCAGCATGGGGCTGGGTAAGGTCATTCATCAGATCATCCCAATGTCTGTGCAAAAGGGGATTGATCGTCGCTTTGAACCGAAAAAACTCGAACGCGGTGAAACTCCGCTGCCTTTTGACTACGTTCGTGCTTCCATCAATTTGGTCGTAAGCGCCGCTTTGATTGCCTCAGCCACAAGCCTTCAGCTTCCGCTTTCCACCACCTATGTGACCTTCATGGTGGCAATGGGCTCGTCCTTTGCTGACGGCGCTTGGGACAGAGAAACGGCCGTTTATCGTATTTCTGGCGTCCTCACCGTGATCAGCGGCTGGTTCCTGACGGCTTTGAGCGCCTCCACCATGGCTGCCATTGTCTGCACACTTACGCTCTGGGGCGGAGAAATCGCCGCTTTGATTTTGGCTGTGGGTTCTACATTCCTTCTGATTCGCTCGAACCTTCGTGCCAAGTTGGAAACGGTCAATATGCGTGCTGACCTTGATACGCGATATGACGCGAAGAAAGTTCAGGAACTCGTGGATGAAAAGACTGATTCTGTCTATACGAAGACCCTGTCGGTTTACAGCCGTCTCGTTAAAGAATTTTTAAACGATAACGAGTCCGCTCTTCGTCATGTGAAAACGGAAAGTTCGGACCTTTTCGATCAAATGAGTGCTGACCGCGGTCTTTACTACCGAATGGCTAATTCGAGCTTTACGCCGACCAAAAACGACTTTGACGCTCGTTATTGCTACTACCGAATTTTCACAAACATCCGTGAGGTTGGTCGTTCGCTGCAGTTCCTCACAAAACAGGCAAGTGATCATGTCGCCAACCGCCACCGTATTTTCCAGGGTGAGTTGAAGAACGACTTGCTAAGTCTTGTCAGTTATCTTGAAAAGATTTCAACGGACAGCAACGGCAAACAGGATATTGATTCGGTTTTGGCGCATTCCAATGAAGCCATCGAACTGATTGACCACATGCAGGCAGAACTTCTGCGCCGTATTCCCAATGACGGTATTTCGGTGCGAGGCAGTGAACTGTATCTGAATTTCCTGGTCTTTGCCCGTGAGTTGGTTAATCGTTGCTCGATAGCAGCCGTATTGGAAAAGCGTCTTGATAATATTGTGGCGCAGCCGGCTGCAAAATAACTGATTGAATAGTTAAGAATTCTCCACGTTGGGTGACTCCTGGCGTGGAGATTTTTTTATTGAGTGTATCCCCCTAAGATTCAGATATTGAAGGTAGAAATAATATAGGCTCTGGTCTTAATTTTTTATCTACAGATTGGACTTACTTCTTGTTTAGTTATTGTTTACAATCAACCTTTTCCGGCATATTCTTAAAGCTGGGACGAACCAATCCCATTAAATTTTTTCGTTTGTTTTTTGAATTGATTTTATGATGGATCGAAACTGCCCCCCCCGTTACCTCAATTGCTAAGGTAAATCAATTATTTAAACCTGCTCTTATCGTCATTAGCTTGACGTCGGTTTTTAGCCCATTGGCAGTGGCAGAATATGCCCATGGTATTGACTGGCAGCAGGCTGACGAAAATTCGGTGCTAGTTTATAAAGAACCTCTTGTCAGCAGACGTTCCGTATTTGATCCGGCTCTTGTTAAACCTAATGCAAAGTTTGTACCGGTTGCTTTTGAAATTTCTGAATTTACACAGATTACACTACCTCAATCGCCTGACTTTGAAACGAGAAATCCTTCCGGTTTCACATCTGGGAAAATGCCCTCTGACGGTTGGAACAACGATTCGTTCACCAAAGGAAATAATAATTACACAGACAATACAATAATTTTCTTTCAAGCTGCTTCTTCATGGGATACTGATAAGTTTATTGAGAACAGTTCAGGGCAATTAAATTTTGAGTTTAATGATTCAACACTTCGATTGATCCAAAAGGAGTCAGGAAGAAGGTAATATTCACGCTTCGCAACCATAAACGGAACTACGTCCTTCAAAGGGAAAAACTTGGAAATTTTTATGGATGCTGGTTGGCAGGATTTGATTTTTGTATCAAAAGGCGGAGAGTTTAAGGTTGATGTGTCAAACAACGCCTGGTTAGAGTTTGTCGCATCTTATTCAACAGGATCAACAAATCAGTTGGCATTACTCAGAATTAACTCTGGAGTTAGTAATATCAATGTTGGCAACCAGTTAGTGCTAACGACAAAAGTTGAAATAAATCAGAAGGATGTAGCAAACGGTTTAGTAACAGTTTTATCCGATGGGGAACTCAATCTTGATGCTAAAGAATTATTCATAATTGCGGATGTAAAAAATCCTGAAGACAGTTTCTTGAACGGTATTTATCTAGGTTCAGGATCTGTTGCCTGTGTTGGTTCGACAAAGCCGATAGATTCTTTGGTGATGACAGGAGTTGCATCTGCATTCGCTGTTACCGGTTATTCTTCGATTAAAGTCAACGCAAACAGTCTTTACGCTGATACCATTGGTAAGGATCATAGTCTTGGGTATTTTTTGAGTGGCGAAAATGGTCAAGCTGAAATTAATGTCACTAATAACGCAGAAATTAAAGGCAATATTTATTTAAAAAATGGTCAATATAACTTAACTTTCGGTCAAAACAGTATCTTAGAAACTGAATTTATCGATAATTTGTCTGGCGAAATAAATCTTTCATTGGGTAACGGATCGTTTATTAAAGGAAAAATTTCCGATAAATCGTTTATCAGTGAAAACTCTCGAACAACCCTTGAACTTGATCAAAGCACTTGGGATGTCAGTGGTCGCAGTAGCTTTTACAAGCTGAATACTCATAACTCTAATATCTTTTTGTCTGACTTAGGATCTTCTGATAATCCAACGCTTCAAGTGGGATCTTTAAGTGGTAGTGATACGACGTTTTATTTGTATAACGAAGGTAATGTCTCGTCGTTTATCCAATTAGGCAAAGATTCAACTCAAGGTACGCACAAGGTTCAGCTTACCGGTATCGTGGATACGGAAGAAGAAGTTAATATTCATTTTGCTAATGACAAAAGCGGAAATGTTACTTTTGTGGGGGAAGACTCCATAACGGATGCAGGTCTTTTTGTAATAACCCCGGAATTAACTGCTTCTAAGGCCTCAACGGGCAACAATTGGTACATCACTAACATTAAAGAAACGCCTGGTCCTACACCTGTTGCGATAATTGATGGTTTCCAGAATAACTATTTATTCTGGAGGACACTAACTGACTCTACCAAAGAGCGTTTTGGACAACTTCGTCACGGACAAGAAACTAGTGTCTGGGGGCGTATAACTGCCGGTTCGTTAGACAAGGGTGATTTAAGCAACGATTATCAAACCTACCGTTTAGGTGCTGATACCACTGTAAGTCCCGGCTTGTCAATTGGTGTTATGGCCGAAATTCACGAAGGGGATCTTGACACTTCAAATGGCAGTGGTGAAATGCAGGCTTATACCGCATCGCTGTATGGTTTGTTTGGCTATTATGCAGATGCCGGATTACGTTTAGGTGTGATGGATTATGACTATAAAAATACAGCCATGCTGTACGACAAGTATGACTACCAATCTACTGTAGGTAGCATCTGGTTAGAAGTTGGTAAAGAATGGACTTTTGCCGATCGTTATACTTTAACGCCGCACATTGCAGCACATTATGGTCACTTTGGCACAGAAGATTTCAGAACACAAAACAATTTGAAGGCCACTGTTGAAAGTGTTGACAGTCTTATTTTTACCCTGGGTACCGATTTTGGTTATAAGGGAGACAAATTTGAATTTTCTGCGGTAACGGATGTGATGTCAGAAGTGTCCGGTGATCAAAAAGTTCGTATCAGTCACAACGATAAATTGATTGATCATCATTTCGATTACTCTGATACATGGATGGAATTTGGTTTGAATGCTGCCTATAAACCATCAGAAAATACCTTGATTTGGTTAAATGGAAGACGTAGTGCTTTTGCTGACATTGATAATGACTGGAGGATTAACGCAGGCGTTCGTTGGTTGTTCCAGTAAAGGTCTGTTTTTTTGTTCGTGTCATCAAACGATCTGGTAGCGTGAAGTGAATTCTGAATTTAAATTAAATAGCAGAATTCGACACGAATTTAGGGCGATGAGTATCATCGCCCTAAAACGTTAAAGACATATATTCAATTAAGCGGCAGTTTTTGCCACGAATTCCGCGTTTTTAATTTTATAGATGCCGGATTCCAAACTCTTAATTGTTACTTCAACTAAAGCAGAAGTTTTATTGTCGTCGCATACGCTCATAACAACATTGCCGACAGCAGCATCTTGGAAAACATCGCTTCCGGCTTCAATTTCAACAGCTTCAGTACTTTCAGCCTTAACCATGCAGCGGGGATTTGTGCCGATGTGATGCACGCGGGAGATGATTTCCTGCCCCGGGTAGCACCCTTTATCAAATACCAAGCCGCCGATTTTATCCAGGTTAATCCATTGCGGAATAAAGGCTTCTTTGGTTTTCTCAAAGACCCAGGGGAGACCGGCTTCAATTTCCGATTCAAACCAAACTGAGGAATCTTCAGTCGGATTAAAGCGATTCTTCAGAACGTCGGGAGACGAGAGAGCCAAAACGCGTGTTTTGTCGCAGGCATCTGCAACTCGGCCGAGAATCAAACCTTCCTTATCGATACATTTATCAATTTCAGGTAAATTAACAGCTGGGTTAATAAGACCGGCTACAGCCATCTCAGAGGCAATGCGAATCGTGACTTTACTTCTGAGAATAAACATTGAGAGGCGTTTGACAAAGCCCGGCACAAGGTCGGTCGGCAAAACGATGAAAAACTTATCGTTAACCTTGGCAACACGCATCAATGTAATGATTCTGCCTTGAGGCTGACAGTAGGCGGCCAGTCTGAAGGAGTCACCGATCCCCTTAATGTGATTGGTGAACTGACCGTGCAAAAACGTCTCGGCATCGTCGCCCGTGACTTCAAGCACACTGAGTTCAGGAATAAGAAACGCACCTTCTCGAGGCAGGGCAGGGGACACTTTCCAGGATCCGGAGATGTTATTTTCCATGACTGTCGACTCCAAAACTAAACGCAGGCTGATATTATGGAGGCTTCAAAAAAATAGTGCGAATTTTGCGAGTGATGATTAAGTTCAATCCGGAAGTTTTTTCTCGACTGCATACGTTAAAGTCCATTGAAAAACTTTACTGGGCTATGGGAGCCGCGGCCGGTGTCGCTGTGATCGGTCTTTTTTGCCTCACAGCCAACCAGGTAAGTTTTACCGATGAAGCTCTGGCGAAAAAAGAAATTACGTTTACGGTCCCTCCGGGAACGCCCGCAGCCCGCATTCCGGCGATTCTTGAAAGCGAAGGGGTAGAAGTCAATGACTTTTACTTTAAGCTTTCGCTCAGACTCACCGGGGCGCATAAAAATCTGCACGCCGGGGTATATCGTGTCTATCCTGACGATACTGTCGGCACCATTACCGATCGGCTCTCTCAAGGGGATGCCTATCTTTTCTCCTGGCGAATTCCTGACGGCTCAACGTATTGGGAAGTACGCAGAAGTCTTAATGCGTTAAACGACATTAAACATGACTCCAGGGACATGAGTGCTGAAGCGCTTTTATTTGCCATCGGCGCCAAGGAAGATCATCTTGAAGGGCTGTTTGCTCCGGATACCTACAACTTTCATGCCGGCATCTCCGATTTGCTGATTTTGAAGAAGGCATACGAGCAGCAGCAGGCTATTCTCACTGATGAATGGACCAATCGCAGTGCCGACTGTCAGGTCAAAACCCCGTACGAAGCCCTCATTTTGGCCAGCATCGTTGAGCGTGAAGTCGGCCGAAGCGAAGACCGCGCCATCGTGGCGGGCATTTTCTCCAACCGTTTGAGAATCAAGATGCCGCTTCAAACGGATCCGAGTGTGATTTACGGTGAAGGGGAAAAGTTCGGCGGCGACATCAAACGCGAACATCTTCGCAAAAATACCCCTTACAATACCTATCGGTTTGTCGGCTTGCCGCCCACTCCGATCGGCAATCCGACCCGAGAGAGTATTCATGCCGTGCTGCACCCGGCAAAAACCGACTATCTCTACTTTATCAATAAGGCAAACGGTGATCTGGTTCCGTCAAAGACCCTGGCAGAACATAACCGAGCCGTTCGCCGCTACATTCTCAATAAAGGACATTAAGGATCATGCGAGGTCGTTTCATTACGTTTGAAGGAATTGACGGTGCGGGCAAAAGCACGCAAATCGACGTCATTGAGGCGACTTTGAAGGCTCGCGGTCTAGAAGTGATCCGCACGAGAGAGCCGGGCGGCACACCCTTGGGAGAAGTGATCCGCAAAGAGCTTTTGTCGGTTGATATGGATCCGGCAACAGAAACGCTTCTCTTTTTTGCCTCGCGCGCTGAACATATCGCAAAGGTCATCCGACCGGCAATTGAGCGGGGCGCTTGGGTTTTGAGCGACCGCTTCACGGACGCCACTTACGCTTATCAGGTGGGCGGGCGCGGATTCCCTGCACACAAAGTCGAAGAGCTTGAGCGCTGGACTCAGGGGGAGCTGCAGCCTGATCGCACGGTACTTTTTGATATTGATCCGCAAGTGGCCGCTGAGCGTGTGGCCAAAGCGCGGCAGCTTGACCGCTTTGAAAAAGAAAGCCTTGACTTCTTTACCCGTGTAAGAAATGCTTATCTCACTCGAGCCCAGCAGACGCCTGAGCGTTTTCTCATTGTCAACAGCATGCAGGATAAAGACCTCGTGAGCGATATTCTTCGCAAGGAGTTTTCAACATGGGCTTAGCCGTTTACCCTTGGCAGGATGAGATTGCTCGGGAGCTCGTCAGTTTCAGAGATAACCTCCCTAACGGTCTTTTGGTTTATGGTCCGCGCGGCATCGGCACGATTGACTTGGTTGTTGCTTACGCCAAAAGTCTTTTCTGCGAACATCCTCATGCGGACGGCACGCCTTGCGGCGAATGCAAGGGCTGCAAAATGGCTTGCGCTTATACGCATCCTGATTTGCGTTATGTGGTGAGTGAAGCTGAAGCCATTCCTCGGGGTATTCCTTTTGAGCCTCCGTCAAACGCTGCTAAAGATCGAAAAATCTACCGCGAGATTTTGATTCATCAGCCGCGAGAACTCACAGACTTTTTAAATCTTGCGCCCCATATCAATAACGGCCGACGCATTATTGTGGTGTACCCGGCCGATGCGATCAGAGCCGATGCGGCGGCAACCTTTTTAAAGAGTCTGGAAGAGCCGCCCGAAAGGACAACATTTTTGCTGGTCGCAGACGACATTGACAGGGTTTTGCCAACGATTCGCTCACGCTGCAGGCTTTTGAGAGCCAAAGCGCCGAGCCATGACGAAGCTCTGGCGTGGTTAAAAGAAAGGGGAGTCGATGATGCCGAGGAGGCGCTTGCGAGAGCCGCGGGCCGCCCCTGTCTGGTCACTGATGAAGCGGCTATTCGCAATAACCCCGACATTGACAGTAAAACCCGTGAGCAGCTTCTGACCCTCACCTCGATGGCTCCTGCTATTCGCCTTGAGCTTTTAAAGACTCTCTCTCTGGGACCCCGCATTGATCCCACAAAGATTGCGGTAAAAGAAGGCCGCACGGCGCTTCCGGTATCGGCGGTGCTGCCCGTGCTTGAGCGTTGGAGCTATGACCTTCTGGCCGTTAAAGAGGGACTTGAGCCGCATTACTTTCCGGCTTTTTCTCCTCAGATGAAAGCACTTGTCAAAGACGTTGATGCGGACAAACTGTTTAAATTCAACGATTCTCTCAAAGCCATGCGAAGGGTGATCACACACCCCTTAAACGCCCAGCTCATTGTTGAGCAAGCGATTTTGCGCTACCGCAAAACAATGGCAAACCAAGCGTTTGAATAATTTTCAGAACGCTTTTAGTTTACGCATGGCGCGCGCCACTTCACTTTCTTCCGGCGTGAGATAGCGGCTCGTGGTGCCGACGCTGGCGTGACCCATGGCGTTTTGCACAACGTTAACCGGCATCTCTTTGAGCGCCGTTGTGGCAAAAGTGTGTCTCAGCCAGTGAGTGGAACTCGCTCTGAACTTCGCGGCATCAAGCGGTCTTTCGTTTTCAACATGAAGCGCCACGGCTTCAAGAAAGTCCTCAAGCGCCAGATAAAGTCCCGAGCGGCTCAAAGCGGTTCTTTTGGCTTGTCCGGTCTTGAGACTGTTTTGTCTGCCTCGTCCCAATGAAGCCAGAAGCGGCGTGTCGGGATCAACGAGGCCTAAGTGCGGGAGCCCCCGCATGCTGAGGTAATGGTTGATGAGTGAGACCTGCTCCTGCTGCAGGGGAAGCCGTCTGATTTTGTCACCTTTACCCACGACTTCAATCACAGTGATCGTTTCCGTGTCAATACGCCGCTCAACGATCCATGAGGCTCTTGCCTGAAGCATTTCGCTTGCCCGAAGTCCCAAGCCCTTACCCAGCATCAGCACCACCGCCATTCTGGCATGACGTTCGTCATCGTCTTGAGACTCAAAATAGTCGTAGATCGTTTGCCATTGTGATTCAGTAAAAGAGCGGTCGGCAAACGCCTTCGGTGCCCCTTCACCTTCAAGATAGGGAACTTTGGTTGAAATTTGATCAAAGGGGTTATAGACAATGTAGCCGGTTTTCTTTAAGAAATTAAAAAGCTGTCTCACAACGGTCACGGACATTTTGCGTGACGTGTGAGAAAGGGCGCCGTTAAAGGGACGCCAATTTTCATTGTCTCGCGGTGTATTTTTTGTGCCGATCCAATTGTGCTGTGGGCACTTCCAGTGTTTTGCCCAGACCTTTTCATCAAGGCGCCCCAGTTCTTCAAGCCAGCGCAGGTAGTCGCTTGCTTCTGCCACACCTACTGCACTCATGGCGATGTCCTTTTCGACGGTACACCATAATAAAAACCGTTCGGCTTCTTTTCTGTAAACCCCCTGTGTGTTGGGGTTTCCTGCTCGGGCGTTGATCCAAGCGTTGATAGCTGAGAGGTCGTCCAACGCCTCAAGGCTTTGCATGGCACTGTCGCCGCGGTTCGGACCGCTTCGTCCGTCAAGTCCTGCCTCCAGATGAATCCGTTCCAAGGGTTTTATCTTGGGGTTGGGTGGGAAATAAGGTCTTTCTTCAGCTCCTGATTTTTTCCTGTTTCGTAAAAGCCCTTTCACTTTAAGCCATGATTCAAAAGCTTCACGGTCACTCTGATTTTCAATGATCCCTTCCAATTGACCGTTTTTCACGGCTTTGACGATATTGCCCACCGTTACGCATCGATTTTGAATGGCTTTAAAGGCGTAAGCCGAGTCAAATATATCCACCAACAGTGTTTTGGAAGTGATTTTTTCAGGGACAGAATCAAGAAATAAAACGCTCATGGCTCAAACTTATGTTGAATAACAGCCCAATTCTAAAATTTTTTTCTCTAAGATTAACGACTTGATGTCGATTTTTTGTGTTTTGATTTTCTATGCGTCGCTTTTTAATCACTTTTGTGGCCATTTTGGTGGTGCTATTTTCTGCAATGGGGGTGGAATCTCTCATCATGGGAGACCATAACTCGATTTTGCGTCAAACGCTCACGAGCCCCGTCAAACAGTTTATCGACGGCTCGCGCGGCAATCCCAATCAGGTGGTGGTAGCCATTGATACGCAGATTGACCCGTACATGCAGCGCACCTATTTCAAAGCCACACTCGACGCTATTGATCAGACTGTTCGGTCGTCCGATAAATTCTTGGTTTTGAAGTTTCTTGATCGTGAAACGATCAGCGAAATGCTTGCTGACGGAGAAATCGACTTTCTGATCAGCGAGTCTGACTTTTACGCCGATTTGGCTTTTGAAGATAAGGTCAAAGCCATTTCTATGCTCTGGCGTGCTCAGGCAAAGTCGCCGAGTTACTCGGCGGCTTCCACTATTGTGGTGAGCTCTTCAAACACAAAAATCTACACACTGACTGATATCGCCTCAGGCACGTATCGGGTGGCTTCGGCTTCAAATGAATCTTTTGCCGGTTTTACGATTTCCAAAGAAGCTTTCACTGAGAAGAATCTTTCCTGGCAGGCGGCCTATAAGAACATCATTTTCTCTTCAAACCGCAATCCGCTTGACGTGTTGAACGCGGTCAAAAGCGGCACGGCTGATGTCGGTATTGTGCCCGCATGCTTTATCGAACAGGTCATGATTCGCAACCAGGCTCACTTAAGTGATTACCGTGTTATTAATCCGCAGCCGGTCTCAGAACTAGCCTGTCAGCATTCCACCAATGCCTATCCGAGTCTGATGGTTTCCTACCGCAACGGCGTTGACAGCAACTGGATTTTGGAGATGACGAATTCCCTTTTGGGGCTGAAGCTTCCCTATGGGGCGACTTGGAGCATGGCGGAAAATACGCGAGAGCTTTATGACCTTATGTATCACCTGCGCATGGGTCCCTACAACAATGTGACCTACTCGGCGATTTACCGGGTCTTTAGCGAAAACCGCGCCATTTTTATTACGGCAATTTTCCTTATTGTCGCGGGCTTTTTCTATAACCTCATTATTTCCGTGGAAGTGGCTTCCCGCACCAAAGCGTTAAAGAAAGCACTTGCGGAAAAAGAGCGCATCTCCAAGCAGCAGGAACAGACCAATGAATACATCTCGCGGCTTGAGCGCACGGGGATTGTGGGGCAGATGTCTAGCATGATCGCGCACGAACTCAAGCAGCCTTTGGCCACTGTGTCAAACTACTCACGAGGACTTTTGCGGCGTATTGAAAGGGGATCGGCCGATAAGGAAACGATCGTGAAGATCCTCAAAGAAATCGAATACCACACCGATCGGGCCAATGACATTGTCGATCACGTAAGAAGCTACGCAAAGCCTCACGATATCAAACGTGAAGAGCATGATCTGCGCGACATTGTTGCCAAGACCGTGTCCACTTTTGAAAAATCCGGCCGAAGCAGTGTCCCCGTGGTCGTAGAAGGCGTCAATAAAGCACTGGTTGAAGCTGACGATTGGGAAATTGAATTAGCCATTCTGAATCTGTTGAAGAATTCAGCCGACGCATTTACTGAAGTGCATCCGGCCATGCGTGATACCGATGAGGAGATTATCCGTATCCGCATCGAGGATCATGAGGACAGCTGGTGGATCCGAGTGATTGACAATGCAAAGCTTGTTGACGCCGATTTCACAGAACAATTCTTCCAAAAGCTAGAAAGCTCAAAAGCGCATGGTTTGGGTCTGGGATTGTCCATTGTGAGCTCTTTGGCTGAACGCCATGCGGGCCGAGTCTGGGCAGAGCCCAACCCAGGGCGCGGCGTGATTGTGACGATCGAATTGCCGAAGTATCGGCCGATTGAAGAAAAACTTTAAGCGCATCGAGAGGCTTAAATCGTTTGAGATTTAAGCCTTTCGTTTAATTAAAGGTGATGTCGTATTGCTCGGGACCGTAACAAGACTCGACCTGAAGAGAAACCGGGCTGGCGATGAAGTCCTGCAGCAGATTCAAGGCTTCAGCCTCATCTTCCAGGAAGAGGTCGATTACGGTTTGGCTTGCGATAATGGAAAACTCTTTGATGCCCGGGTACTGGCGCCATTCGCGAAGCACTTCTCTTAAGATTTCGTAGCACACGGTGCGGGCGGTTTTGATTTCGCCGCGCCCGCCGCAAAGGGGACACGGTTCGCAGAGGATGTGGCCGAGCGAGTCGCGCGTGCGCTTTCTGGTCATTTCAATGAGTCCCAATTCCGAGAAGTTACTCATCGTAATGTGTACGCGGTCGGTGGAAACGGCTTTTTGCAGTTCAGCGAGGACTGCTGCGCGGTGGGCGTCTTTTTCCATATCGATAAAGTCGATAATGATAATGCCGCCTAAGTTTCTGAGACGAAGCTGGCGGGCAATGACGCGTGCGGCCTCAAGGTTTGTCTTAAAGACCGTGTCGCCGAAATCGCGTTTGCCGACATAAGCGCCGGTGTTGACGTCAATCGTGGACATCGCTTCATTTTGATCAAAAATGAGGTAGCCGCCCGATTTGAGGTCTACACGCCGAGAGAGTGCTTTATCAATCTCGCTTTCAATGCCGAATTGCTCAAAAAGCGGAATTTCGCCCGTGTACATTTCAAGCTTATCGACAACAGTCGGCACAAAATTGACGGCAAAGTCCCTGAGTTTATCGATATTGTCGTCCCAGGCGTCCACAAGCACGCGTGTTGTCTGTTCGTTAACCATGTCGCGAAGCGCGCGTTCTTCAAGATACAAGTCCTGGTAGAGAATGCCGGGGGCGGCCGTCACCGAGATTTTCTCTGCGATTTGCTTCCAAAGTTTGGAAAGGTACTGCATATCGTTGAGAAAATCGTCGCTTGTGGCCCCTTCGGCGCAGGTTCTGACAATGTAGCCGCCTTTTTCGCTTTCAGGGCGCACAGAGGTAATCAGAGCTTTGAGACGATCGCGTTCAGCGTCATCTTCAATGCGCTGAGACACGCCGATATGCGGTTCTTTGGGAAGGTAAACCAGTTTATGACCGGCCAATGAAATGGTGGTCGTGAGTCTTGCCCCTTTCGTGCCGATGGGATCTTTTGAAACCTGAACGATGACGGATTCACCCTCGTGCAGAATGTACTCGATGGGTTTATAGCTTCCGTCTTCCTGTCGTGCGGTGAAAATATCATGAACGTGAAGAAAGGCTGTTCGTTCCAGACCGATATCAATAAATGCCGACTGCATGCCGGGCAGCACCCGCATGACTTTGCCTTTGTAGACGTTGCCGACAAGACCTCGCTGGGCGCGGCGCTCAATATGAAGGTCTTCAAGAATGCCGTTGACCATCACGGCCACACGGGTTTCCTGAGCGGAACAATGAATTAGCAGCACTTCGTTCATAATTTCTCTCTAGTAATCACGGGAGATTTTAACTAAAGAGAGACTTGAGTGCTTAGAGGGGATTATTTCCAATCGACGTAGAAAAGAGCTGGGATTGATTGGAGTCTCGGAGGAATATCGCGTGCATTGGCAACGCCAGAGATCATCAAGAGGCCGCCTTCGGCAAGAAAATTGTTAATTAACGGATCCTCGGGATTTACCGCATTATTAACAGCCAGGATTTTAATCCCAAGTTTCTCAACTGTCTCTTTTTCAATATTGTTGCCCAACGCGACATATTTAAATCCTGCCACACGTGCGGAAACGTACTGAGCATAGTTGACGACTTCAACCGCCATGCGTTCCGGATAGGGACACTCGGCAAGCATCTTTGCGTAATCGTTGCCTTTATTAATCACGAGAAACATTTGCGGATGCTCTGCCATGATTTTGGCTACGTCTGTTAAAAGCAGGGGCGTGAACTGATCAAGAATTTTTCGCTCTTTAACCTGAGAAGCGGTGGGCGGAATAATACATTGGCCTGAATGACCGGTTTGCGTATTGAAATCGTCAATGTAATGGGCGCCGAAATAGTGGCCGTCAAGTGTGACGCGCAGATCAAGTTCAATGAAGCGGTAACCGTTTTCCAATGATTTGAGTACGGCTTCCTTTGAGTTGGTATAGGTATTTGGACCGATGGCGCCGCCCGCGTGAGCAATATAACGTTCATTGCCGATAGGAATCGGTTCAGCCTGTTCGAGCTCAATGAGTCCGATGCGGTGTGCCCATTCGTATTGCCATTGAAAGTTGTGCAAAAGGGCCCATGTCACGATGACCAGAAAAATACTCAAAACCAAAAGCCACGGGCGAACAACAAATCGTTTCATAACGGCCCCCATCTTTAAAAAAAATTATAGAAGTCAGCTATTTCGATCACAAATAAAAGTTAACACCCGTTACAATCTCTGCCGTGGATATCTACTTGAGTAATACAATGTCTGAAATTGAATTAAGCGGTCAAATTGCGGCAAAAGCTCATGCCGGTATGGGACTTTATGTTTGTCCTGTCGATCCTGAAGGCTTAAACAGCCTTTACTACACAATTGAAGTCAATGATGCACAGGGCGTTGCTTTCCTGCGCCGGCTTCTGACAATTGACGTCAAGAATGTTCATCGGGGAGAGGTGCGCCAGAGTTTTATTCTCAATGCGTTGGGCCTTATCACCGATTTTGTTTGGGTGGCTCACTTGCCTGACTCGGATGATCATTACCGAGTCGTCTTCCAGTCACTCGATACATTAGCTTGGATGCACCAGGTTGCCAAGGCTTTTGATGAAGACTTCACGACCGTTCAGACTTCCACGGCGCTGCTTTTTGCCGATCAAACAAATACTCCGCATGGCTTAATGCCTGACGGTAAAGTGTCAACGATGAAAACCGGCAAAGGTGACATTCTTGTGATGCGTGTGGGTAACCTGAGCCTGCTTCAGGGACCTGCCGATGCCTTTGCGGGCTTTACTCACCCCGGCATTGAAGCGCTGGATGAATTAAGCGCCATGACGCTTTGCTGCGCCTGCGGCACGCCTCTGGCTTTTGCCTGGGAAGTCTGCGACATGATGCCGTCAGATGTGGACGGCGCACGATACATTGATTTTTCGGATCCCGCTCGCATGTTTATCGGACGAGCCTTGACCGAGGCCCGTCTTAAAGCAGGCGAGGCGAAAAAAGCCGCCAAACTTGTTTCTCATCAGGATAACGGCGCTCAGTGGTTTGAAGCTCCCGCTGAAGTGAGTCTTTTGACTGAAGAGGGAGTGCCTGTGGCAAAAACGCATTTTGTCGGTCTTTTGGGTGATAAATTAATTTGCTGCGCCTTTGTGCCCGCTTCTGTTGAAAGCTCGTCTCTTGTCTGGCTCAATGAAGGCGAGCAGCAGGCCTATCGAGTGGAAGTTCTCGATTAATTAAGGAGTCAATCGTGAGCGTCAGTGTTTTTGATATTTTCCGAGTCGGTATCGGTCCGTCATCTTCCCACACTGTGGGGCCGATGCGTGCAGCGGTCCGCTTTTCAAAAGAATTGATTGAAAAAGGACTTGATGCGAAGACCGATCGTATCTGGGTGGATCTGATGGGTAGTCTCGGCGCGACCGGCATCGGGCACGCCACCGATACAGCTTTTCAGCTGGGGCTCATGGGAATGCTGCCCGCTGACGTGGATCTTGATGCCGCGCCCGGTATTTTGCAGGCTATCAAAACCAAACACCAACTGACGCTTGCCAACGGAAAGGTTATCCATTTTGACCCTTCCCGCGACATTATTCTGAGCCCTGAAAAAGTAGCGATTTATCACACCAACGCCATGCACGTCATCGCTCAGGATAAAGACGGCAATGTGCTTTTATCCCGCCGCTATTATTCGGTGGGCGGCGGCTTTATTGTTGAAAGTGATCCCGATAACTTCGATAAGGTAAGCGAAGATAAGGAAACTGTTCATACCAAACCCCAGCCTTATCCCATCAGCACTGCCGCCGATTTAATGAAATGGTGCAATGAAACCGGTCTGTCAATTCCGGAAATTGTCCGAGCCAATGAACGGGTTTGGTGGGAAACCGATGAAAAGATCAATCGCCAGCTCGATTACCTTTGGTCGGTCATGAAGGACTGCGTAGCCCGCGGACTTAAAAATGAAGGCATTATGCCGGGCCCCCTGAAAGTCAAGCGCCGTGCCAAGCAAATGTATCTGAAGCTTGACTATGAGCACCGCACATTAAATGATCCTCTTGCGGTTTTGGATTGGGTCAATGCCTTTGCTTTTGCCGCCAATGAGGAAAACGCTTGCGGGGGACGTGTTGTGACGGCGCCCACCAACGGCGCTGCCGGTGTTATCCCCGCAGTGCTTCATTACTACATGAAGTTTATTGAATCAGCAAGCATCGAAGGCGTGCGAGACTTCTTATTGACGGCCGGTCAAATCGGCATCCTTTATAAGGAAAACGCTTCGATTTCCGGCGCTGAAGTGGGCTGCCAGGGTGAAGTGGGTGTCGCCTGCTCAATGGCCTCGGGCGGTCTGGCTCAGGTACTGGGTGCAACGCCGCAGCAAGTGGAAAATGCCGCAGAAATCGGTATGGAGCATCACCTGGGGATGACCTGTGATCCGGTGGCAGGCCAAGTGCAGATTCCCTGCATTGAACGCAACGCTGTTGCTGCTGTTAAGGCAATCAACGCTGCGCGTCTGGCGCTTTTGGGCGACGGGCACCACTATGTGTCGCTCGATCAGGTGATTGTCACAATGCTTAAAACCGGTCTTGATCTTCAGACCAAATATAAAGAAACAAGCCGCGGCGGTTTGGCCGTAAGCGTTGTTGAGTGCTGATTCAAAAAACTTGAGCCGCAGATGCGGCTCAAGTCGTCTTTGGGTGCTGCAGGTCACTTCCTTTCGTAGATTCTGAAGCAGTAACTGAACGGATGAGTGTCTGTAGCCGGGAATGTTTCCTCTTCCGTGAGTGTCCACTCATCTTCTGAAAGCGGCTCAAAGAAGGCATCGCCCTCAAAGTCAGCATTGAGATAGGTGATGTGGGCAACCTGCACTTTAGGAAGCGCTTCTTTGTAGACCTGAGCGCCCCCCATGATGAAGGCAACAGGCGCATCTTTAACAGCCTCAAGTGCTTCATCGAGACTTGAGACCACGGTGGCGCCTTCGGCCGCGTAGTCCTTTTGACGCGTGATCACAATGTTTCGTCGGCCGGGCAGGGGACGGCCCAGGGATTCCCAGGTTTTGCGTCCCATAATCACAGGTTTGCCAAGCGTCGTGCGCTTGAAGTTTTTAAGGTCTTCCGGCAAATACCACGGTAATTTATTTTCTTTCCCGATCACGCCGTTTCTGGCGTGTGCGACGATTAAATGCAATTGTGTCATGCGTTTACTCCTTAAGCCGCCTAAACCGCCACAGGTGCCTTAATGGCAGGGTGCGGATCGTAACCCACGATTTCGAAATCTTCATACTTGTAGTCAAAGATCGATTCCGGACGACGCTTGATCACAAGCTTCGGATAGGGTCGCGGCTCACGAGACAATTGTAAGCGCACCTGATCAAAGTGGTTGTTGTAGAGGTGGCAGTCACCGCCCGTCCACACAAAGTCACCCACTTCGAGGTCACACTGTTGGGCAAGCATATGCGTGAGAAGCGAGTAGCTTGCGATGTTAAAGGGAACACCCAGGAAAATATCGCACGAGCGCTGATAGAGCTGGCAGGAGAGTTTCCCGTCAGCCACATAGACCTGGAACATCATGTGGCAGGGCGGCAGCGCCATCTTCGGCAATTCCGTCACGTTCCATGCCGTCACAATCATGCGGCGGGAGTCCGGGTTGGTTTTGATCGTGTGAATGAGTTCGGCGATCTGATCAACCGTTTGGTTATCGGCGCCTCGCCAATTTCTCCACTGCACGCCGTAGATCGGACCTAAGTCACCGTTTTCATCGGCCCATTCGTCCCAGATGCTCACGCCATTTTCTTTAAGGTAGCCGATATTGCTGTCGCCTTTTAAAAACCAGAGCAATTCATGAATGATGGAGCGCAGGTGCAGTTTCTTGGTCGTCACCAGCGGAAAGCCGTGCTGAAGGTTAAAGCGCATCTGATAGCCGAACACAGAGCGAGTGCCCGTGCCGGTTCGGTCACTTTTATTGACGCCATGGAAAAACACATGACGCATCAGATCTTCGTATTGATGTTCGATAAGCATAAGTTTTGAAGACGTTAAAAATTAGTAAATTTGAACTATTTTACCGCAAGTTCCGTAAAGCCCCGGCATTCATGCCGAGGATATAAGGAACGCCG
>CAJKMT010000018.1 GCA_905201055.1 uncultured Sutterella sp. | reverse complement strand
GGACACAAGGATTATGATTCCTCTGCTCTAACCGACTGAGCTAACCCGCCAGAGAAGTGGAATCATACAGAGATGCTTTTCGAAAAGCAAACAATTTTTCGCATATTTTTCAAAATATTTTTTAATCACTGACAAATCAACTAGTTATGAAAACTCCGGTAGAAATGATGAACCGGTCCGTGACCGTGTCCTACGGTCAACTCTCCTGAATATCGGATGGCTTCCCAAAGATATTGTTTGGCCTTTTCAACCGCTTCCGGGACTGTTTCACACTGAGGCAAAAGCGTGGCAATGGCCGACGACAGCGTACAACCCGTTCCATGAGTATTTTTGGTTTCAATACGTTTGGCGCTGAAAACCGCTGAGGTTTGACCATTCGTCAATAAGTCAGGCACTTCAAAACCGGTTAAATGACCGCCCTTAAGTAACAGCCACCCGCCTTTACTCATGAGAGGTAAAAGCTTTTCTGCCAAAGCATTCATTTGAGTTTCGGACTGTATTTCTGTTTCTCCTGCCAATACAGCCGCCTCCGGCAAATTCGGCGTCACCACAGTCGCGAGCGGCAAGAGCCTATTTTTCAAAGCCTGAACACAGTTTTCAGGCAAAAGTCTGTCACCGCTTTTTGCCACCATCACCGGATCCAACACAACAAAGCGCGGTTGGTAACGACTAAGTGCTTCTGCAACCGCATCAATAACAGCCTCATCTGAGAGCATGCCGATCTTCACGGCATCAATGCGTACATCTTCAAACAGAGTCTTGAGCTGCTCGGAAACAAACTCAGCCGAGACCGGACAAACTCCCGTCACCGCACAGGTGTTTTGAGCCGTAAGCGCTGCAATCACCCCGCATCCGTAGCCGCCCAAGGCGCTGATCGTTTTAATATCGGCCAATACACCGGCGCCGCCCGAGGGATCAACACCCGCGATTGTTAAAATGTTCGGGATTATTTTTGATTCCATAACGCCTCCAACACAGCCATCGTACGATCAGTTGCCCCTACATAAGACTGAGAAAAGATTTTTGCCTTTTCTTTTAACTCGGTGAGTTTTTGAGGTTCGTCCAACCACCCGTGAGCCAAATCCACGCCATCAGCAACCGTTTGCACCTGAGTGATAGCGCCCGACCCAATCCCCCGCTCAACAACCATTGAAAAATTAAACGTGCTGGGCCCCACAATCACAGGTACACCGACGCTTGCGGGTTCAATGACGTTCTGACAGCCAAAGGGCTTAAAGCTTCCCCCCATCAGCGTAACGTCCGAAAGAGCGCAATAGAAGAACATTTCACCCATCGAGTCGCCTAAAACCACTTGTGTTTCATCGTGAATATCCGCGGCGGACTTCAGTTGACTTCTTTTTTGATACGTGAGATCGGCAGATTTCAGCAGCTCTTCAACTTCGTTAAAGCGCTGGGGGTGTCTAGGCACCAACAGATAAAGTACATCGGGGCGGGCTTTTTCTTTAAGAGCCTGCACAATGAGCGCCTCTTCACCATCGCGTGTACTGGCAAACATCACGATGGGCTTTTTGATAGCCGTCTTCCATTCCGACGCCATATGCAACGCATTTTCAGGAGCTTGAATATCAAACTTAAGCGAACCCGTAATAACGGGCGGCATCGTACCCATTGCGCTTAAGCGCTTGGCGTCACTTTCTGCCTGAGCGCAAACCGCCGTAAAGCGACTCATCGCTTTTTTCATCAAATCGGGTACGCGCATTGCCTCATTGAAAGACTTCTCCGAGAGCCGTCCGTTAACTAATGCGACAGGAATACCCATCGCATGAGCTTCTTCCAAAAGCGTCGGCCAGACTTCTGTTTCCATCAGCAGTCCCATCACGGGCTGCGTCTGACGCAAGAATTTACGCACGGCAAAAACAGCATCGTAAGGCAAAAAACACTGCCGGATGCGATCAGGCGCCATGCTGAGAATCTTTTGCCCTGCATCACGCCCGGTCGGCGTCATGTGCGTGAGCAAAATATCGCACTGAGGCCATTTATCCAAAATCGCCCGCACAAGAGGACGCGTTGCGTTGGTCTCGCCGACGCTTACCGCATGAATCCAAATAACCGGATGGTCTTTTCTGGGGGAAGGAAAATTCGCCCACGCAAAGCGTTCTCCCCAATGTTTAAGATACGAAGGTTGTTTTCTGGCTCGCCACAACAGATAAAGCGCCGCCAGAGGTAACAAGGCAGGCGCCAAATAACGATATGTTTGAGGGGAAATATTCATCAGAAGTCCTTCAAGCCCAAAAGCTTCAGAGCCGATTTTACTTCCTCAATTCGGGGATCGGCACCGACGCCGCCCAGACTTTGCACACAGTTACCGGTCAAACCGACAAGTTCAACGGGGTAATCCAGAAAAAGTCCGACGGTGGGTTTACCGGTGGCTGCAGCCAAGTGCGTGAGCCCTGTGTCCACACCCACAACAAAAGCGGCTTGCTGCATCACAGCCGCACAATCTTTGATAGACATTCTGGGAAGCACCTGACAAAAAGCGCCGGCTTTTTGAGCGATTCTCTCCACACGTTCTTTTTCAGTTACGCTTCCCCAAAGCAGCTTCACGGCAAAGCCCTTTTTGCGGCAATCGGCGGCGAATTCCACCCACTTGGATTCCGCCCACAGCTTTGTTTCCCGACTGGTATTGACTAAAAAGACCGCATAGGGTTCTGATGAGCTCTGTCCTTCAATAGACTTAAATCCGAAATCAAGCGGGTATTGCCGATAGTCGTAATCGAATGCCGCAGCAAGCAGCATCCGGCAGCGTGTCACAGCGCTCAATGTCTTCGAAACCGCAAAGGTCTTATCGTAAAAGCGGCTAGCCCAAGACTCCTTGATGCTGTCTTTGTCATAACCCATTAAAAAAGTTTTGGACCAACGGCCAATCACCGCACTCTTTAAAAGCCCCTGCAGGTCAACCGCACGCTCATAGTGAGCCGACTGCAGTGCCAGTCGAACCGCGCCCACCTCTTTCCAAGTCTGACTGCTGAAGATATTTTTTCGCCATTGTCTGACGGAAACTTCATGAACCTGATTGACATAGCGGCTCAAGCGAGGAATATCCGCAAAACTTTTTTCCACCACCCAGTCAATCTGCAGATCGGGCTGCGCACGCCCGAGGTCGGCAACCGCCGGCATGGCATGGATCACGTCTCCCATGGAGGTCGTTTTAACTATCAAAGCGCGGCGCGTCATATAGATCCTTTAATCGGCAAGCAATTTGGCTTCCAGCTCTCGGCAAAGCTTTTTACCGTATTCCACCGCCGGCTGATCAAAAGCATTTAACCCGTAAAGGGTTGCCAACATCGTTGTCTTATGCTCATACATTGCCATTAATGCGCCGAGCGTGCGGGCAGTCAGTTTTTTAATTCGTATTGTGGAAACCGCATTGAAAAATTCCGAAGACGGACTCTGACGAGTCACCAAAGCTTCGGCTTGAGCGCGGGCATTGGCATTTAAAACCAAATGGTGATGGGCGTGCGAGTGTCCGGCCTCTTCACACCATACCAAATCAATACTCGTGCGGCCGCATCCGTCACGCAGCCACTGATAAAAAGAGTGCTGCGCTTCGTTGCCGAAGCCGCCCCAAACCGCCTGACCGGTGCGGCCGCTCACGACTGTCCCGTCTGCCGCCACACTTTTACCCAGGCTTTCCATTTCAAGCTGCTGAAGCCAGGCCACCACCAAACGCAAGCGTTCGTCATAGGGCAATAGGCAGTGAGACTGCATTTGCCAATGCGTGGAATTCCAGTACGAAAGCAAAGCCAAAGTAAGAGGCAGATTTTTGTCTTCGTCTGCCTCAAGCATGTGGCAGTCCATTTCGTAGGCGCCATGCAAAAATTCTGCAAAAGTTTCCTCGCCCAAGGCAATCACCAGGGGTAAACCGATTGCGCCCCAGACAGAAAAACGACCGCCCACCCATGACCAGATGGGGAAGCGGTTTTCTTCCAGCAAATTCATCTCAGCGCAGGCACTTTCTTTTGCACTCACCAAGAAAATATGGCGGGCCCGCTCTTTTTGGCTACTGATGCCAGCATTTTCGTACCACTCGGTGACGAGTTCTGCGTTAAGCATGGTTTCCCGAGTGGAAAAACTTTTGCTGGAAATCACCGTCAGTGTTGTCTCAGGATTTAACGTGCCAAGAATACGGTCGGCAAGAACTCCGTCAACGGCAGATAAAAAATGCAATCTGATTGCCGGATTAATGTCTCGGAGAGCGTGATAGACCGCATGAGGTCCCATTTCGGAACCGCCGATACCGATATTGATCACATCAGTGATTCTTTTACCGGTAGCGCCCGTCCAGCTGCCGCTGCGAACCTGCTCGCCCAATGAATACATTCGATTGCGGGTCTGCTCTACCTCTTCATAATGAGGGCTTGCCGGATTTTCAGAACGCAACGACGTATGCAGCGCCTGCCGATGTTCGGTCGCATTGACTTCGTCGCCCTGCACCATCTTCTTTTGCTGAGCCAGTAAACCGACTTTTTTAGCGTGAGCCAAAAGCTCACAGAATTGCGTATCGGTGAGACGCTGCCGACTGATATTTAAAGTCAGACCGCAAGCGCTGAGTTCACAATCTGAACGAGTGTCTGAAAGAAAAGCTATTGAATCTGTCATGATGCAGGCTTTTTGGGAAAAATGAAGCGCCGACACTTCTTACGCGGCGCTGATAATAATATAGTGGCATTGTACGTTGAGGAAAAATTGCTTGCCACCGCCACAGGCCGAATCTAACCAATGGATACAGGTTTTTCAGGCAAAAACACATCACGATGCTTACAATTAGCGAAAAATAGCCTATGTAAGGAATGCCAACGTGGCAAACTGTTTCAGTCAAAAGAAAATTCTTGTCGCCGGCGATGCGATGTTGGATCGCTATTGGTTCGGTGACGCAAACCGTATTTCTCCTGAAGCCCCAGTTCCCGTCGTGCGAATCACTCGTGAGGAGGATCGCCTGGGGGGCGCCGCTAATGTTGCTTTAAACATCAGCGCCTTGGGAGCCAGAGCAAAGTTATTGTCAGTGGTCGGCTGTGATGAAGCCGGTCAGACTGTTGAACGGATTCTTGAAGAAAAAGGCATTGAGCCGCATCTTCATCGGGATCCGGAATTAAAGACAACCGTCAAATTGAGAATCGTCGCGCGTCAGCAGCAGATGCTTCGCGCCGACTTTGAAAATCGTCCTGCCAATGCTGTATTGGCCAATCACCTGTGTGAGTACGAAAAACTCATTGATGACTGCGAAGTGGTGGTGTTGTCCGATTACGGCAAGGGTGGGCTCGACCATATTGCGCGCATGATTGACTGCGCACGGGCCAAAAACATTCCCGTTCTCATTGACCCGAAGGGAAGTAATTACGACCGCTATCGCGGAGCGACTGTCATCACCCCCAACCGGGCGGAGCTCGCACAAGTGGTCGGCGCCTGGGAAACGGAAGAAGAGCTCACCCAAAAAGCACACGCGCTGCGGGAAAAACTCAACCTTACCGCCATTCTTCTGACTCGAAGTGAAGAAGGTATGACGCTTTATACCCAAGAGGGTGAAAAAACCATCCCCGCCCAAGCCCTTGAAGTGTACGATGTATCGGGTGCGGGCGACACGGTCATTGCCGTGATGGCCACCATGATGGCGATGGGACAGACCATGACGGAAGCCATGCGCATTGCCAACCGCGCCGGCGGCATCGTTGTCGGCAAGTTGGGCACCGCCACCGTGAGTTTCGAAGAGCTTTTCCCCGATGGGTATGACGATCTTTTTGCAGGAGAAACACTGTGAGCATTATCGTAACGGGCGCTGCCGGTTTCATCGGCGCCAACAACGTCTTAGCTTTAAACCGCCGCGGCTACACCGACATCATCGCCGTGGATAATCTGACGCACGCCGATAAATTCAGAAATCTGGCCGAATGCCAAATTACCGATTATTTCGATAAGCGCGATTTCATCGAACTCGTCAAAGCCCGCAAAATTGCCAAGCCTGAAGCCATTTTCCACCAGGGAGCCTGCTCGGACACGATGGAAACCGACGGCCGCTACATGATGGAAAACAATTACCGCTACACGCTTGAATTGTTTAACTGGGCTCAGGAACTCGGTATTCCGATGATTTATGCCTCATCGGCTGCCACTTACGGTGCGAGCACCACTTTTGTCGAAGACCGCCGCTTCGAAGGACCGCTTAACGTTTACGGTTATTCAAAGTTCCTTTTTGACCAGGTGCTTCGCGCTAAACTCGCCAAGGGCGAAGTGAAAGCTCCCGTGATCGGTCTACGTTACTTCAATGTGTACGGTCCGCATGAACAGCACAAAGGCCGTATGGCAAGCGTTGCCTTCCACCAATTCTTCCAATTCAGAAAAGAAGGTCACGTACGGCTTTTTGAAGGCTGCTTAGGGTACGGCAACGGCGAACAGGAACGCGACTTTGTGTACGTCGATGACGTGATTGCCGTGAACCTTCACTTCTTCGATAAACCGGTTACCGGTATCTATAACTGCGGCACCGGCCGCGCACAGCCCTTTAACGACGTCTCTTTGGGCGTTGTCAATGCGCTGCGCGCCAATGAAGGCAAAGAAAAGCTCACGCTTGAAGAAGCAGTCAAAGCGGGCTTCATCCGCTATATCCCCTTCCCCGAATCACTCAAGGGCAAGTACCAAGCCTACACGCAAGCCGACCTTACCAAGCTTCGCGCCGCAGGCTGCGATGTGAAGTTCAGAAGCGTTCAGGAAGGCACGGCTGACTACGTCGCCGATTTGCTCAAGCGTTATCCGGACGTGGCATCCGACCCCACGATCGCTGAGGCGAAATGAGTTTCACAAAAGCGGCTTTTTTAGACCGAGACGGCGTGATCAATATCGATCACGCCTATGTGCATAAGCCTCAAGATTTTCAATTCATTGACGGCGTCTTTGAAGCGTGCCGAAAACTGCAGGCAATGGGTTATCTGCTCATTGTCGCTACCAATCAAAGCGGAATCGGCAGAGGCTATTACACGGAAAAGGATTTCGCAGACCTGTGCGATTGGATGAGGGCAGAATTTAAACGTGAAAGCGTCGACATTGCCGATATCTTTTTCTGCCCGCATCATCCTGAAAAAGCCCTGGGGACTTACCGGCTTGACTGCGACTGCCGTAAACCCAAACCCGGCATGCTTTTGGCTGCACAAAAGAAGTGGAATATCGATATGAAGGCCAGCCTCATGGTCGGTGACAAAGCTGCTGATATGCAGGCTGCGCTTGCCGCCGGCGTTGCTGCGCGCATATTGGTCGGAAAAGACGGTCACACAAGACCTGAATCTGTTCCTGAATGCACTGGCACGGCAAAGAATCTTCTTGAGGCCGTTGAATTAATTAAATGATTGAAACACCATGAGCACACGTCTTCCCGCACCCGACTTTGAAAATAAAATCACCGACATGGAGCACCTTTCGGAACGCGCCGCGCAGCTTCCTCATCCCGTTGTGATGACAAACGGCGTGTTTGATATCCTGCACCGCGGGCACGTCACGTACCTTGCCCAAGCCCGTGCCTTGGGCGCAAGTCTTGTTGTGGCGATCAATTCGGATAAATCAGTGAAAATGTTGGGTAAGGGCGACGAGCGTCCCATTAACACTGAAGCTGATCGTGCGGCCGTTTTGGCGGCGTTAGGCAGTGTGGATCTTGTGGTGATCTTTGAAGACAAAGTGCCCTTAAAAGCCGTTGAGGCGGCTCATCCAGATATCTACGTCAAAGGCGGCGATTACCGAATTGAGGATTTGCCCGAAGCCAAACTCGTTTCCACCTGGGGAGCAAAGACTGTCACGGTGCAGTTTGAGCATCAGCGCTCGACCACGGCGCTTTTGCAAAAAATCAGCCGTTTGAATCTCAAGTCTAAAAACTAAGTAGTTCACTGATATGGCTCACTCGGCCCCGATGCTCTTCGGTGTTGTGCTCTTTTGCTTCTCGTCAGTGATTTTGAGCCCGTCAGCAACGACCGCAGCCCTCATGCCTTTGGGTGTTTCCATTGGCATTCCGGCAGGTCTCTGCGTAGCTCTGTTCCCGGCGACCTGCGGTGACTTCATCATCCCGGGCGACGCTCAAATCGGCTGCACGGCTTTTGACCGCACCGGCACCACGCGCCTCGGTCAGTACGTTGTCAATCACAGCTACCTGCTGCCTGGCTTCGTGCATATCATTTCGGGCGTTGCCGCCGGTTATTTCTTAAACTTCATTTTCTTCTAAAATGAAAGCTTCAGTTTGAACACAGAAGGAGCGAAAAAACACTTTCGCTCCTTCTGTCGAATACTTTTTTGAAAGGTTCTGCCATGTCTGACGAAAATACCCAACTGATTTCCGAACAGCTCGCCCGTTTCGTTGTTTGGACGAAATTTGAAGATATCCCCGAGGAGCTCGTGATTAAGGCTCAGCGCCACATCCTCGATTCAGTCGGAGCAGGCATCGCCGGTGCAGTCAGTCCCGAGACAAAACTTCTCAACAAAGTGTTTGCCATTTGCGGTGAAATGAGCGGCAACGTACCGCTGTGGGGCAAGGGCATCAAAACAAGCGCCAGAAATGCCGCGCTCAGTAACGGTGTCTCCTCCCACACGTTTGAGCTCGATGACACCAACGGGTGCGACCACTCCGGCGCTGTCGTGGTCCCCGCCGCCTTTGCCGCTTTAAGCCTTTGCGATCGCCCCATTGACGGTAAAGAATTCATCGTAGCGGTCACCTTGGGTTACGACCTTGCTCGCCGGGCACTCGAATCGTGCGGTGCCTACGAGCCTCATAACGGTGCCGGCTGGCACTCCACCGGCACTTGCGGCGTATTTGGTGCCGCAGCGGCTGCAGGCAGACTTTTGGGTCTGGACGTTGAAAAAATGCAGGCCGCACTTGGTATTGCCACAAGTTTTGCCGCCGGTCAATGGTCTTTCGTTCATGACGGTGCACAGAATAAACGCCTGCACGTAGGTAACGCCGCTCCCGGCGGGTTGCTTGCGTGCTTATTGGCCCGTGAAGGTTTTACCGGTCCGAAGATGGCCTTTGAACAAGTCTGGGGCGGCTTCTCCAAGACCTTTGCACCCACAAGCCAAGACCCCGATGCCTGGCTTCGCGACTTGGGCAAAAACTGGAAATTGGGACGCGTATCTATTAAGCCGCACGCCTCCTGCAGAAGTTCCCACTCTTCAATCGATGCGGTCAACATCATCATGGATGCGCATCAGCTGCAACCCGCAGACATTGAAAAGATTCACATCAAGATCAATCCGTTTGTGCACGGCATGTGCGGCGGAAGAAAACTTGATCCGATGCCTGCCGCTCAGATGAGTATTGCTTACGGTATCGCTGCACGCCTTGTTTTCGGCGGCGCAAACTTAACAGCCTACACGCGCAACAATCGCCATGATCCCCGCATTCGCCAAGCCATGGATCTGGTGGAATTCGAAATCGACAAAACGCAAAAGGATGAAGACGAACCGATTGTGACCGTTATCACTCGTAACGGACAAAGCTATACGGAACGCGTCGAATTCCCGTTGGGCGCTCCGCAAAACCCTGTGAGCGACGAAGCCCTGATGAGCAAATACCGCGATATCGCCGGAATGGTCTTTCCCTCTGAGGTGGTTGAAGGCATTGCGGATTTCCTCTTACATCTCAAGGATCAGCCCTCGCTTGACCCGGTTGTGAAACTTTTGGGATCCAAACCCAATACCACTGCACAATTTGACATTTAACCTTTCTTTCACCGCCCCGAGGCTCAAATCCTCGGGGCTTTTTTTGCTCAATTGCACTTTTTTCTAGTCAATTCTTTTCGAAGCCGTTCTCAAAGATTCGCCTTTTGTTAATATGACAGACACATTAAACGAGAAATACCATGGCAGATCCGACCCTTTCGCTTGACGCATCCATCCAAGACTACTGGCGGCAGAGAGCCTGCGGCTACAGTCTTTGCACGCAGGAAGAGCTCGGTGATGACAATAACGCCTACCGAGCTATTCTGAAAGAACTGTTGCCCGGATCTCACAGCGGACAAGAGGCACTCGATATCGGCTGCGGTCCCGGTTTTTTAGCCATTGAACTGGCCAAATTAGGTTTCGAAAGTACGGGACTCGACTCCTGTCAGGCTATGCTTGATCAGGCAAAAAACAATGCTCAGAGTCTGAACATCAACTGGATATTAAGTGACGCCGCTCAAAATCCGTTTAAAGACAATTCTTTTGATCTGATTGCCTCACGCAATGTCGTCTGGAATCTGCCGGATCCGACACTTGCCTACCGACAATGGATGCGGTGGTTAAAACCGGGCGGAAAACTCATTGTTTTTGACGGCAATCATTACCGTTATCTCACCGATCCTAGCCGCCGGGACGAACCGCACCGGCAAACTCATAAACACTTGGGTCAAGTGGATATCTCGGTCATGGAAAATATCGCTAAAAAACTCCCCATGAGCAGCCACGACCGACCCGCCTATGATCAAAAACTGCTTGAAGAAATCGGATTTATTAAGATTAACGCTATCGTTTTAAGACGAAGAGAGGAAGTGATCCAGGACTTCGTCATTATTTGTGAAAAAAGCCATGCAGATTGAAACACTTTTGCAAGCCGTCAAAGACGGCACGATGGATATCAGTGAAGCCAAGGATATCCTTGCGCGGGCTCCTTATGAAGATTTGGGCTTTGCCAAGCTCGATACTCACAGAGCCATTCGCACGGGATTTGCCGAAGTGGTTTATTGCCAAAATAAAGCCGATGACTTTTTAGTCGAAATTTTTACCCGACTCTATAAAACATACGGCGAAGTAATGGGCACTCGCTGCTCTCAGAAGCAATTTGAATTACTCAAAAATAAGTTACCCGAACTGACCTATGATCCCATCAGCCGAATCGCGAAAATTGAAAAGCCGAAAGAGCGCCTCGGGCTGATCGCTGTTTGCAGTGCGGGAACCGCCGACATTGCCGTGGCTGAAGAGTGTGCTCAAACCGCCGAATTTTTCGGGCAAAACGTGGAGCGCTTCTACGATATCGGGGTAAGCGGCATTCATCGCTTACTTTCAAAAATCGATCAGCTTCAGAAAGCCAACTGCGTGGTAGCGATTGCCGGCATGGAAGGCGCGCTTGCCTCGGTGATTGGCGGACTTGTTTCCAACCCCGTCATTGCCGTGCCGACTTCGGTCGGCTATGGGGCTAACTTTCACGGGCTCTCCGCTCTTTTAACGATGATTAACAGCTGCTCAAACGGTGTGGCCACTGTCAATATTGATAACGGTTTCGGAGCAGGATTCATAGCTTCCCAAATCAATCGTTTGGCTACACGAAAGGAATAGATAATATGACCACATTGGTGTTGGACGCTCAGACTGGCATCAGCGGCGATATGACCGTCGCCGCTTTGCTTGATTTAGGAGCCGATTATCAAAAACTGAAAACGGTGCTAAAGAGTTTGCCTGATCAACAGTTTGAAGTGACTGTCTCCCGCGTTAAAAAAAGCGCCCTTGATGCGTGCGACTTTAAAGTCTCATTAACAAACGGTGCTCCTGACAACGACCATGATATGTCTTATCTGTTCGGCCACCATCACGAACACGCCCACTCTCATGAACATGAACATGAGCATGAACACGGGCACGATCACGAGCACATCCATGCACATGACCACGAGGACAGTCACTGTGAACATCATCATGAGCACCACCACGAACATCGTCATTTAAGCGATGTTTTCGCGATTCTTAATCAAACCGTCGCCACAGAAAACGCCAAGAAACTCGCTAAACGTATCTTTACGATCGTCGCAGAAGCCGAAAGCAAAGCGCACGGTGTTCCGATTGAAGAGGTTCATTTCCACGAAGTGGGCGCACTGGACTCTATCGTAGATATTCTGTCTGTCGCCGTGCTGATTGACGACTTAAAAGTTGATCGGGTCATTGTGACCGCCTTGGGTGAAGGATATGGCGAAATTCGATGCCAACATGGCGTTTTGCCTATACCGGTCCCCGCCGTCTCTCATATTGCCGAAGCCTATGGTTTGGTGTTGTCACGCATCGACTGCAAGGGGGAATTTGTGACGCCAACGGGCGCGGCCATTGTGGCGGCGTTAAAAACTGCTGATGAACTGCCCCGTCAATACAAAATTCTGAAGTCCGGGCTC
This sequence comes from uncultured Sutterella sp., assembly GCA_905201055.1. Classification (GTDB taxonomy): domain Bacteria; phylum Pseudomonadota; class Gammaproteobacteria; order Burkholderiales; family Burkholderiaceae_F; genus Aphodousia. The sequence continues at coordinate 13,123 of CAJKMT010000018.1, read as the reverse complement.
GGCGCCGGCAAGCGCGACTACGAGCGCCCGAGCCTTTTGCGGGCAAGTCTCATTGAAGAAGCTCTCGGCAGTGCCGAGCAGGATGAAGTCGTCGAACTGATGACCAATATTGATGACAGCTCCGCGGAAATGCTCGGTTTTACCCTTGAGCGGCTCTATGCCGCAGGCGCATTGGAGGCATGGTACACACCGGTCTTTATGAAGAAAAACCGTCCTGCCTATCTGTTGACGGTGTTGTGCAAAGCCGATAAGCAAACAGCTCTTGAAAATATCATCTTTGCCAATACGACGACCATCGGCATCCGCAGCAAGATGCTGACTCGACGCATACTGAAGCGTGAAATGATGACCGTTCAGACGCCTTACGGTGCCATTGAGGTTAAAGCTTGCGACGCGCCGGATGAAAAAGGGGTTATGCACAAGCGCTACTACCCGGAATACGACAGCGTTAAACGCCTGGCTCTGGAAAAAGAGATCGATATGGCAACACTTTACCGTCTTGCTCAAAACGCAGCAGAAAATGCCTGATATTGACAAAATTCGGCACTATTTTGCCGAACTCATTAAAGGACCGGCTGTCGTCGCTTTCTCAGGCGGCGCCGACAGCGTCCTTGTGCTTAAGCTCACGTTAGACGCAGCGGGCGACCGCTTCCCCGTTTATGCCGTTTATGCGGACACGCCCTGGATGCCACGCAGTGCTCTTAGTGAAGCCCGCGAGATCGCCCGAGGATTGAAGACCGAATTCCAAGTGATTCGCATTGACTCGCCCGATTCTATCGGCATTAAACTCAACCCTCCGGATCGCTGCTACCGATGTAAAGGGGCGATATTTTCTTTACTGAAACAATTCGCCGCCGAACATCACTGCACGCACTTACTTGAGGGCACGCAATTGGATGACCTCACCAAGTATCGCCCCGGTCTAAAAGCCATCGCAGAGTCAGGCGCGCTCAGCCCCCTTAAAGAATTAGAGCTGCACAAATCCGATGTCAGAGAATTACTCTCACAATTGGGTTTGGCTGTTGCGAAAAAACCGGCCGGCTCATGTTTGGCAACACGCTTGCCTTATAACCGGGAACTTTCCCTCGATATACTGAGGCGTATTGATGAGGCTGAAGAGAGGCTGCGGCAATTTGACTTAGGCACCATTCGAGTCCGCTCGCATGGCGATATCGCCAGAATTGAAGTGGACAAGGATCGGTTAATCAAAGCAGCCGGTCTTAGCGAAAAAATAATTGAAGAATTAAAACCCCTGGGTTGGAAATACATTACCCTGGATCTTCAGGGGTTCAGATCCGGCAGTATGGATTAAGTAACGCCCGGCCCTTTCAGGGCCGAGCTTATCTAATAGACAAATCAGCGTTTTCCTGCTCGCCAGGCAGCAATGGCTTGAGCCATCTTTTCAGGATCAACCAAGAGCATCGGATCGAGCAGCACGTCGGCTTCCTCCTTGGTCATCACCCCCATTTCAAGCACCGCCTCTTTTACCGTCAGACCTTTTTGTTCTGCATAATGAGCCACCTTCACGCCAAGCGGATAGCCTTGAGTGGCCGCCACTACGGTGGAGATAGCCAAACTGGACTGAGCCTCAAATTGGCAGCGTTCGCGATTGGCAACAATACCGTCAACACAATCACGCTTGAGAATCAAAATTTCTTCACCGACCAATTGAAGGTTTTCAGAAAGGCACTTGTAAAAAGTGGCGTCCCAAACATTTAAATCCAACTCGCCTTCGTCGTAGGCCATGGCGATAGCCACGTCGTTACCCACCACCTGGTGAGCAATCTGAATCACCATTTCGGGAACGGTAGGATTAATTTTTCCCGGCATGATGGAGCTTCCGGGACTTAAGGCAGGAAGGGTGATTTCCATAAATCCTGCACGGGGACCGGAACTCATCAGACGCAAGTCTTTGCTGATCTTAGACAAGGAAGTTGCCACTTCTTTAATCACGCCGGAAACTGTCACAAAGAAGTCACCGTTTTGGAAGCCGTCGAAAATGTTTGCCTGAGGTTTAACATCTTCGTGAAGATCCTGACTGATGTGACGATAGAAAGCGTCCATGTAGCCGCTCGAAGCGCCGAGTCCGGTACCCACGGCACTGCCTCCCATGATTAACTCATAGCAACCGGGTCTTAACGCTTGAAGTTTTACGACCAATCGCATCATCAAGCTGGCGTAGCCGCCGAATTCCTGCCCTAACGTCAAAGGCAAGGCGTCTTGCCAGCAGGTACGCCCCACTTTGACAACATCCTTAAATTCCTCTGCTTTGGCTTCAAAACTCTTTTGAAGTGCCTGGAGTCTTTCAATAATCAAATCCAAACGCGGAGCAATCGCCAGGTGAGTGGCTGAGGGAATCGTGTCGTTGGTGGATTGAGCCATGTTGACATGGGTGTTCGGATGAACTTTTTCACTGCCTTTATGACCGGTCAGGATTTCATTGGCCATATTGCCGATCACTTCATTGACATTCATGTTGACACAGGTGTACCCGCCGCCCTGCCACATATCCAGAGGAAATTCTTTTTCGTAGCCGCCTGCAAGCAACTTGTCGCAAGCTTGCACAATGGCTTGAGAAACTTCCTCACTCATTGCTCCCACCTCAGCGTTGGCTTTCGCACACGCTTTTTTAATTTGAAAAAGAGCACGGTGCATATCCGGATAGGCAATGACCGGGAAACCGGCTGCGCCCGACACTTTCATCATGCGGTGAGTTTGGATACCGAAATAGGATGCGTCATCGATTTCCATTTCGCCCAAACAATCTCGTTCAATTCTGGTCTTCATTGAAATCTCCCCCGAACAGTTAAACCTTAAGCGATTTTGCTGGGAGTCCTTTTCGTTGTACACTAAGTTAAGCAATTCTTATATCTAATTTTTGTTTTTCTGAAAATGTCTTTACCCGCATCAAAACTCTTTGACTTAAACGCTCTTCGGGTTTTTCTGACCTTGGCTCAAACGGGCAGCATGAGAAAAACCGCCCAACAATTCGGTTTGAGTGTTTCTGCCGTTTCTCAAAGTATCAGCAGTTTGGAAAAGCAAGTCGGAGTAGAACTGTTTAATCACAAAGTTCGTCCCCTGGAACCAAGCCTTGCAGGGCGTCTTTTAATTAATGAAGGAGAAAAGTTGCTGCAGGACGTCTGGCGCATTACCTACGCCATGCAAGCCAGCACGCTTGAGAACATTCATTTGAGAATCGGATTCTCTGAGTCCATCAGCCATTCCCTTGCCCCCTTGATTTGCGGTTCGTTATACCAAAGCGTGAAAAGTTTTTCGGTTCAAACCGCCATGACTCAAACTTTGAAAGAACAATTGCTCAAAAGAGAACTCGATATTCTCATTTCTCCCGAATCATTCGATGAAAAACAAACTTTCTACCGACAACCTCTGTGGTCGGAGACATACCTACTCGTTTTACCGAAAAATGAAAAACGGATCACCAACCTTGAACAGCTCAGGAATATGGCCCAGCGTCTTTCATATATCCGTTACAACGTAGACAGCACCGACCGTGTTCAAAGCGAACGAATTTTCAGAAAACTCAATATTGAACAGAGAGACACTTTGGGAGTCGAGGCAAGTTACACAATGGTGGGACTTGTTGCACAAGGATTGGGTTGGGCCATCATGCCGCCGCTGGGCATTTGGCAAGGACGAGAATGGACCAATCAGATTCAAGTTATGCCTATTCCCAATATCACCATTAAACGGACACAATGGATTGTGACGCCATCCAAAGGTTTTGAGCAAATTGTCAGCCGAATTCGTCAGGCCTCTCTTGAGTCTTTTCAGTCGCATGTCAAACCCTGGCTAGAGAGCTCATACCCGGGCATCGCTCAGTTTGTCGTACCGTGTGCGGATAGTTAAACCGTTCTGATTGAGAAAAGTAAGTATCTTCCTGACTTTTTAACATCGAACCATAATGAAAAAGCGCTAAACTCTAAGTATTCCATTAACTTCTTTCGGAAAGGAATATACCCATGTCCACTATTCTTGATCCCATCAAAGTATGGGAAGACCTCCATAAGATCCCGGAATTGGCCATGCAGGAAGTGCAAACCGCTGCTTACATCGCCAAAGCCTTGACTGACTTAGGGATTGAAGTTCAAACCGGTATCGGCGGAACGACCGGTGTGATGGGCATCATCAAAGGTGCAGAGCCCGGTCCTGTAGTGTTGTTGCGCGCCGACATGGATGCTTTGCCTTTTACGATTGATGGTAAAGAATGTGCTATTCATGCCTGCGGTCACGATTCCCACAGTGCCATGTTGCTCGCTGCCGCTAGCCGCCTGAAGGATCATGTCAAGAAGGGTACCTTGAAGCTGCTCTTCCAACCGGCAGAAGAATCCATCACCGGTGCTTTGGCTATGATCAAGGCCGGCGTCATTGACGATGTCGATTACGCTTTGGGTGCTCATATCCGCCCGATTCAGGATGTGCCCGCCGGTCAAATCTGCCCGGCCGTCAACCACACGGCTTCCAATACGCTCGGCGTTACGGTGCACGGCCGCAGTGCTCACGCCGCTCGTCCGCATTTGGGTGTCAATGCCCTTGATGTGGCTTGCGCCATCGTTCAAGGCGTCCAAAACATGTGGTTTAACCCGACCGGTATTTGGTCGATGAAGGCCACGCAATTGCACGCTGACCAAGGTGCGACGAACTCCATTCCGGAAAAGGCCACGATCACCTTTGACTGCCGCGCTCAAACGAACCCGATGATGAAGGATTTCCGCGAACGCTTTGCCAAACTCGTCGAAGGCACCGCCGCGGCTTACGGCGCAACGGCTGAAATCGCCGAACTCGGTGCTTGCCCGGCCGCTGAATACGACGAAGACTTCAAGCAAATGGTGATTGAATCCATCGTCCGCACGCACGGTCAAGAAGCTGTCGCGAAGGACTGCGGTGGTGGCGGTGAAGACTTCCACTACTACAAGATGCACAAGCCCTCGATTAAGGCTGCTTACTTCGGCTTGGGCGTTGGTGCCACTCCGGGTTTGCACGCTGCCACGATGCACTTTGACCCGCAATACCTCCCGATGGGTGTTGATGTCATGGTCGACGTGGTCGAACGCTTAATCGGCTAACCGATTTATCGGTATCCGTAAAAATGGGGAGCGGTTTTTAAGCCGTTCCCCTTTTCGTTTCTAAGATTTAAATCGTTAAAGAGGGAGCAGTTGAGATTGCTCCATTAAGTGCGCACGAAGCAGGTCCGATGCCTTCTGAGCATCCCCCATGCGAATGGCACGCAGGATTTCGCGTTCCTGATGGGCGATATCCAAAAAGAACTGCCGATCCATATTAGCGATGCGGTGAGAGGTTTTTTCAAAGTAAGTCACGAGAACTCCCGAGAAAACCTGAAGCACACGATTGCCGCACCCTTCCAAAAGCAACGAGTGAAATTCCCGGTCGAACTTATCGGCAACAAGCGGTTCATCGGCATGCTCCTCTATCTTATTGAGGGTGCCCTCAAGGCGAGAAGCCAGTGCCGGCGTAATGCGGCGACTTACAAGAGGCATAAGCGAGCATTCCACCAAGGCCCGAGCCTCAATAAATTCCTGAACATCAAAATTGGCGACATCAAATCGCATCTGAATTTGATTGCGCAGGCTGCTCGCACCAACTTCTCTGACTGTCGTACCGCGCTTAGGGGTGCGAACCAAAATACCCATCTGAGTGAGAATGTCCAATTCCTTACGAATTCGATAGCGAGTCACGCCGAAACGCTTGGCCAGCTCCGTTTCTGTATCGATTCTTTCCCCGTTTTTTGCTTGCTCTTGCAAATGATCACGAATTTGTTCAAACAAATTGTCGTTTTGTTGCATTTTGTTCGAGACCCTAAAAAAATTGTTGAATGGCATTATAGGACAAAAGTTCAAAAACTTGCTTATCTTTTTGATTTCTAGGGAAATTTGAGTATATCGCTCATATCGTTTTGTCGACAAATAAGCGTTTTCCCGATTAGTCTTTTGGTTATATTTAAAAGGTGTTTTCTGTAAAAACATAGAAAAATCGCGATCTTATTCAACAATTAGTTCCTATTTTTTGAAACATGTTGATATTTGTTGAAAATGATCGAAGTTTGAAAATCAACAAAAAGGCGCATACGATTAGCCGAAAATAATCCGGAGTGTGTTTTTGCTCCTCTCTTAGGTCTTTTTCCAAGGAAAAAATAAAATGGTTGATGTCCAATTTTGGCTCCAACTCGCCGTGGTCCTGTTCTGCCTGGCCGTCGGCGGTCGCTTCGGCGGTGTGGGTTTGGGTGCCGCCGGTGGCTTCGGCGTCAGCATCCTCGTGCTCGGCTTCGGTATGCAACCGGGCTCTCCCCCCGTTTCTGTTCTCTTAATTATTACCGCGGTCATTGCCTGTACGAGCGTCTTGCAAGGCTCGGGCGGCTTGGACTATTTGGTCGGTTTGGCTGAAAAACTTCTGCGCAAGTGGCCTCGCGCCATTAACTTCGTAGGTCCTGTCGTCTGCTCTATCTTCGTGATTTTCGTGGGTACCGCCTATGTGGCCTTCGCCGTTTACCCGGTGGTGGCGGAAGTGGCAGCCTCAGCAAAGATTCGTCCGGAAAGAGCAGTGTCAGCCTCTGTGATTTGCGCCGGTATCGGTGTGATGGCAAGCCCGATGAGTGCCGCCATGGCCGCCATGGTCGGCATCATGTCCGCCTACGGCTTCACGCTGCTTGACATTCTGTCTGTGTCTGTTCCGACCTATTTCATCGCTGTGTTGGCTGCGTGCCTGTCTGTGAACTGGCGCGGCTGCGAACTCGAAAAAGATCCGGAATTCCTGCACCGTGTTCAAACCGGTCAATACACCGAATTGCATGTTTCGCATACGGATGCCATTTATAAAGAACCCAGCAAGGGTGCCAAGATCGGTGTGCTGATTTTCGCTATCGGTATTATCACTTCCATCACGGTCGGCTCTTCCGACGCCCTGCGTCCCTCTTGGGAAATCGCCGGCAAGATCAGCCAATTGCCCATCCCCTCTCTGATCCAAATGGTGATGTTGGCTACGGCTTTGGTGATCATCGTTGTCTGTAAGGTGCCGAGCGACAAATTCGCTTCCGGCTCCGTTTTCCGCTCAGGCTTAATCGGTGTGGTGGGTGTGTTCGGTATCTCCTGGTTGACCGGCACCTTCTTTGACACGCACAAAGATGTGTTCGTGCACTACTTCTCCGATATCGCAAGCTCCTCGCCCATCATCTTCTGTATGGTGTGCTTCTGCTTCAGCTCCGTGATCTTCTCGCCGACAGTCAGTACCACTATTTTGATGCCGATCGGTTTGGCTTTAGGTTTAAGCCCGCAATTGCTCGTCGGTATCTGGGCTTCCTGCTACGGCGACTTCGTCATCCCGGGCGGCGCCCAAATCGGTTGCACGGCTTTTGACCGCACAGGTACCACTCGTTTGGGCAGCTTTGTGTTCAACCACAGTTATATGCGGCCGGGCCTGGCTTTCGTCATCGCAGGCACCGCTGCCGGTTGGTTCATCTCCAAGATCATGCTCTAACCGCTTAACTGTTTGAGCTCGAAGACAGGAATCTCCATTTTCGGGGGTTCCTGTTTTTTTGTCCAAATAAAAAATCTTTCTCAAATTTTTCACATCTAATTACATTTGTTGTTACAAACTCCTTACTTTCAAAATCGGCTCTTCAAGGCTTTTTTAAGGGCAACTAAGGAAATTTCCCTACCTATTTTGTAAAAAATCAAGGGTTAACCCTAACGACTTTTTACCACTTTTGTAAAGATAACTGAAAGATATTTCCCTAGCTCAAAAGAAAAAGGCTAAATTTAGGTAAGAAGCAATGACATGTGTGAAAATTTCAGTGCTTAGAAAGGTTACGGAGACGTAGCCTCTTCTATTGTTTAAAAGAGAAAATAAAGGAAACTTACCATGGTTGGTACTGACTTTTGGCTACAACTAATCTTAGTGTTGGCATGCTTGTTCTATGGTGCCCGCAAAGGTGGTATGGCCCTCGGCCTTTTGGGTGGCGTGGGCTTGATCGTCTTGGTTTTCGGCTTTGGCCTGAAACCGGGCAAACCCCCGGTCGACGTGATCCTCACGATTTTGGCCGTGGTTTGCGGTTCTGCTACTTTGCAAGCCGCCGGTGGTTTGGACTGCTTGCTCCAAATCGCTGAAAAGATTTTGCGTAAAAATCCCCGCTACGTCTGCTTCCTCGCTCCGTACATCTGCTGGTTCCTGACCATTCTGTGCGGTACGGGTCACGTCGTTTACACGATGTTGCCCATTATCTATGACGTGGCTATTAAGAACAACATCCGTCCGGAACGTCCGATGGCTGGTTCTACGATCGCCTCTCAAATGGGTGTGATCTGCTCGCCGGCTGCCGTGGCTGCCGTCTCCATGATCGCCTTGATGGAAGGTTACACGATCAATGGCCAACACTTCGGCTTCATTGACCTCTTCTCCATCACGATCCCTGGCGGTTTCGTCGGTGTGTTCGCCGTCTGCTGCTTCTCTTGGTTCCGTGGTAAGGACCTTGACAAGGATCCGGAATTCCAACAATTGATCTCTGATCCGGAAACCAAGAAGTATGTCTATGGCGATACGACGACCTTGATCGGCAAGAAGTTCACCGGCAAGCAATGGCTCTCCTTGGGCTTGTTCCTCGGTGTGATCGTTATCGTCGCCATCCTCGGTATGTTCCCTGAACTGCGTCCGAAAGGCTGCTCCATGACTTTGGCTATTCAAATGTTCATGTTGGCCGCCGGTACGTTGATGGTGATCTTCTGTGATGTTAAGGCCGCTGACGTTGCCAAGAACAGCGTGTTCCGTGCCGGTACCGTCGCCATCGTGGCTGTGTACGGTGTGGCTTGGATGGCCGATACGATGTTTGCTGCTCACTTGAACGACTTGAAGGTCGGTTTGACCGAATACGTTAAGGTTTATCCGTGGGCCTACGCTATCGTGTTGCTCTTGGTTTCCAAGTTGGTGAACTCTCAGGCTGCCGCTGTTGCAACGATCGTTCCTGTTGCTTTGGCTGTCGGTACGCCTCCGGGAATCGTGGTCGCCTTCTCCGCCGCCTGCTACGGTTACTACATCCTTCCGACGTATCCGTCTGACTTGGCTGCTATTCAGTTCGACCGCTCCGGTACGACGCATATCGGTAAGTTCGTGATCAACCACTCCTTCATCCTCCCGGGCTTGATCGGTGTGTTCACGGCTTCTATCGCCGGTTACATCTTCGCTGCGATGTATGGTTTCGTTTAATCGATAAACCTATCGCGAGTAAATAGCGAATGAAATGACGGCAAGTAGTTGAATCCATCAATTACTTGCCGTTTTTCTTTGACCGTATCATTATTAGTAAAGGACGACGCTTAATTCGCAAACCCCTTTGATTCGGATAGCGTCGAAACAATAACGTTAAGGAGATAGCGAGAAATGGCTCAAGCTGTTGAATTTAAATACGCTCCGATGTTCCAACTCGGCAAAGACGACACGGAATATTATCTGTTGACCAAAGACTACGTCTCAGAAGGCGAATTTGAAGGTCACAAGATTTTGAAGGTTCAACCGGAAGCCTTGACCCTGTTGGCCAAGCAAGCTTTCCACGACACGAACTTCATGCTCCGTCGCTCCCACAACGAGCAAGTCGCCAAGATCCTCAAGGATCCGGAAGCAACCGACAACGACAAGTATGTCGCCTTGTCTTTCCTTCGCAACGCTGAAGTTGCCGCCAAGGGTGAACTGCCCTTCTGCCAAGATACCGGCACAGCCATCATCCACGGTGAAAAGGGTCAAGGTGTTTGGACCGGTTTCTGCGATGAAGAAGCTCTGTCTTTAGGTGTTTTCCAAACCTACACGACCGACAGCCTGCGTTATTCCCAAAACGCTCCGCTTTCGATGTACGAAGAAAAGAACACCAAGTGCAACCTCCCGGCTCAAATCGATATTGAAGCTGTCGAAGGCAACGAATACAAGTTCTTGTGCGTCGTCAAAGGCGGCGGCTCTGCCAATAAGAGCTACCTTTACCAAGAAACCAAGGCCATTTTGAACCCGAAGACACTCGTCCCCTACCTCATCGAAAAGATGAAGAGCTTGGGTACAGCTGCCTGCCCCCCGTATCACATTGCTTTCGTGATCGGCGGCACGTCTGCTGAAAAGACGATGCTGACGGTGAAGCTTGCTTCCACGCACTTCTATGACAATCTGCCCACCACGGGTGACGAAACCGGCCGCGCTTTCCGCGATGTCGAACTCGAAAAGACGTTGCTTGAAGCTGCCCAAAACATCGGCTTGGGTGCTCAATTCGGCGGCAAATACATGGCCCACGACGTTCGCGTCATCCGCTTGCCGCGTCACGGCGCCAGCTGCCCCGTCGGCATGGGCGTGAGCTGCTCGGCTGACCGTAACATCAAGGCCAAGATCAACAAGGACGGTGTCTGGATTGAACGTCTTGACTCCAACCCCGGCGAATTGATCCCTGAAGAATTCCGTAAGGAAGGCGAAGGCGAAACGATCAAGATCGACCTCAACCAACCGATGAGCGAAGTCTGCAAGGAATTGACCAAGTACCCGGTCTCTACCCGCGTGTCCTTGACCGGCACCATCATCGTGGCTCGTGACATCGCTCACGCCCGCATGAAGGAATTGCTCGACAGCGGTAAGGAATTGCCGCAATACATCAAGGATCACCCGGTGCTCTACGCAGGTCCCGCCAAGACCCCGGCCGGTCATCCGTGCGGCTCCATGGGCCCGACAACAGCTAACCGTATGGACCCGTATGTGGATCTCTTCCAAAGCCACGGCGGCTCTATGGTGATGATCGCCAAGGGTAACCGTACTCAAGTTGTGACGGATGCCTGCAAGAAACACGGCGGCTTCTATCTCGGCACGATCGGCGGTATCGCTGCGGTGCTCTCCGAAAGCTCCATCAAGAGCATTGAATGCATCGAATGGCCTGAACTCGGCATGGAAGCTGTTTACAAGATCGAAGTTGAAGACTTCCCGGCCTTCATCTTGGTCGATGACAAGGGCAATGATTTCTTCAAGCAAATCAAGCCCCGCTGCACCATCAAGTGCGAAAAATAATTCAGCGACAAGTTCACTGATAAGGTGACTGTTCGATGATTTTTTGCCGAATCCACAAAATGTGGATTCGGCAATTTTTTATACTTTTTATCAGTGATCTTTCCTATTTTTTGTCTTAATCAGGCAATTCCGATAGAACAAATATTTCGAAGCGATAGAAATTAACCGACTTTTACACTCCGCTTGATTTTTATGTCCGAAAAACCATTGACAGTGCAGAATTAGCCATCAATAATAGAGCGTAGACAAAGCAAATTTGAGATAGACTCCTTGTCATTTGGCAAGGAGGGGGAGTGGCTGTGTCTGTCTGATACGGACTTACCACTTCACGAAACCCCATTTTTAGAATCACTTGGAGTAAAAAATGAAGACCGAATGGCGAGGCTTTAAAGGAACCCATTGGGTTGACGACGTCGATGTCAGAGACTTCGTTCAAAACAACTACACCCCGTACGACGGCGATGAATCCTTCTTACAACCGCCGACAGAGGCGACCTCCAAGCTTTGGGATCTTCTTCAAGGCTTACAAAAAGAAGAACGTGCCAAGGGCGGCGTACTTGACATGGAAACCGAAGTAGTTTCCGGCATTACGGCTTATAAAGCCGCCTATATGGGTGAAGGAACTAAAGACCTTGAAAAGGTGGTCGGTCTGCAAACCGACAAGCCCTTAAAGCGTGCTTTCATGCCCTTTGGCGGCATTAAGATGGCTGAACAAGCTTGTGAGACTTACGGCTACAAGCCCAATCCGAAATTCCACAAGATCTTTACAGAGTACCACAAGACTCACAATCAGGGTGTCTACGATGCGTATACCCCTGAAATGCGCTTGGCTCGTAAAAATAAGATTATTACCGGCTTGCCGGATACGTACGGTCGCGGTCGTATTGTCGGTGACTACCGTCGTGTGGCGCTCTACGGCATTGATTTCCTGATTGCCAAGAAAAAGGAAGACATGGCTCACTGCGGCTGCGGCATCATGACCGATGAAATCATTCGCCAACGCGAAGAAATCACGGATCAAATCCGCGCCCTGATGCAAATGAAGGAAATGGCCGCCGACTACGGCTATGACATTTCCGGCCCGGCCAAGAATGCCCGTGAAGCCGTGCAATGGCTCTACTTCGGCTACCTGGCTGCCATCAAGACGCAAAACGGTGCGGCAATGTCTGTGGGCCGCATCTCCACCTTCCTGGATATTTACATCCAGCGTGACTTGGCCGAAGGCACACTCACGGAATCCGAAGCACAGGAATTGATCGACCACTTGGTTCTTAAATTCCGCATGGTGAAGTTCGCTCGTATTCCTTCCTACAACCAGCTCTTTTCAGGCGACCCGGTATGGGCCACGCTGGAAGTCGGCGGCTTGGGCATGGACGGCCGTTCCATGGTGACAAAGAATGACTTCCGTTTCCTGCATACGCTCGAAAACATGGGACCGTCACCGGAACCGAACCTGACGATTCTTTACACGCGTCACCTGCCGAAGGCTTTCCGCGATTACGCCGCCAAGATTTCCATCAACACGTCGTCCGTGCAATACGAAAACGACGATGTGATGCGTCCGATCTGGGGTGATGATTACTCCATCTGCTGCTGCGTTTCAGCTACAGAAACCGGTAAGGAAATGCAGTTCTTCGGCGCCCGCGCCAACTTGGCTAAGTGCCTGCTTTACGCAATCAACGGTGGCGTGGATGAACAAACGCTCATGCAAGTGGGGCCTGAACTTCGCCCGATCACGTCCGAGTACCTCGACTACGACGTTGTGATGGAACGCTTTGACAAGATGATGGATTGGTTGGCTGGGCTTTATGTCAATACCCTCAACCTCATCCACTACATGCATGACAAGTACTACTACGAGGCTGCTGAACTCGCGTTGATCGACACCGATGTGCGCCGCACGTTTGCAACCGGTATTGCAGGTTTCTCGCATGTGGTCGATTCGCTTTGCGCCATCAAGTACGCCAAGGTCAAGACCGTTCGCAATGAAGACGGCGTCGTAATCGGATATGAAACCGAAGGCGACTTCCCGCGCTACGGCAATGATGATGACCGAGCCGATACGATC
>CAJKMT010000017.1 GCA_905201055.1 uncultured Sutterella sp. | reverse complement strand
CCCTTGGAGGAGAGTTCGCGAGCGAACTTAAGGGCTTCTTCAAACTTCACAACCGTCTTTTCGAGGTTGATGATGTGAATCTTGTTGCGGGCGCCGAAAATGTATTGACCCATCTTCGGATTCCAGAAGCGAGTTTGGTGACCGAAGTGGCAACCGGCTTCGAGCATTTCGCGCATGCTAACCATGATAATTTTTTCCTTCTAAGGTTTGTAACTGACAACGCGCCGCTATTTCACACTGCCGATCGATTCCGCATGAATCGATTGCGGCAACCGGCGAAACAACCGTTAGATGACGCGCTGCGCTATTAGAGCTTTCCGAAAATAAAAAAGCCGAGCCAACGGAGGGAAAGCTGAAAATCCGTTTCTCGACACGAAAAATTACTCAATAAAAATAGCATTTTTCGCACAGCTCGCTATTATATGCGAAATCCGCTTGAAAAAAGCAAGATTTTCTCAATATTTTGAATAAGTAAGAAAAGATTTACCATGGCTATTATCATCAAAACCCCCGAAGAAATCGAGGGCATGCGCAAAGCCTGCCGCCTGGCAAGCGAAGTTCTTGATTACATTGAACCTTTTGTGGTTGCCGGCGCCAAAACGATTGATCTCGACAACCGCATGAATGATTTCATGATCGCGCACGGCGCAAAGTCCGCCTGTCTCGGCTATGCCCCGAAGGGTTTCACCCCCTACCCCGGCTCAACCTGCATCTCGGTCAACCACGTCGTCTGTCACGGCATTCCTTCTGAAAAAGCCCTCAAAAAGGGAGACATTGTCAATATTGATGTCACGGTGATTTTGGACGGGTTCTACGGTGACACAAGCCGCATGTTCATGGTGGGCAATAAGATTTCTGTTTCCGCCCGCCACTTGGTTGAAGCCACCTATGAAAGCATGTGGCGCGGCATTGCAGCCATCGCCCCGGGCCGTCCGTTGAATGATGTCGGCATTGCCTGCGAAAAAGTGGCTAAAGCTGAAGGACTCTCTGTAGTCCACGAATACGGCGGACACGGTGTGGGCCGCAACTTTCATGAAGATCCTTTCGTGTGCCACTATGACACTCAGGACAATCGCATCATCATGAAGCCCGGCATGATTTTCACTGTCGAGCCGATGTTAAACGCAGGGCGCCGCCAAATTTCAGAACTCTCCGACGGCTGGACCGTGGTGACCGCAGACCGCAGCCTCTCGGCTCAGTGGGAGCACACGGTGCTTGTGACTGAAACCGGTTACGAAGTACTCACCCTTTCTGACGGCTACCCGCCCATCCCCGACTACATTAAGCGCTGATCACAAAAAACCGCCTTCGGGCGGTTTTTTTTCAGGCATCTGTATCTTCAATCTAATTTTTTAAAAATCAGACTGCCATTTGTGCCGCCGAATCCGAAAGAATTCTTCATGGCATAGTGGATTTCTTTTTGACGAGCCGCATTGGCGCAGTAGTCCAAGTCACACTCCGGATCAGGATTGTCCAAATTGATTGTGGGCGGAATCATCTGATTGTGCAGCGCCAAGACTGTCAAGACGGATTCCACGCCGCCCGCACCCCCGAAAAGATGTCCGATCATCGACTTTGAAGAACTCACCACGAGACCATTTTTCGCGTAGTCCCCAAAGACCTCTTTAATCGCTTTGGTTTCGTTGACATCGCCCAAAACTGTTGAAGTACCGTGGGCATTGAGATAACCTATTTCTTCGGCGTGAATCCCCGCCTGATCTAATGCCATCTGCATACAGTAAGAGGGACCTTCCGTATTGGGGGTCGTGATATGGTGAGCGTCGGCTGTCAAGCCGTAGCCCACCAATTCGGCGTAAATTTTCGCGCCGCGTGAGACGGCGTGGTCATAGTCTTCAAGCACCAGGACCCCCGCCCCTTCACCGAACACAAAGCCGTCACGGTCTTTATCAAAAGGACGTGATGCCTTTTGAGGCTCATCATTGCGTCGCGACATCGCGTGCATGCTGTCAAAACCTGCCATGGGCAATGCGCCGATCGGGGCGTCGGTGCCTCCAGCAATCATCACATCAGCGTCACCGCGTCTGATCATCCAAGCCGCTTCACCGATACTGTGAAGACCGGTTGAACAGGCACTGACATGCGCCATATTTGGCCCCTTAAATCCCGTCATAATCGCCAGTTGGCCGGAAACCATATTGATGATGCAGCCCGGAATCAAAAATGGCGATACTCTTCTGGGACCACGCTCAAGAAGCGTTTTGTGATTGTCACAGATCATCGGAATGCCGCCTATGCCTGAGCCCACCGCACAGCCGATGCGGCGCAGATTTTCTTCTTCGGGCTTTAAGCCGCTGTCGCTTATCGCCTGAAGGGCGGCTGCTACGCCAAAGTGCAGGAATCGATCAAAGCGTCTTGCCTCTTTGACTGGCATGTAAGGTGAGACATCAAAATCTTTGACTTCTGCGGCAATTTGGCAGCCAAAGGCCGAGGCATCAAAACGCGTCACGGGACCCACTCCGCTTTTGCCTGCCAAAGCATTTTTCCAAATCGTCTCTATATCGTTGCCAATCGGACTAACGGCACCAAGACCGGTCACTACCACACGTCGCATGACACTCCCCTTTTTTAAACTTCTCACAAACGCTCCAATCGGCAATCCGCACGATTGCGTTTGAACGATAAACCGTCAGTCATGCTAACAAATGCCGATACTGTTGAGGATCACCTATTTTGGTTAAACTTTCAGAGTAGTTAACAGCAGCCGAGTGTGACAGTTATGTGCGATTTCATCGAAAACTTTAAAACTCAATCGGAACAATTGGTCGAGCGCTTTCTCAGTGACGGCCGAGTGACGAGCTACCTCAAGGGTCATGCGGCCGCAGCCGACGAATGCATCCGAGAGCTCGCTAAAACTGAAAAGCTCGGCGAAGAGATTGGCATTGTTGCTATCGGCGGCTACGGACGAAAAGAGCTTTTCCCACACTCCGACCTGGATGTGATGATGCTTTTGCCCGAAGAGCCTGATCACGAAACGGGTAAAAAAATCGAACACTTTTTCATGCGGCTGTGGGACATGGGACTCACTGTCGGCAACAGCGTCAGAACCGTTGAGAGCGCGCTCACAGAAAGCGCCAAAGATATCACGGTGCAAACCGCGCTTTTGGAGTCGCGTCTGATCAGCGGCAACGAAATGCTTTTTGCCCGACTGCAGAAAGAATTCTTCAACCAGATGGATGCGTCCGCTTTTTATCAGGCTAAGGCATTGGAACTTCGTCAGCGCCATCAAAAGTATGAGGACACTCCCTTTGCGCTTGAGCCCAATCTGAAGGAAAGTCCGGGCGGCCTGCGTGACCTTCAGGTGCTTTTCTGGTGTTCGCACGCCGCCGGCATGGGATCGACTGCCGAAGAGATGCTTGCTGCCGGAACGATTTCCTCAGATGAAGCAGACAAACTCAAAGAGGCCCTGCACGCTCTTAAAACTTTTCGCATCTACCTGCACCTCATTGCCAAACGCCATGAAGACCGTCTGATTTTTGATCTGCAAACCCGAGTCGCGCAGGCGGCCGGATACAAAGATACCGAACATCAATTGGCAAGCGAAGCGCTGATGAAACGCTACTACCTGACAGCCAAGTCCGTCAGTCAGCTGTCAGAAATTTTCATGCGGATGTTTGAAAATAAATTCTTCCCTGAAGATTACGTGCACGAAACCGTCATTGACCGAACATTCATTGCCCGCGGCTACACTCTCGACATTACCCATGACGGCGCTTTCAAAGACGATCCCAATGCGCTTTTGCGAGCCTTTTATCTTCTGGAAAGTTCCGCGCCGCTCAAACGACTGAGTGTGTCACTTTTGCGTGAACTGATGAGCGCCAGAGAACTCATTGATGATCGCTTTCGTGAAGACAGTGCCAATAAGCACATGTTCATGCAGATTATCAAAATGCCCCACGGCGTCAGCCACGCCTTGCTTGACCTTAACCAATGGGGCATTCTGGGGCTCTTTCTGCCGGAATTTCAGCACATAGTCGGTCAGATGCAGCACGACCTCTTTCATACCTATACGGTCGATCAACATACGATGCGGGTGGTCAGAAATCTGCGCTACTTCACCCGAAGCGAATATGCGCATGAATACCCAATCTGCACTCGGATCATGCAGACAATGAAGGACAGCTGGCGCTTGGTGTTGGCTGCTTTGTTTCATGACGTGGGCAAAGGCCTGGGCGGTCAACATGACAAACTCGGCGCACAAATTGTGCAGAAATTCTGTGAACGTTTCGGCATTGATCACGAAACGACAGAACTCTTGGTGTTTCTTGTCCGGGAACACTTAACGATGAGTCTTGTGGCTCAAAAACAGGACATTTCCGATCCGGATGTCATCCGACACTTTGCTGAGATCGTTCAAACGGAAGAAAAGCTCAATGCACTCTTTTTATTAACGGTCTGCGATATCCGCGCCACCGGTCCTAAAGTCTGGACCCGGTGGAAGTGTCAGCTGCTTCAGGATCTCTACTGGCAAACGCTGCCTCTTGTGCGTCAGGGAGGAGCACCGGATCGCGAAGCACTTTTGCTGCAGCGCCAGAAAGACGCCGCAAAACTCATTATTGAGGCAGGCGTTTCACCGCAAAAAATCGAAGCAATATGGAAAACGCTTACGCTACAGTATTACCTGCGGCACACAGCCGAAAGCATTGCCTGGCAAACGGTTTCGTTAGCGAGCGTTTTCCCAACCGACTCGCCCTTTGTCGCCACACGGGTACTGCCTCAAAACGCGGGCATCGAAATCCTTGTCTACACACCTGACCGCAGAGGACTATTTGCCAGCATTTTGGGTTTCCTGCAGAAAAAACGCTTCTCTGTTCTTGATGCCCGCATTTACACAACACTTGACCATAAGGCATTCAACACTTTTGTGGTAAGCGACAACGGCGAGAGAGACATTGATGAATTGGCCGCGCAGCTTGCGCCTGATCTTACCGACTGGCTCATTCACCCCAAAGAGATCACTCGCTCCAAACCCGGGAAGCTTTCAAGACGATCACGTCATTTCCCGATTCAGCCATTGGTCAATATCGAGGCCGATGAGTCCGGCCGCAATTACCTGTTATCGGTCACCTGCACAGACCGAATCGGATTGTTATTTGATATTGCAACAATATTAAATAAATATCATGTTAATCTTCAAACAGCGAAGATTATGACAATGGGTGAACGCGTGGAAGACGTATTCCTGATTGATGGAGAAGCGTTAAAAGATATTCCCACCACGGTGGCAATTGAAAAAGATTTAATGGAAGTTTTAACGCCAAAAGTTTAACTAAAGAGATGCCGGGCAAAAGCCCGGCACTCAATTGCGTTACTCAGCAATTTGGATATTGCGATAGCGGCTTCTGACTTTCAGACCGACGTCCCAAATCACGCCTTTTTGTGCGTCCGTCAGTTTATTGGCGCCGAGAATTTCGGCTCGCGGCCATTCTTGATGAACTTTTTCCAAAACCGAGGCAGGAATATTCTCTGCCCGCACATCTTCTTTAGTGCGAATGACTTTGCCGTCTTTGTCAATCATCGCTTCGACTTCAAGCTGACCGATTTTGGCATCAACTTCAAAAAGATTGTCGTCTTCGTCAAAATCCCATTCGATGACGCTTGCTACGGGAAAACGACTGACAAAAGACTGCTTAACAGCTTCAGGCACTTGAGAGGCTGCGAGATCTGAAGCAAAGGCAGAAGAAAGTCCAACTGACAACATCATTGCCAAAAGCAGAGAAGATTTTTTCATAGCTACCTCAATGTTGAGAGCGCACAAAGGCGCGGAAAATTCTCAGTAAAGAATCCGCGGAATGATTCATGTTTTCCTTAATTGCCGCAAAATCCAAGGTCTGATCAACAAGCCCCGCTGCCCAATTGACGCTAAAGCAAATGAGCGCATACGGCATCCCCAACTCTTTAGCGAGTGCCGCTTCGGGCATCGCGGTCATGCCGACCATATCGCAGCCGTCCATGATCATGCGTCTGACCTCTGCCGCGGTTTCAAGCCGAGGCCCTTGAGTGCAGGCGTAAGTGCCGCGATTGTGAACGAAAATTTTTTCATTTTGAGCCGCATCCAAAAGACGAGCCCGCAAAGCTTCATCAAAAGGCTGCGTGAAATCAATATGCTGACAGGACATGCCTGCCTCACCCCAGTAAGTGCATTCACGCCCGTAGGTGTAGTCAACAATCTGGTCCGGCACAGTAAAGTGACCGGGGGCATTTTCCGCTGCCATGCCGCCGACGCTGGCTGCGGCCACAATTTCGGTGACACCCGCCTCTTTCAGAGCCCACATTTGTGCCCTGTAAGGAATCTGATGCGGCGCAAACCGATGGTCTTTTCCGTGGCGATGAAGCACAGCCACTGTTTTATTTTCAAAAGTGCCGATCTCAAACTCTGTCTCGCCGAATGGAGTCGAAGCCTTAATCAGACGAGAGTTTTCCAAAACAAAATTTTCAAAACCGCTTCCAAAAACCAATCCCAACATTTCTACTTTCCTTTCAAAAGTTCAAGCATCTCTTCCTGATCAATAATTTTGATCCCCAAGGCCTGAGCTTTCTCGAGTTTACTGCCCGCTTCTGCGCCGGCAACAACATAATCGGTCTTTTTACTGACGCTTGAGGCCACCTTTGCGCCTTGTGCCAAAAGCAAAGCCTTCGCTTCTTCGCGTCCCATGGAAGGAAGCGTTCCGGTCAGCACAAAAGTTTTTCCGGAAACCGCATCATTGACAGCGCTGTCCTGAGGCAGCGGCCAATGAACACCTTCGGCGATTAATTTTTCAATCACTTCACGATTGTGTTCTTCTTCAAAGAAGTGAATGATCGACTGCGCAATCACTTCTCCGATATCGTTCACTTTGAGAAGCTCGTCACTGTCTGCGTCCATTAAGGCCTGAAGACTCTTAAAGTGAGCAGCCAAGTCTCTGGCTGTGCTTTCTCCTACATGGCGGATGCCCAACGCGTAAATAAAGCGCGCAAGCGTCGTTTCTTTACTTTTTTCAAGAGCGGCTATCAGATTGGCCGCACTCTTTTTCCCAAAGCGATCCAGGAGCAAAAGCTTGTTTTCGGTCAGCCGATAAAGGTCCGCTGGCGTTTCAATCAACTGCGCCTCAATGAGTTGATCGATCACCTTTTCACCCAACCCGTCAATATTAAGAGCCAGGCGTGAGGCAAAGTGCACAAGGGATTCCCGTCGCTGAGCCGGACAGAAAAGTCCGCCCGTGCAGCGTGTGTCTTTTTCCTCTTCATCTCGGAAAGTTTCTGAGCCGCACACCGGACACTTTTGCGGCATCACAAAGTCACGCTCAGCTCCGGTGCGTCTTTCGGGCAGTACACGGACAATTTCCGGAATCACGTCGCCTGCGCGGCGCACCACTACGGTGTCTCCGATTTTCAGTCCCAGTTCACCGATAAAGTCTTCATTGTGAAGCGTGGCATTCGAAACAGTCACTCCGCCCACAAAAACCGGTTTTAAACGTGCCACCGGTGTCAGTTTCCCGGTTCTGCCGACCTGAACATCGATATCCTGCACAACCGTGAGGGCCTCTTCGGGGGGATACTTATGTGCGCAGGCCCAGCGAGGCTCACGGGAAATAAAGCCCAATTCATTCTGCAGTGCAAGGCTGTTGACCTTATAGACCACCCCGTCAATTTCAAAAGGCAGCGTTTGGCGGATGGATTTCACCCAATCGTGAAACTCGGCCAGTGCCTTCCACCCCTTAACGACCCGGCGCTCTTTGGCGACCGGAAATCCCCAACTCTGTAATCGATCCAGAATCGAACTGTGAGTCAGAGCCACCGCTTCACTGATTTCTCCCAAACCATAGGCATAAAAAGAAAGTTTGCGTTTAGCCGTCACTTTGGGATCAAGCTGACGAAGGCAGCCGGCGGCCGCATTACGGGGATTGACAAAAGGTTTGAGCCCTTCAAGGCGCTGCTCATCATTGAGACGCTCAAAGTCGGCCTTGTGCATGATGACTTCGCCTCGCACTTCAAGAATATCGGGTACCCCTTGAGGCAAACGCAGCGGAATCGTGCGAATCGTTTTCACATTAGCCGTCACGTCTTCACCGACAAGCCCGTCGCCTCGCGTAGCAGCGGACACAAGAATTCCCGACTCATAGCGCAAATTCATCGCCAAGCCGTCAAATTTCAGCTCGACATCGTATTCAACGTCTTCATCGCCATCGCTGAGCCCCAATCCTTTACGGACACGCTCATCAAATGCCCGAGCACCTTCTGCTTCAAAATCAGTTTCTGTATGAATGGAGAGCATCGGCACGGCGTGGCGAACTTTAGCCAAATCACTGCGCGCCGCTCCTCCAACCCGCTCGGTGGGAGAAGCTTCGGATTTAAATTCCGGATGCGCCTTTTCCAATTCGCTTAATTCGCGGAATGCTTTATCGTATTCACTGTCGGGCACACTTGGCGCATCCAACACGTAATACTCGTAATTCCATCGCTCCAAATCTTTTTCGAGCGAGCGCATTCGAGAGGCGATTTTCTCCAAATCATCCTGAGACTCATGTTCAGGAAAATCGTCAAACAAACTTAATGTGTTATCAATGATAGGTTTTGTCATGGGTTAAAAAGAGCGGCCCGAGGGTCGCTCTTAGAATTTTTTAATCAGTCGCGGGTAAAGAGCACTCGGGCGCGATCACTGCCGGGCTCAATATCAGCCTCGAGCATTTCTTTGTAATACTTATTGAGCTGAATGTTAATGGACTGAGCCGATTCGGTATTGATCGGTCTGTCACGCGTATCCTGCAGCTGCAGATTGAGTCTCGCGCACAAATCATTCGCTACTGTGAATAAAGTGCGAAGAGGCTTACTGTCGGGCTGAGCCAACGGGGCATCGAGAGCAAGCGAGAGATAACGTCTGTCAAAATCATCCTGGTGCAGGAAAATCGTTGCCTCGGCGATGTGCTTGGCTGTACCTAAGAAATAGCGCATGGGATTAAGTTGGGTGAAGCCCGCCAAACGAGCCGCTTCTGCCACATCATTGGGATTGAGCGGTTCTTTTGAAGCCATGATGAAATTGAGCTGCACATCGAGCCGCAGCACATTCTTATAAAGCTTTTGAGCGCGGGTCACGATTTCATGAGAAGATTCCATCTCGGTGTCAGCTTCAAGCGCAATTCCGTTTTGCTGCACGACATTGAGAAAGCGGCTTGCATCCATCTCATTGATGCATGAACGGCGGTTAGCCAAAAGAAGCACCGCAGCCAATTCTGTGTAACGGCCGACGGGACTCGGCTGATACCAGCGCTTATTGTCAGCGCGGCGCACATAAAGACGAAGCGGCAGGCCCAATTTTTGGAAATTGGCCACCATGTCCATCATTCTTGAGCCGTCAACGGCTTTCGTGCATTGAATATAGGCAACGCTGTCGGTCACACGGTCGTAGTGAATGCGAGCCAGGCCCTCTTTAGGAAAGACACTGACAGCAGGGGCCGCTTCCTCAGTCTGCTGAGGTTGTTTCTCCTCAATTTCCGGGAAATTGTCGTCAAACAAGTCTTCCTGCTTAGGCTCTGTTTTCTTTTCTTCAACTTTGACCGTCTCAGTCGTCGAGGTCACTTCAGAAGTAGCGGCGACAGGCGTCTCAGCCGACTGAGGCGTCGTTCCCAATACCGCAGCTTCCCATTCATCAGGCGAGGGCTTTAAGTTAACACCGGCTGAAGGTTCTTTTTCATGATCAGAAACGTCCGTTACGACAAAGGGAGGATTTTTCTCCTCGGTAAGCGAATCCACTCCCAGTTCATTTTCACTTTCCTGAGGCTCGGGACGAGGAAACAGTTTGGGTTTATTCAGTCTTCCGTTTTCGCCGTAAATATCATCACGGGGTTCCCTGCTGATGCCGACCATCCCTTTTGAATTTTTCTTGGCTTCCATACGGGACCATAAAAATAAGCCCACCAAAATCACGGCCGCGCCGATCACCAGGAAAAGAACTGTCTCATTCATAAGAAAAAACCTCTAAAGCGCCGCACCTGAAGGCACAAAGCATCTCACCGAGCTCACGGTCTCGGTTATCGTTCGAACACAATCTGCTATTTTAGAGCAAGGCGGGATATCTTTTCAGACTTAACGCAAGAAAATTTAAAGAGCCGGGAAATGAGTTTCGCAAGCACTTCATCTTGCCTGCGAAACTCTGCCTGTCAGCGGCTTTGAGGCTTTTGAGCGTAGCGGCTTGCCTCGGCAATATCAACGCTCACCACACGCGAGACGCCGGGCTCCTTCATCGTCACACCGATCAGTTGATTGGTGTGCTCCATCGTCACCCGGTGGTGCGTAATCATCATAAATTGCGTGTTATCGCTCATTGCGCCGACAAGACGAGACAAACGCTCCTGATTGGCCTCATCAAGCGGCGCATCGATTTCATCCAAGAGACAAAATGGTGCGGGATTGAGCGTAAAGAACGCAAAAACCAAAGCCGTTGCCGTCAGGGTCAATTCACCGCCGGAAAGCTGCCGGATCGAATGATTATGTTTGCCGGGGGGATTGGCAAACATTTCAATACCGGCCTCAAGCGCATCATCGCTTGTCATTTCGAGCCGCGCATGACCGCCGTTAAAGAGCTGCGTGAACTTCTGATTAAAGGCTTCATTGACACGATTAAAGGTATCCGTCAGCAAAGCACGAGTTTCCTGATCGATCTTTTTAATAGCCGCTTCAATCGTTGCGATGGCCTGCTCTAAGTCAAGCACCTCGTGATCGATTCGCTCGACCTCCTCGGTCTGAGTCTTCAGCTGTTCCAAAGCGGCATGATTCACAGCGCCAAGCGCAGCCATCTCCCGCGCGATTCGCTCCACGTCCAAACGAAGTGCGTTGAGTTTCGGGCGTTCGGTTTCATAGCGTGTTCTGAGCGCGCTCTCATCGAAATCGAGTTCTTCAAGGCGGCTTTTCACCGTGCCGTATTCCACTTCATGCTGACCGCGCTTGGCAATCAAATCTCCCATGCGGTTTTGTTCACGGCGTTTAGCCTCTTCGAAGGCTTCCAGTGACTTTTCGCTCTCTGCCAACTTCGATTCAATCGAGCCCAATACAGCCTTTGCCTCATCAAGCGACTTCAGCGCTTCTTCGCGCTTAGCGAGCAGCTGCTCAAGACCGGCTTTCTGACTGTCTTCATCGAGTTCTTCAAGTCCGGCACTGACGTGTTCAATCTTTTCTTTTAATTCAGCCTGCTCGTTTTGAGCCAAAAGCTGCGCACGCTGTGCCTCGGCAATTCTTTCGGTAAGCGTTTTCAGCGTAAGCTCAATTTCGCGCTGCGTATAGGCAAAGACATTAAATTCCTGCTCTGCCTGACGGGCTGCCTCTCGAGCTGCCTCCCAAGCCAGGCGCGCGTCTTCAGACTTTTGCTGACGAAGCGCAACTTCTTCATCCAGAGCACCGAAACGCTCATCGGCTTCGTCAATTGCCGCTGCGGTTTCTTCAAGCTCTTCCTGAGCTTCTTCGATCCAAGCGCCCAATTCCTCGCTTCGGTTTCGATAAGCTTCAATGGCTGCGCTCATCCGAGTGACTTCCAGTGCAAGTTCACTTTCTTTAAGCCGAACCGATTCAAAATGAGTATTGGCACTTTGAAGGCGCTCGGACATCTGAGACACCTGCATATGTGCCTGCCCCATCGCCTGATGAAGATCTTCGAGCTCATGGCGAAGGGCCACGGCCTCTTCTTCCAAGGAAGTGATTTCAGCTCGGCGTGACAGCAATCCGGTTGAGTCATCGGCCCAGAAATTTACGCTGACCCGATCAATGATATGACCTTGAGGTGTTACAAAGTGAGCTCCTGCAGGCAGCATCTCTACCCGTGAAAGGGCTTCTTTAACATTTTCAGCGACGAAATAATGTGAGAGCCACCGAGAAAGTGCCGCCTGCGTTTGATCATTTCGATGATCAAAATGAAGCTTTTCGATAAGACCGGTCAAACCTTCCGGAGCCGAAGACTTTTCAATCGGCAAAAGCGTCGAGTAAAAAGTAAGTTTTGTGGGCGGCGCGGCAAGCTCAAAACCGGCAGCCATACTGAGATTGGAAATACCCAACGCATTGACACGTTCACGAAGCACAGCTTCGAGCGCCCGAGTCCATTGCGGTTCAGGGTCAAGTTTTTCAAAAAGTCTTGCCAATCCCGAAAGCCCCTGGCGATTGAGCCATTCAGACAACTTGTCTGCCGTGAGACTCTTTTCCTCAAGTTCCTTTAAAGTGGCAAGCTTTGCCGTGATAGCAGCCAGGCGCTGCTCTTTTTCATGGATCTTACTTTGTGCCTCTGTCAGCACTTGGCGAGACTCTTCAAGCATTGCCTGAGACTCTTCACGCTCGGCTTTCAGTGCTTCACTGTCTTCTTTAACGATCGCAAGCTCTTCCTTTAAGGCTTCGTAGCGCCCCATATCCGGCGCCTGCGTTTGAGAAGCCTCCCGCTTGAATTTTTCCAAACGAAGCGTGAGCTCCTCTTTGGTCTTGGACAATCGCGCCAATTCAAGCGACAAAGCCCGAGATTCATTTTCAATGCGCTGAGACTCTTGCTGAAGCACTTCATAGGCGCGTCCTTTTTCCTGGACCGCTTCTTCAGCAAGTGCCTTTTTTTCTTCAAGAGCCGCTTCACGTTCGCCGGCGCTTGCCACAAGCTCCTCTTTTTCTTCCTGCTGAGCCCTCAATGTGCGGATACGATCACCTTGAACAGTGATCTCCCTGCCTCGCGCCTCAAGCATCGAGCGATAGCTCTCAAGCTGCGTTTTCATGAGGGCACGCCTTTCAATAATTGAGCGGATATTGCCCTCAACAGCTGAAATTTCTTTATCGACCTCGGCTAAAGATTGAGTCTTACCCAATACGGTGATATTGGCATCATTTAAGCGGGAACGCTCCTGCTGAAGCGCCTGACGCAATTTCTGAGAATCCGATTCATTTTGACCGACATTGGCTTGGGCTTGAGCAATTTGAGCGTTGATACGGTCAATCGCGTTTTTGGCCTCCACCATCTGAGTAAACCACCAAAGGGACTCTTGGGCCTGACGTTCGTGATTAAGCTGCTGATACTGCTGCGCAACCTTTGCTTCTTCTTCAAGCCGTTTTAAAGACTCTCGGCGAGTGACCTGCAGGTCACTGACTCGATCCAAATTGGCGCGGGTGCTTGCCAGTTTGGATTCTGCTTCCTTGCGGCGCTTTTTGTATTTGGAAACACCTGCCGCCTCTTCCAGATACTCTCTTCTCTTTTCGGGGGAGTCTTTGGCAAATTCCGTCACCATGCCTTGGCTGATGATGGCGTACGAATTTGCCCCAAGGCCGGTACCCATAAAAAGATCGCGCACGTCCGTGGCACGGACCTGCTGATTGTTTATAAGGTAGGAACTTGTGTTGTCGCGCGTCAGAACACGCTTGACTGAAATATCCGCATAAGAGCCCCAGGGACCCTGCAGTGTACCGTCACTGTTGTCGAAAACCAATTCGACCATCGCGCGGCCGGCGGGTTTGCGGTTATCGGACCCGGCAAAAATCAGCTCACTCATGCTCTTGCAGCGCAGATCGCTTGCCTTGCCTTCACCCAGCGCCCAACGAACGGCTTCAATCACATTGGATTTGCCGCACCCGTTCGGCCCCACAATACCGACAATGGATGAGGGGACTTCAATAGTGGTGAGATCTGCAAACGATTTAAAACCGCTGATGCGAATTTGGCGCAAACGCACGAGATTATGTTCCTAATAGTAAAAGTGACTGATTCTAAAAACAAAAAGAGCGTCTTGTCCAGACGCCTCGGCTGCCGATTATTCCAACCGGCAGCGCTTGTGTTGATTGGTTATTGACGGCGATCCCGATCAGTTTCAGGCGACGGATCCTCGTGAATAAAAGTATCATGGTACGCAATTCGCCACGAACGGTAATAGCACCACATACGGAAAAAGCAGATAAAGAGCGATCCGACCCAAATGCTCAGCGTATTGTCAAATCCCAGCTCAATCATCGCAATGTAGAGCCAGCAGCCCGCAAAGGCCACGGAACCGTAAGGCTGATGGTCATAAATGAGCGACGGCTTAATATTGAGGAACGTATCACGGCACAAGCCCCCGAACACACCGGTAGCCACACCGCAAAGCACAGCCGGCAAATAGGGCACACCGAGACTCACACCGTGGCTTGTGCCGACAGCGGAGAAAAAGCCCAAACCGATAGCATCACTCCAAACAAACACGTCATAGGACAAGTGCTTTTTATAGAAACGGAAAATCATCGGAGTGAAAATGGTAATCAGAAGCACCAGCCACACCAACTCCTGATTGGCAATCCAATACATCGGACGGCGGTCAATCAAAAGGTCACGAACAATCCCGCCGCCAAAAGCCGTGGAAAAAGCCAGCACGAAAATACCGACCGGGTCACATTTCATTCGGATGCCGATCAGCACACCGGCAAAGGCAAAAGCCACGATGCCGATGACGTCAGTGAGATACAGAAGGTCAACCTTGTTGTAAAAGGCAAGCAGAGTCGCCGAGATATCCATAGCTGAAAATTCAAATGTTTGGTTTCTATAAAAATTTTCGACATTTTAAGCAATTTCAAGTTTTGCTTCAAAATGTCCAAAAAAAAACTCCTCCGCTTGGGAGGAGCCGCTCAAATAGCAAAAACTATTCGATGAATTTATCTGGGATCTCGAAACGATGTTCCCGAAGCTTTTCAATACCCATGGCATCGTAGCGTTCAAACGGCTGATGAATCCAGGGATTGTTATCCAGGAACTCGCACCAGTAATCCGGCGTAAAGACAGAGTGTGACTTCCACCAAAGAACTGCCACACGAATTTCAGTAATGGCCGGATACTGTTTCTTTAAATGCTCGACGACTTGAACGAGGGTCTTACCGGAATCCACCATGTCGTCAACCAAGAGCAGACGGCCGGCGATTTCGCCCCCCGTCTTGGTGATAAAAGAGGCGATGTCCAGATCACCCTGCTGCTTGCCGGCAGCTTCTCGGTAAGAGCTCGTGGCTAAAATCGCCAACGGCATGTCGTGAACACGCGAGAAGATATCCCCTACCCGCATGCCGCCGCGCGCCAGGCATAAAATGCAGTCAAAATCGTAGCCGTCATCGGCCACTTTTAAAATGAGTTGCTCGACGAGATCGTCGTATTCGTCTTGGGTTACAAACAGATCGGTCATAGAACTTCAAGGGGCGGCCGCAACCGCCCCTTCTCATATCAGTTATTTAGTAAACGGGTTATCAAGCATGATGGTTTGCGAACGGTCGGGACCGGTCGAGACCACTGCAATCGGGCAGCCCGCGACTTCAGACAAACGCTGCAGATAGCGCTTGGCGGTTTCAGGCAAGTCTTCCCAACGGGTAACACCGAACGTGCTTTCCTTCCAGCCCGGGAAGTCTTCATAAATCACTTCGCATTGAGCGCAGGCTTCAGCGCCATAGGGCATCACTTCAACTTCTTCGCCCTGGTACTTGTAGCCGACGCCTAAACGAACCGTATCCAAACCGTCCAACACGTCGAGCTTCATCACAGCCAAACCGCGCAAACCGTTGATTTGCACAGCGCGGCGCATGGCGGCACCGTCAAACCAGCCGCAGCGGCGCGGACGTCCGGTCACGGCACCGTACTCATAGCCCTTGTCGCGCAGATGCTGTCCGATTTCGTTATTGAGTTCAGTCGGGAAGGGACCTTCACCCACACGCGTGCAGTATGCCTTGGTGATGCCCAAGACATAGTCGATTCGGTGAGCACCGACACCGGCACCGGAGCAAACGGCGCCTGCCACGGTGTTGGAGCTTGTCACATAGGGATAAGTGCCGTGATCGATATCGAGCATGGAGCCTTGAGCGCCTTCAAAGAGGAATGACTTACCTTCGTCCATGAGTTTATTGATCGTGTAGGACACGTCGGTGAGCATCGGCTTGATGCGGGGCGCGTAAGCCAACGTTTCATCAATGACTTTGTTGATGTCAAGCGCCTGAGCGCCAAGCAGCTGCGTCAATTCGAAATTGTGATATTCCATCACGTCGCGCACACGTTCAATGAAGAACTTTTCATTGAAAAGGTCAGCCACGCGGACACCGCGGCGAGCCACCTTGTCTTCATAGGTCGGACCGATGCCGCGGCCGGTGGTACCGATTTTCTTAGCGCCGGCGGCAGCTTCACGTGCATGGTCCAAAGCGATGTGATACGGCATCACCAAAGGCGCGTTGCCGGAAACGCGAATGCGGTGCTCGGCCTCGCAACCGTGAGCACGCAGCTGTTCGATTTCACCGAAAAAGGCCTCGGGGCAAAATACGATGCCGTTGCCGAGATAGCAGGTCATCGTCGGGGGCATGATGCCGGAAGGAATCAATCGAAGAATCGTTTTATGTCCGTTAATCACTAAGGTGTGACCGGCGTTGTGGCCGCCGTTAAAACGCACCACACCGTCCACTTTTTCAGTAAGCCAGTCAACAATCTTGCCTTTACCTTCGTCACCCCATTGAGCGCCGACCACGACAACATTCTTAGCCATTTTTTATCCCCAGGAATTCAATAAAAACTTGAAAGCCGTAATGAACAATCGTCATTACTCGCAACCTTCTTATTATGACTGAAGTCACTCGATTTTTGTAGTCCTAAAAGCGACCTTGCTTGTATAATCGTCGCCGAAAGTTAAATACCCCACCCGCATACGGCCGCTTGCATTTATCTCAGGCCGTTTCTCGAGGAAAACCATGACGGTTACAATGCCCGAACCCAAAAATACCTTGCTCGGCAAGGACACTGTATACGGTGATCAGTACAACCCGGATCTGCTGCAGGCTATTTCCCGCTCATTAGGGCGCGATGCAATCGGCAGACAACATTTCAGAGGCGTTGATATTTGGCGCCTCTATGAGCTGTCTTGGTTAAATGATCAGGGCATTCCGCAGACTGCCATCGGTGAAGTGCGTGTTCCGGCCACTTCGCCCTTTATTGTGGAATCCAAATCACTGAAACTCTATTGCGGCTCTTTTGCCATGTCGAAAATAGACAGCATTGAAAAGCTTGCCGCAGTCATGACTCATGATCTGTCAACGTGCCTTAAAGCGCCTGTTGAGGTTCGGCTTTTTCCGCTCCCGCAATACAAGGGAAATCTTTGCCGGATGCCGGGCACCTCTCTTGACACTATTAGATTAGATGATGGGGACCTCTTTGATTCTTATGAGACCGAACCCAATTTCCTGACATTTAATCCGGATGACAGTCGAACAATTTGTGAAACGTTCTCAACAACCGTTTTTCGATCACTTTGCCCGGTAACTGGTCAGCCTGACTTGGCGGCTGTCATGATTCACTACAAGGGGCGCTCAATTGACCGTGCCGGTCTTTTGAAGTACCTCGTTTCCTACCGACGTCACAGAGGTTTTCACGAGCAGTGCGTCGAGCAGATTTACCACGACATCGTCTCCCGATTGAGCCCCGAAGAGCTTGAGGTATACGCCTGCTTTACACGGCGAGGCGGCATTGACATCAATCCCTTCCGCTCATCATTCAGAGATGAGCCCGAAGAAACCATCCGAGAATTGAGACAGTAGACTTCTTCCCATAAACCAAACAGCCCGCTTTCGCGGGCTGTTTGCTACGAATCTCAGGCTGTCAGAAGCCAGATTATTCCGACTCCCACAAGCAACAAACCGAGACCGATTTTTCGGATCACTTCAGCAGAAGCAATGCGTCCGATTTCACGCACTGACTCTAACCACTTTTCGGGTGCCGTAAAAGGAATCAGCCCTTCAATAATGCAGACGAGCGCAAAAGCGAGCACCCAGGTTTGCCAAGTCATTTTTACTTCGCCTCAGGCTCTTTCATGTACTTGAAGAAATCGGCTGAGGGATCCACAACCATGACGTCCTTCTTATTGGCAAAGCTTGCACGATAAGCTTCAATATTGCGATAGAAGCGCGCAAACTCAGCATTCTTCGAGAAGGCCGAAGCATAGGTGGCATTGGCAATCGCGTCGCCTTCGCCCTTAATCTGCTGAGCCTGGTTATAAGCTTCAGCCAAAATCACCGCGCGCTGACGATCTGCATCGGCTCCGATTTTTTCGGCTTCTGCCGCACCGGTTGAACGTTCTTCGGCAGCCACGCGCTTGCGCTCTGCTTCCATACGGCGATAGACGGATTCGGAAATTTCAGGCGTAAAGTCCACGCGTTTCAAGCGCACATCCACCACTTCCACACCGACATCGCGCACGCGTTCCTGCAAACCCGTGCGAATTTCAAGCATGGCCACATCACGCTCGCGGGAAGTAATACCATTGACCGTGCGTTTGTTGACGGTTTGGTTCAATGCATCGCGAAGTAAAGCCGAGATACGGTCTTCGGCTGCGCGCTCATTGCCTTGGAAAGATACCCAGTACAAACGCGGATTGGCAATGCGCCACTTGACAAACGAATCGATCATCAGGTTTTTCTTTTCGCTCGTTTGCACAAGATCAGCTGTCGGCGCATCCAAAGTCAAAATACGCTTATCCAAATAAACGACATTTTGAAAAGGTGGCGGCAGCTTCACGTGAAGTCCCGGTTCAGAGACCACTTCCTTTAATTCGCCCAAAGCAAATACCAAGGCATGTTCCCGTTCATTGACGGTATACAAACAAAATTTGGTTGCCGCCAAAGCCACCAATGCTACCAAGGCCAAGGTCGGTAATTTTTTCATTCTTTTCTCCTCTATCCCCGGTTAGCGTACACGCTCGCGAATGGCATCACGGGCACTGTAATTTCTGCTCACTGCACGCTGAGAAGTCTGTGCAGCAGGCTGAGTCGTTGCGGCCGAACTGTTTTGTGTGCTTTGAGTCGGAGCCGCTGCAGAGGCAGCTGACGCCGCATTTTGCTCCATCAACTTATCAAAAGGCAGATAGAGCAGATTGTTGCCGCCGCTTGTGTCTACATAAACCTTCGTTGTGGATTGCATGACTTGCTGCATCATGTCCACATACATACGGTCACGAGTCACGCGAGGGGCTTTTTCATACTGAGCGAGCACCTGAGTGAAACGATCGACATCACCCTTGGCAGTCTCCACCACACGAGCCTTGTAACCCTCTGCTTCCTGAGCAAGACGAGCTGCCATACCTCGCGCCTTAGGAATCACATCATTGGCGTAAGCCTGACCTTCGTTAATCTGACGTTCGCGGTCCTGTCCGGCTTTCACAGCATCGTCAAAAGCCGCCTGCACGGGCTGCGGAGGCTGAGCGTTTTGAATGGCCACACTCATCACTTCAATACCCGTGTGATAGCGATCAAGCATCTCCTGCATGATCTTTTTAACGTCTTCGGCGATTTCCTGCTTACTTTCAAAAAGCACGCTGTCCATCTTCTTACGGCCGACGACTTCACGCATGGCACTTTCGGCGGATTGACGCACGGACTCATCCGGGTCGCGAGAGCGGAAGATGTAATTCATCGCCCCTTCACCCGTCTTGATGCGGTACTGAACATTGAAGCGTAAATCGACAATATTTTCGTCATCGGTAAGCATCAGAGCTTCTGCCTCACGGTTGGCTCTGCCCATGGCACCGATTGCCACCGTACGCACGCTGCTCACGTCGACAATGTCGGCCTGCTGAACCGGCCACGGCAAATGCCAACGGAAACCCGGCATTGTGGTTTCGGTGTATTTACCGAAAGTCGTCACGATACCCGACTGACCTTCAGGCACAATGTAAAAACCGGTTGCGGCCCACAGACCGATCACAACGACGGCGGCAAATGCCAATCCGCGACCGCCGGGCTGCTTTTTAATAAATTTAGGCGGCTGCATATGCTTGAAAGATTCAAATTGTTTTTTCAACTGATCCTGAGTACTGGGACCGTCGGATTGACGACGGGGCTCTTCTTCGCGGCGCTGTTCAAAGGACTGCTCGTTGGAGCGACGTTCGTCAGAACCGTCGCGGCTTTGTCCGAGCATACCGCCCAAGGCACGGTTGAACTCGTCCCAAAGACGGTCCAAGTCATCGCCTTCGCTGCGTTTTTTGGGATCGTTGTTATTGGCGCCGAAGCGGTCATCATCGGGTCGGCGATTATCTGATTCTTGGTTTTGATTCTCGGACGAATTCTTTTTTTCTTCTTTATCGTCCGGTCCACGGCCCCAATGCGGGTCATTCAAAGACATGGATTAACTCCTCGGCCATCTGAGAGCCGAAACCGACAGACAACCGCTTACTAACAATATAAAAGTGAATGGATTATTTTAGTCGAAAAAAAAGGCAGACTCTTAAATGAATCTTAGGAAGTTGAGAATAATTGTCGTCTGTAACGATTTTTCTGATTAACCTATCAGGTATTTCCCTTAAATTTGCCCTTCGATAAGCCGTTTATAGGCAGAATTACGTAGACGGAAAATTGTTACATACTTTATTATCCGTTACGTGGATGTTTAGGGCATCCATTTCTTTTAAATATTGTCTAACAATAAATAAGGATCATCCTATGTCTGAACAAGAAAATAAGACTAAGGAAGAAAAGTGCGGTATTGGTGGTTATATCGCCTTGGTTTTCGCCATTGTCTTCTTCTCCGGTGTTTGCGCCGGTAACCACTGGTGGGCCATTTTCGACTTCTCCACGTTGAATGGCGCATTCGGTAAGGTTGTTACGAACGTGACGCTTAACGGTGACGCCATCAAAACGGCCACCGGTATGTTCCGCGGTGTCGGCGGTTCCGGCGCTATCGACGGTTTCTGCTTCGCATTGACCTTGGTTCCGACCGTTATGTTCGCTTTGGCCATGATCACGGTCTGCGACCACTACGGCGCTTTGGCTGCTGCCCGCCAACTCTTGACCCCGATTCTCCGTCCGTTGATGGGTATCCCGGGTTCCTGCTCTTTGGCTTTGATCGCTTCCCTGCAATCCACTGACGGTGGTGCCGCTTTGACCCGCCAATTGTTGGACAAAGGTGAAATCACCGAAGACGAAGCCGACGTGTTCGCTATGTTCCAATTGTCTGCTGACGCCACGATCACCAACTTCTTGGGTGCCGGCGTCGTGTTGTTGAGCTTGACGGACTCCGCCGGTAACACCGTTCCTGCCTCCATCGCCTTGTGCTTGGGCATCATGCTCGTTATGAAGGTTGTTGGTGCTAACATCGTGCGCTTCTTGAAGATTTTCATGTCCAAGAAGAAGGCCGCTTAATTCAGGATTGGAGGAATAAATACTATGTCTAGCGAAAACAGCAAGCAGATGGTCACCGACGTATTCGTCAAGGGTGCTATCCAAGGTTGGGGCATTGCCACGCACTCCACGATCCCGAATGTGTTGATGGCTTTCGTGATCATTCGTGTTTTGAACGTTGCCGGTCTTTTGCCGATCTTGGGCGATATCTTCCGTCCGTTGATGGGCTTGTTCGGCCTTCCCGGTGAAGCTGCCGCAGTGTTGATCGCCGGTTGGATGTCCATGGGTGGCGGCGTTGGTGTGGCTGCTGCTTTGTTTGACCAAGGTGCCTTGTCCGTTACGGACTGCGCCATCTTGGCTCCCGGTATCTACTTGATGGGTTCTCAATTGCAATACATGGGTCGTTGCTTGGGCGTTATCGGTACGCGCGGCTACATGATCCCGATTTTGATGGGTGTTGCAATTATCAACGCTTTCATCGGTATGATCATCATGAACATCATCGTCTAGTATTGACTTGACGTTCTGATAAACCGACAAAGGGGATTAAAAATAGTTTTAATCCCCTTTTTCATAAACATAACAGTACAATTTCATCAGGTCGGTCGAGTTCAGCTCGATCGGTTCATAACATCATTTAGAAAGGATATTTCCGATGGTTCAAGAATTTTTGAAGGACTTGGAAAAGGTTGTCAACGTTGACGCCGGCACAGCTTGCATTGACGGCGTTAAGCAAGTTGCCGAAACGTTCAAAGGCATGTACGAAGGCATCGGCTTTACCTCCAAGCTTGTTGACTTGGGCGACAAGGTCGGTCCCGGTCTCTTTGCTACCAATAAGCCCGAAGCCACGCACTACGACGTGATGCTCAACGCTCACATGGATACGGTTTTCCCGGCTGGCACCGTGGCTGTTCGTCCGATGTCCATCAAGGGTGACCGCGCCTACGGTCCCGGAGTCTTGGACTGCAAAGCCGGCTGCATGACGATCTTCTACGCTTTGAAGAATTTGCCCAAAGAAACGTTGGATAAGCTCTCCATCTTGGTCGCCTGCAATCCTGATGAAGAAACCGGTTCCGTGTCTTCTCACGACTGGTTGAAGGAATGCGCCTCCAAGTCTGACCGCGCTTTGATTTTTGAACCGGCCCGTGAAGGCGGTGAATTGGTTTGCGCCCGTAAGGGTTCCAGCACCTACAAGATCACCTTCCACGGTGTTTCCGCTCACGCCGGCAACTGCCCGGAACGCGGCCGTGACGCTATCTACGCTATGGTGAAGTTCATCGCCGCCGTTAAGGAATTGGCTGATTGGGATCGCGGTATCACGCTCAACTTCGGCGTGGTGCACGGCGGTACGGCTGCCAACATCACTCCCGAAAGCGTTGAGATTCTCGGCACAATCCGCACCCTCGACTCCAAGATAAGAGAGCAGGCTCTCACAAGAGTCAAGGAAGTTGCCGAAAGCGTAGCCAAGACATACCGCGCCGAGGCTATTGTCGAATACGATGAGGCCAACACACCTCCCGTCATCAACGACGCCGACATAGTCAATCAGTTTGCCGAAATCTTCAAGGAGACAGTGGGCGAGGAAAATGTCAATGTAACCGACAACAACTCTGTCAACGGCTCTGAGGACTTTGCATACATCGCAGAGCGCGTACCTTCCGCAATGGTTTCCTGCTCCTGCGGCAGCCGCGACGAAGGCTATGTGCACCCCATGCACAATCCTCAGGTTCGCTTTAACGAGGAAGGTCTTGCATACAGCTCGGCTCTCTACGCAAGCACAGCCTTCAACTGGCTCAAAAACAACAAATAAACATATAAGAGGTAATGCAAAATGAAAAAGGTACTCGGAGTGCTGGGCGGCATGGGCCCTCTGGCAACGGCGGATTTTTTCACAAAAATCGTAAATCTCACCAAGGCTGACGCCGACAGTGACCATATCCACATTCTCATCGACAACTATCCCCAGATAAAGGACAGGACGGCCCACATAGTAAACGGCGCCGAGTCTCCCCTGCCCCAGATGATAGAGGCCGTCAAGAGACTTATGGAGGGTGGCGCAGACCTTATCGCCATGCCCTGCAACACGGCCCACTACTTTGCCGAGGGAATTCAGAAGGCCACAGGCTGTGAGTTTGTCCACATTCTCAAGGTAAACGCCAAGGCCGGCAAGGAGCGCTTCGGCGCAGACAAAAAGGTCGGTATCCTCGCCACAACAGGCGTTGTGAAATCGGGCATCTATGTCAAAGCCTTTGCCGACGAGGGCATCGAGAGCATTCTTCCCCAGCCCGATGAGCAGGAGAAAATACTCAAATACATCTACGATGTAAAGGGTGGAAAATATCCCGAAAATCCCAAGGATTTCACCGATATATTGGACTCCATGATGGCAAGAGGCGCCGATTATTTCGTCCTCGGCTGCACAGAGCTGCCCCTTATCGCAGACCACTTGAAGCTTCATGACCGCTACAATCTTTTGGACACCACATACGAGCAGGCAAAGGCCGCCGTTGTGGCCTGCGGCTACGAGCTGAATATCTAAGCCATAAAACACGAACAGCCCCCTATCGGGGCTGTTCTTCTATAAGGAGCACATATGACACCTTTATTTCACACAGAGGTAAAATACAGCTTTGAGGAATACAAAAGCTTTTACAACGCGTTGCTGATAAGAGAGAAGAGGATATACATAGGCATTTCCCTTATGATACTCGGTCTTTTGGCCCTCGCTTTTCTCACCGAAATATGGGCCATTATTTTTGTGGCCGTCATGACTCCCTTTTTATTCTGGTTTACATCGTCAAGACAGTGCCGCAGAGTTTATGACTCCGCCAAGATATACCACGGCGCGGTGATAAGCTGTGACTTTTTCGAGGATCATCTGGAACAGGCGGGCAAACAGAGCGTAAACAGAGTAAATTACAGCGACATCTACAACATAATCGAAACCAAAACCCATTTTTACATTATGCTTGCAAAAAATCAGGGTATAATCGTAAAAAAATCCAACTGCCCCGACGGCCTTGCGGATTTTATAAAAGGACTAAAAAAATAAAAGCTCCCCAAAGGGAGCTTTTTATTTTATATATCTGTATAAAAGCCTGCGCTGAAATTACCGCTTTTGCCCGGACTGATGCTTGCAGTAGCTTCAATGGCGTTGGGTCCCGTTTCCTCGAAAACAATATACTCTTTATCATCTATATTTTCTCTGAACCATTTCTCGGTTTCTTCGTTCAAAGGATACATTCCTACTCTTACAACATTTTTATTTTGCCATGCGCCAAAATCTGTTATATGAGCCGGCTGCTTTGCATTCTCATTGGCTATTTTAAAATCGCGTATCTTCTCTACTGTATCTAAAAGCTCCCTCAGACTATACTTGACATATCCGAAGATTATATCATTTTGACCGGCAGCTCTCGCTATCTCTTCCTTTACGCTTTTCGCCTTTCTGCTGGAGAAAAACAACCCGTCTTTATACTCCTCGGTCAGCAGCACCACTAAATTGCCATCTGCATTTATGTACATTCCTCCGTAATAGTCGGGATACCCTTCGGGCGTTATCCCGTTCATCGTGTATCTGCCCTCATCGGATTTGGTTCGGTTCTTTTGGTAATTTTCCTCAAGATACCGATCGATATTGGCGGCAGACTCTCTTGCCGTTACTGCATTGACCTCAAATCTTTCGCTTACATTTACGGTTTGATTTACCTGAAGCTTTCTGTCTTCGCCGATTTGATATGAGAAGGCCACTGCGGACACGCAGAGTATCATAACTGCCAGCATGATAAATATTCGCTTGTTTTTCATAATCGCTTCCTCCTGTTTTTAATTTATTTTAGGGTAAAAAAAACGCATGAACACCCTTTTAACCGATGCTCATGCGTCTGTCCTTACGGTTTTTATTCGCCCTCTCCAAAGCTCATAGGAGAAATATATGTGTTTAAACCAGCTTTTGCCCCGACGCACAAGCTTTGCTATGCACATATTCTTTTCCTCCTTTTTATAGATGATTTTTATATATACAATATATCATATTTTTATTGTAATATCAATATTTTCCCTGTTTTAGCTTCCTTCTTCGGCATACAAAAATAAAAGCTCCCCAAAAGGAGCTTTTTTAGTTTCATAGGCTTTTGATATATTCAATAGGCGCTCTGAGATACTCTTTGTCAGTAAAGTCGGTCTTTTTACCGTAGGTGGCTATGATCTCCCTGTCCTCGTCGGTAAGCTTATCTTGAGCTTTCGCTTTCAGCGACAGAACAAGAGCCTTCATCATGGTCCTGTGTACAAAGTTCATTTTGGAATAGTCCAAAACCCCTCTGACATGGAAAATCTTTACCTTATCCGTTTTCTCTTTCAGGGCCTTTTCCAGAGATTTCCTTATATTTTCCACATTCTCCCTGTTTGCCACATCGGCTATGCCGCAGGTTATAAGCACTATGTCTTTGCCTTCCGTCATGTCAAAACTGCGGGTCACAAGGTCTATCCCCATCATACCCCCTGCGTACAGTCCGCCTATCAGGACTATGGTGTCGTAATCCGCCAATCTCTCACAGGAGACTTCTTTTCGCTCCAGCATGTCGCATCCTATTTCGCCGCTGAGCCATTCGGCGTATTTTTTTGAGCTGCCGTAAAAGGACTTATATACCACAACTGTCTTTTTCATAGTTGTCTCTCTCTTCATCAAAGGACAGAATGTATCTGTCGGCAAGACTTTTCAGCTCGTCCTGCTTTTTCTCGGCGCTGTCATAGATGCCTACCGTATAAAAGCCTGCACTTTTGGCAGTTTTCAGGGCATAGAGGGCGTCCTCATAGACCACCGTGTCTTTTTTGTCGGTGCCTATTATTTCGAGGGCTTTTTCATAGATATCGGGCTTGGTCTTTCCCTTGCCCACCATGCCGCAGGTCAGCACCTCTGTGAAATATTTCAAAACTCCGCATCTTTCAAGGGCGGCCTTTATGAGATACTGATCGGTGGAGGTGGCGACGCACATCTTTACTCCGCCATTATGAATCTTTTCCAGATATTCCTTTACACCCTTTTTGAGTGTAATCTCGTGGAAATATGCCGTCTCGATAAGGCGGTTTATGTCGCCTATGATCTCGGCGTAGCTATCCTTTATGCCGTATTCTGTCTGAAAATACTCGGCCGCCTCCATAAGACTCATGGACGCCACCTTCTCGGTGAGGTTTTCATCGTGGGTTATGCCCCTGCTTTCAAGATATCTGCTGCCCACATTGTACCATACAGGCATCGAGTCAAAAAGCGTTCCGTCGGCGTCAAATATCGCCCCTTTTATATGAGCCTGTCGAAAAAATGTTTCCGCAAATGAAGGAGCTATGCTCCAATGGGGGAGCTCGAGGGGGCGATAGCCCGCCTCGAATAAGATCGAATGCCCCGCG
>CAJKMT010000016.1 GCA_905201055.1 uncultured Sutterella sp. | reverse complement strand
GATAAGCTGTTTGATAGACGCAATTCCTGTCAAATACTATTTCAAGCATAATTATTATCAATCACATGATTGAGGCATTATACAAAAAAATCGCCCCGATGGGGCGAGTGCCAATTCCTCTGGCGATTAAAATCGCAAGTTTCCTTGGCACAATGCTATGAAATCTTCTTTTCCAGCCCATATTCCATTAAGAACTTGTATGCAAAAAAACGACGCTTGGTTTGGAATTCAGCTTCCACCAAGCGTCTCGTCTGCGCCGCTTGAAACTCTCCGAGCTCCCTGAACCGCCGTCAATTTAGTGCAAAAACTAAGTCCAGAGAGTCTCT
The DNA here is from genome assembly GCA_905201055.1 of uncultured Sutterella sp. Taxonomy (GTDB): domain Bacteria; phylum Pseudomonadota; class Gammaproteobacteria; order Burkholderiales; family Burkholderiaceae_F; genus Aphodousia. Next base: position 26,795 of record CAJKMT010000016.1, on the reverse strand, counting down.
TGGTTTAGCTATCTAGGTTATTTAATTGTGCATTGAATTTCAGCACTAGCACCGTCCGGTGTTAACGAGCCTGTTTTGACTCCTCTGAAATCATTTTCGGCTTTCACACCTTTTTGCACCGCAGAAATAACCTGTTGCTTCAAAGTGTTGAGTTCGGACTTGTCATTAGCCTTAAGCAACACCTTGAATTGAGCGTCGCCTGCAATTGCATTAACGGACACTCCACCGTTAAACCCATAAATTTCGTACTTATTGGGATCAACTATCGTTTTTTGAATTTCAGCGACAGCGCGAGCACCCGCGTGAATTGTATTGGTATAACCGTAGTCACGAAAGCTGTGTCCGCCCGGACCAACCAAGTTGATCGTCAAAACATCCGTCATGGAAGCGTTCGCCAGGCCACTGAAAGCAATACCAAAACCAGCAATCAATACTTTAGCTCTCATCTTGTTTACTCCTCAAACACGTCTTCCGTTGTACGACTTCCGATCGGATCGGCAACCGGAGCGACCACCTCACCTGTGCTGGTATTAAAGCCTGCCGCTGTCAGCCCCATAACGATCCAACGGAAAATACGTTTGGCCTCATCTTTAGCGTTGCCAGGAATGCCCCATTCGTAGAACGTATGACCTCCACCCGTGGCTGCCATCGTATGAACATTGAAATTCACTGTCGGCACACCAATTGTGGCGGGAATGTTGTCGTTTAAACTTGAGGCTCCGTTATTTAAACCTTTGACTTTATCGATGCCAATATCTTCACCCGACTGCCAATAGATTTGACTGACGATGTCTTGGTAGTTCGGACGTTTGTAAGCCGGTCTGTCGCCAAACCAAACCAGCTTCATTTCCAAAGCGCCCTTTTCTCCACTCTTTAAACCATACTTGGAATTTTCTTCATCCAAGGCTGCTTTAAATGCCGGTTCAATCTTGGCGCGGATGTCATTGAGCATGGACTGGATAGGCGAGCGCATATCCACATTGATCGTGCAGACCTTGGAGTGATGCGTCACATCATCGCCGTCACAGCGTATCGTCCCAACGGTATATGTTGTGGGCGGTTTCGTTTTGTCAAAATCGGTCGGTGTACGCAAGTCAGCAATTTTAGACACAGCACCAGAGGCAGCCATTAGTGCGCTTGGATGCGGCTTACTCGCATCTGTTACTTGCGGTTCTGAGTACTGCATTTCAAAGCGATAACTTCCGACATAATTTAGACGTGCCCTCACAGGAATCTGGTCAGCTGAGAAGTTGGCAACTATATTCAACGCATTATTGCCTTTGCCGATTGCTTCGTTATAACCATAAAGTTGCTTCATGCCTGCGAGATTGCCTTTACCTTCTTCACCGGCCGTGCCGCAAATCCAAATATCATAAACAGGCTTAATGTTATATTTCTTTAAAAGTCTCGCGGCCATTAGCAAGGATGTGGTATTACCCATGGCATCTCTGAAACCGGGAACATAAATACGGTAACCTCCGTTTTTTTGCGCATCTTTCAAGTTAGCAAAGCGTCTGTAGGCTTTTTTGTAATTTTCGTCTTCAATAACCTTCCCGCTCTTATCGAAATGCATCTCATCTTTTAAAGCGGCAAGCCCATCACGAGTTGACGTCACCTTTTCGGTCGCCTTCTGAAGCTTAACCGCTGAATAGGGATGATCTGCAGGCGGCAGCACTGAAGGATTCACCGTATCAATATGCCCTTCAAGCAGTACTTTCGGGTATTGTCCTTTGTAGCTTTGAGCGTCTTTTTGTTGAGAATAAGTTCCCGGAATTCTTACGCAGGCGTTATAAACTGGCAAGCCGCCCACTTTTTGAATGCCAGCTCCTTCAATAGTGCCCTGTGCGTTGGTCATTACATTTTTCGGATCAAATCCCCATTCTTCGACCATTCGCCTCATAATCTCATTGGCGCGGCGCATTTCATAGCGAGACGGTGATGCGATACGCGCAAGCTCCACATGAGTATTAAAACGCTCCTGAGCATTCTCATCGGTCAAAAGTTCAGCATAAATTTTTTGCATGCTGGCATCGTTGATAATCGTCGTCATGGACTTTTGAATTTGCGGAGTGACTTTCGGCACCCCCAAGTCAGCCGCATTTGCCGACAAAGTAGCTACCGCTAAAGAGACCGCTACAGCGCAATAGTTTTTCAACACAGCCTTCTCCTCAAAAAAGATAAAAAAAAATCCTTCTTCATCATGGCATGAGGAACTACTTAAGTAGTTAGGCACAAATCAAAATAAATTGGATTTTGACTGAAATGCTATCCGAGCTTGGGTTGACCGTCTTTCAGCAAGGAGTCAATATTTTGAAAAAACGATGACAATTCAGAAACCGAATCAATCTGAAGTTTCCATTTTCCACTTGCTCGCTGAGTTTCAACGGTTCTGACCGACACATTGAGTCGTTGAGCAATTTCTCTATTCAAAAAACCTTGCGAAACAAATCGCAACACCTCATTTTCACGTTTGGTCAGTCGCTGATATTTCGCAATAGATTCTGTGACATCGAAACGCATTCCATGTTGTAGAGTGCTTTTTCTGATCGCTCTAGAAATTGAAGTGATTAAACGAGGCGGATCAATAGGCTTTTGTTGAAAATCAAAGGCACCATCATGCAAGGACTGCACCGCCATATCGATGTCTCCATGAGCCGTCAAAAAAATAATGGGAAGCGTATTAGCTCTGCGATTGAGTTCTTTTTGAAGAGCAATGCCGGAAACTTCAGGCATTTTAACATCCAAAATGATGCAACCAGGTTGGCTTGGCGAATCTTTGACAAGGAAGTCTCTTGCGCTCTCATAACCAACAGTTTCATACCCCTCACAGGACAGCAAAAAGGCTAAACTTTTTCTCAACGTGGGATCATCGTCAACAATCCTAACCAACGGTGCATTTTGGTTACTCATATTTAATACCCGGCAATGTAACAGTAAAAGTCAATCCAGTCTCAGTGTTTTGCGAAACCTGAAGTGTCCCGGAATGATTTTCTATGATCAAATTAACAATCATCAGTCCCAAACCCAATCCTGTTAATTTGCTTGATTTCAGAGGCTCCATGATCTTTTTAAACGAAATTTCATCCAGTCTCGGACCATTATCCGTAACCTTCAAGCAAATTACATCCCCTTGCATTTTCGCACTAATCTGAACAATAGGCTTGGGTTGCATAAGAGCGGCCTGCATCGCATTCTTCAATAAATTAATAATCACTAAACGCATTTCCACAGCGTTGGCATTGATTGGCAATAGCGTTTCTATATCCCGAGCAACCTTTATTTCATTGCGATAATATTTTTCCAATTCCTCAATATTTTTATTTATAAGATCAGATAAATTAAATGCCGTACGACTTTCTTTTTGCTGTTTAGCGTAATCTCTAACACGCTCAACGATATCGTTGATTTTGACAACCTCGTCCTTAATTTGCATTAAGGCCTCCTCCAGCACAGAAGGATTAATTCGCCCTTGATCAAGTAATCTTTGAACGCCGTGAATATAACTAACAACAACCGACAATGGCTGACGAAGCTCATGAGCGATAACGGTGGAAATCTGACCCACGATGCCGACCTTTTGTAAATGTGTCAAGGTATCACTAATCCGCATCACTTCTTGCTGAGTACTCATTAATTCGTTCGTGCGTCTTTGCAATAGAACCTCTGTTCGCCAAGAGTGCAAGGCAAACGTGGCAAACAAACCCAAAACTACAAGAATCCAAATTTTGTAATTTTCCCAGAACTGCCCTAAAGACCAATGCTCTATGTATTCAAATTGTCCGTCTTGAAGGTGGTACATTAAATCATCAACTAAAGTGAAATCTGTCGCCACAGACCAACGGAGATTATTTCGCAATGGCGGCATAGAAAAAAGTGTCGCAGATGCCTTCCGAGCAATCTCCGCTGAAGCCCGAGAGGTGGCAAAAAAAGTCCAATTCGGATAAAGATCGGTACTGACAACGCAAGGGAAAGAATTATTCTTCGTTTTTTTATTGAGCACTTTAAAAAATGAGACGTCTACCCCCTTTGTCTTCAATATTTCCAACGTACAGCTTCTGGCAATCACAACATCAACCTTGTTGTCTCTAAGAAGGGTCAGGCTTTCAATCAAATTTCCAGTCCAAATTTGTTTTCCGAAAGCATGCTTAGGAGAAATATGCTGCAATTGCATTTCTCGAAGAGCCACTTGATAGTTAACAAAAGAAAATGGACTAGTGGTTGAAAGAGTCGCCGAAGACAAATCTCGAAGGGTCTGCAGATCCTGCCTGTCGCTTTTGACAATGATCGCACTGCCCTCAGCTTTATTGGGATCGGGGAAGGAGTCTGAAACTAAAGTCGCGAGTCCATTCGTTCCTAAATAATGATGACGTCTGTATGCGCCGGCGGAAGTTATTAACAAATGGGCGTCACTGACATCAAACAAGGCTCCTCTAAAAACCTCAACTTGCAATTTTCCTTTACCAAAAGTTTTTTCTAGAGCCTCAATGGTTGGTTTTAATATGTCAAATTGAGAACTCGGTGCATGAAACTTGGCAATATGCAAAACAATAGGGTCGGGTTCCGTTGCCTTTAACAACACTTGACCGGTATACAAGGGCTGAGTAATGTCTTCAAGCTGAGCGGCGGGCACCGGAAGAGAAATCAAAAGGCAAACAAACAAATGTATTAAAGTCACTATTTTTAGCATACCGCAACGCCTTTTAAACGTTTGAGCAAAATTCAACTCATACCTTTGTTTTTCAACAATAATCCTTGCGGAGGCGCAAAGCAAAAGTCCGACTCTTCTAGTTTAGGCAATTTCTGGAATTTTGATTAATAACACTTCAATCAATAACCTGCTGCTGGAATCTTTGATCCATAAGATTTTCATCAATTTATCATTTTGGAAAGAGTTTTCGAATAAAAAACCACTCAGCTCAGTTCACCTAAGCCAGAGATTAGGAATTAATGCGAATCCGAAGCATCCTGGGATTGGGCTATCAACAAAATAGAATTGAGAATCCGCAAAGAATAAATAAAGTGAAAGCCAAAATAAGTTATCTCTAATAATTGACGAATTTCCTCTCTGAGCCATGTTGCCACCTTTGCAATGACTTTGTAGACTTGGCGAGTCTAGAAAATGACGCACTGAAAGGACTATTGTGACCACCTTCTTGCTTTATAGTTCCATTTTCATCATTCTTGCTTTTTTTGAATCAAGACATCTTCACAATCACGAGGATTATTTCGTGGCAAGCCGAAAAGCCGGAACTATTCAAACAGGTTTTTCCATCATTGCCTCGTGTGTCGGCGCCTCAGCGACTATCGGCATGTGTGGGTTGGCTTTTTCAGTGGGACTGCCGGCCATATGGTGGCTTCTTTCCGGTGTTCTCGGCCTAATCACTCTTCGAGTGTTTCTATTAAAGCGATTGCGTGAGCAATGTTGTTTAACCATGCTGGAAATCGTGAAGAACCGCTTGGGACAACGAGCGACAAAACTATGCGCCCTGATTATTGTTGCAGCGTGGACCTCTATTTTGGCAGCGCAATTTTCAGCCATGGGCAGCATTGTGATTCAACTGTCAGGAATCAATACTGTTGAAGCCTTATTAATTGGGTCTTGTGTCATTGTGTTTTACACAATATTGGGCGGGCAAAGCGCTGTGATGAAAAGTGACGTGATTCAGCTTACGGTCATGGCTCTGGGTCTTGTGAGTCTTTTGTCCGTCCTAATTTGGAAAGACCCCAGCGGCATTCAAACTCTAAACATTGAACTTCTGAATGATCGTTTTCAATTTGAGGATTGGACTCGGTTTGCGTTGTTAATCGGGGGCAGCTACATCGTCTGCCCAATGCTCTTTTCTCGTTTTTTAAGCAGCCGTTCTGATGCATGCGCCCGAAAAGGCGCCGCGATCGCTATTGTGGGGCTGACAATGTTGGCTTTAATTATTGTGCTTATCGGCATTGAAGCCAGACACTTTGTCGATGCGTCTGTCTCATCCGACCAAGTCCTATCAGCGGTGACCGAGCAAATGCCGGGCAGCACGGGACTTATCCTTACTCTCGTGTTAATCAGCGCCATTTTGTCATCCGCAGATTCTTGTCTGATCACAGCGGCAACAGTCGTTTCAAATGATATTTTTGAGCGTCCTACAATTCGATTTTCCCGATGCATTATGATTGTCCTGTCAGTTGCCGCCTTTTATATGGCAAGCTCGGGCAGAGCCATCCTGGATTTGATGCTGATGGCAAACAATATGTATGTTTGTTCCGTAGTCGCACCGGTGTTTACTGCGATTTTCAGTCAGAAAACACTTCATCGCCCGACTGTAATTATCAGCGTAACTTTTTGCGCGCTCTTGGCTTTTGCAGGTGAATGGCAAAACAACTTTAACTTGAGTTTGGGTGCCTTTGCGCTTTCCATACTCGGAAGTGTGACAGCCTGGTTTCTAGGTGAAAAAAAGATTTCAAACTCGACAGTGAGCATCTTTTTAAATCGTTGAAGCGAGTGACAACAAACACTAAATTTTTTGTTATGACTAATTAGAAACGCTCAATTTGATCTCGGCGATATTTGTTAAAATTTGGCGTTTATTTTTACTTTTTTGAGATATGAAAGTTTTTCGAGGGGTACCTCAACCCTTACGACGTGTGGACTGCGCGGTGGCAATCGGTAATTTCGATGGTGTTCACCGCGGCCATCAGGCTCTTTTGGAAGAAGTTGTTCAGGCCGCGGATTTGCGCGGTTTGATGCCTTGTGCCATAACGTTTGAGCCTCACCCTAAAGAGGTGTATCCGCATGGACATGAGGTGCTCGCGCGCGTCAATAATATTCGGGATAAAGTGCTCGATATCGCCGCTTGCGGTATTGAACGCGTAATTTTTCTCAATTTCAATGAGCGTCTGGCACGAATGACGCCAAGGCAGTTTGCCGAAGAAATTCTTGTGGAAGGCTTGCACGCCCGCTGGGTCACAGTGGGTGAAGATTTCCACTTCGGCTACAAAGGATTGGGCACTGTTGAAGACCTTAAAGCGCTCGGAAAAGAACTCGGTTTTGAAGTTTGGGTTTCTCCCACACTTTTTCACGGTTCCAGCCGCATTTCAAGCACTCGGCTCAGAAAGGCGCTGCAGGACAACGACCTTTTTGAAGTCACGCAGCTTCTCGGTCACCACTACCACATCACCGGACGTGTCGTGCATGGTCAGGAGTTGGGCCGCACACTGGGTTTCCCGACCATCAACATGGACTGCATCCCCGTGGATCGAAATGGAGAACCGGCGGTCAAGGGTGTGTATGCGGTTTTTGTGCACGGTCTGGCCCCCTATCCGTTGGGAGGCGTAGCCACTATCACATGCCGCCCCACTGTCACCGAAGGACAACCTAAAAAATATTTGCTCGAAACCCACATTTTTGATTACCACACTGATTGTTACGGGAAAATTGTCCGTGTGGAATTTTTAGATAAGCTGCGTGACGACAAAAAATTTGCAAACTTGGAAGAATTGAAAGCCGCCATTAACGCCGATGCTGAAAAAGCGAGGGCTTTAGTCGGCCTGGCCAGCTCCGACGAGGCGCTGACCCAATCATTCGGTTAGTGCGAAGCCGATCAAAAATTCGCATGTTTTTTTTGTGTTTAACAAACCTTGAAGAGTCCGAGGGGACCAAGGAGACATCATGGCAAAAACCACTGAAGATCAGACTCAAAAATATCCGTTGAATCTGCCTGACACACCCTTCCCGATGCGAGGCAACCTGCCCGCTCGTGAACCCAACTGGATTAAAGAGTGGCAAGAAAAGGATATTTACGGTGCTATCCGCAAAGCAAAAAAGGGCCGTAAACATTTCATTTTGCATGACGGACCTCCGTACGCCAACGGAGATTTGCACTTAGGCCACGGTGTCAACAAAGTTCTCAAGGACATCATTTTAAAATCGCGCACGCTAATGGGCTATGACGCCCCCTATGTTCCCGGTTGGGACTGTCACGGCATGCCGATTGAAGTTCAAATCGAAAAACTTTACGGCAAGAACCTCCCTGTTTTTGAACTCCAAGCCAAGGCCCGTCAGTACGCTCATGAACAAGTGGCACGCCAAAAGGCAGGCTTCCAACGCATGGGGGTTTTGGGTGATTGGGAAGATCCCTACCTCACGCTTCGCTTTGACACTGAGGCTGCTCAGATTCGCGTGCTTGCCAAGCTGATGGAAAAGGGTTACGTCTACCGTGGTCTCAAACCCGTTAACTGGTGCTTCGACTGCCAATCGGCTCTCGCTGAAGCTGAAGTGGAATACAAAGACATCAAGGGCCCGATCATCGATGTGGCCTTCCCCTTGGCTGACGAAGACAAAGAACGCGTTGAGAAAATCTTCGGTCAAACCTTCAGCAAACCCGTCTATACGGTGATCTGGACCACCACGCCCTGGACGATTCCCGCCAACCAGGCGCTTAACATGCATCCGGAACTCGACTATGCGTTGGTCGAGTGCGAAGACCGTTACCTCATTTTGTGTGAAAAGCTTGTCGAAGACTGCCTGAAGCGCTACGAAATGCAGGGTAAGGTGGTTGCCACCGCCAAGGGTCAAGCCTTTGAACTCGTTCGTTTCATGCACCCGCTTTCTCAAATGGATGCCGGCTACAAACGCTTCAGCCCGGTTGAACTCGCCGAATACGTGGACTCCACGGCCGGTACCGGCATCGTGCACTCCGCTCCTGCCTATGGTGTTGATGACTTCTATACGTGCAAGAAATACGGCATGCACAACGATGAAATTCTCAACCCGGTGCAAGGTGACGGTGTTTACTCCAATGACCTGCCGCTTTTCGGCGGTCTGCATATCTGGAAGGCTCAGCCTGTTATCGTTGAAAAACTCAAAGAATCGGGCAACCTGCTGCACTACGGCACGCAGGTTCACAGCTATATGCACTGCTGGCGCCACAAGACGCCCTTGATTTATCGTGCCACGAGCCAATGGTTTATTCGCATGGATAAGAGCACGGACGATACGCGCCCGGCCATCGGCACCGAACAGCCCAAGAGTCTGCGTGAAGCCGCGCTTGAAGCCGTTGATGCCACGAAGTTCTACCCGAGCTGGGGTTACAACCGTCTGCACGCCATGATCGCCAACCGCCCTGACTGGTGTATTTCCCGTCAGCGCAACTGGGGTGTGCCGCTTCCCTTCTTTACTCACAAGGTCACGGGCAAATTGCATCCGCGCACCCTTGAAATCATGGAAGAAGTCGCCAAGATCGTTGAAAAAGGCGGTATTGAAACGTGGTCCAAGGCCAAGGCCGAGGACTTCATGAGCGCTGAGGAAGCCAAAGAATACGATAAGACCACCGACATTTTGGACGTTTGGTTTGACTCGGGTTCCACGCACGCCACAGTGGTGCGCGGCTCTCACAAAGACAAACTCGACTTCCCGATCGATCTTTATTTGGAAGGCAGCGACCAACACCGCGGCTGGTTCCACTCTTCACTTTTGATCGGTGTGATGCTCGACGGCCGTGCCCCCTACGATGCCCTGCTCACCCACGGCTTTACCGTTGACGAACAAGGCCGCAAGATGAGTAAGAGCTTGGGCAATACCGTTCAGCTCATGGATGCTACGAAGACTTACGGTGCGGAAATCATCCGCCTGTGGGTGGCCTCGACCGACTACTCGGGTGAATTGAGTTTCGGCAAAACAATCGTTAAGCACGTCACCGATGCTTACCGCCGCATCCGCAACACGCTGCGCTTCCTGCTTGCCAATACGAGCGACTTTGACATCACCAAGGATGCCGTGAAGTTTGAAGACATGGTCGAGTTGGACCGCTGGGCAATCGCCCGTGTGGCCGAGCTTCAAAAAGAGGTCATTGAACTTTATAAGAACAACGACTTCCACCCGATTGTGACCAAGCTGCAATCGTTTGCAAGTGATGATTTGGGCAGCTTCTACCTCGATATCCTGAAGGATCGTCTCTACACGACGGCAACGACGGGTCTGCCGCGCCGCTCTGCACAGACGGCCTTGTGGTACATCACCGCAGCCTACCTGCGCCTGATGGCCCCGATCCTCTCCTTTACCGCTGAAGAAGCTTTTGCCATCTTTGAACCCGGCAAGTCGGTTTCGATCTTCACCGAAGAATTCTTTGATGTGCCTGCCATCGACGGTGCTGAAGCGCTCTTGACCAAGTGGGAACGCATCCGCCGCGTGCGCACGGACGTTCAAAAAGAAATTGAAAATCTCCGCACTGAAGGTAAAGTGGGCTCGAGCCTGCAGGCTGAAGTGGATATCACGGTCGACGGTGAAGACTATGACGCCCTTGCAAGCCTCGGCGATGAACTGCGCTTTGTCATGATCACAAGCCGTGCCGACCTTCATAAAGGCGCCGCAGCGGTGAGCGTGCATCAGTCTGCCGCCACCAAGTGCGCCCGCTGCTGGCACTATGTGCCGACAGTCGGCAGCGTAGCCGAACACCCGACGCTTTGCGCCCGCTGCGCCGAAAACCTCTTCGGTGCCGGTGAAAAGCGCCGCTTTGCCTAAAGGTTAGGCATGGCTGTTAGCTCTTGCTCTCCTGCCCGGGCTCTGATGCCCTGGGCAGGTATTGCCGCCGTGATCTTTCTGGTGGATTTCATTACGAAGTCGTATTTCGAGAGTAATTTCTACCTTGGAGAATCACGGCCTGTCACTTCCTTTTTCAATCTGGTGCTGGCTCATAACACCGGTGCCGCTTTCTCCTTTCTGGCCGGTCACAGCGGCTGGCAGATGTATCTTTTTTCCATCATTGCACTGATAGCGCTTGTTGTTTGCGCCTGGCTTATCATTCGGCACAGCAATGAGCGTCTCTTTTGTCTGTCACTGGCAGGCATTATGGGCGGCGCACTGGGCAATCTCTTTGACCGTATAATCTACGGTTATGTAATTGATTTTCTGGATTTTTATTACGGTTATTGGCATTGGCCCGCTTTTAATATCGCCGATATGGCCATCGTGGGCGGTGCCGCACTGCTGATCATTGACAGCTTTTTCAACCGTTCTTCAAACTGAAGGAGAGCGTGATGCTTACCGGGCAAAAAATCATACTGGCCGTTACGGGTTCTGTCGCCGCTTATAAAAGCTGCGAATTAATGAGACTTTTGATTAAGCGCGGAGCAGAAGTCTCGGTCATTATGACTGAAGCCGCTCAGCGTTTTGTCACTCCCCTCACCTTTAAGGCGTTGGGAGCAAAGTGTGTCTACACGAGCGACTGGGAGCAATCGGAAAGCGCTATTCCTCACATTGATGCCACAAAAAGTGCCAATCTTTTACTTGTGGCTCCCGCTACGGCCAATATTTTGGCTAAAGCCGCTCAAGGCATCGCCGACGATATTTTGAGCGCTGCCATTTTAGCCGCCCGCTGCCCGGTGGCTTATGCCCCTGCGATGAACACCTTCATGTGGCATAACCAGGCTACGCAGCGAAATGTCGCCCAATTGACTCAAGACGGAGCGGTGTTTCTGGGACCCGCTTCAGGCGAGCAGGCGTGCGGTGATATCGGCAGCGGCAGAATGCTCGAACCTGAAGAAATCATTGAATTGCTTCAGGGGGCTTTTTCACCGCGCCTTCTCGACCGCTGCCGCGTGCTGATTACCGCCGGCCCCACCTATGAACCCATTGATCCGGTCAGAGGCATCACCAATTTATCTTCCGGCAAACAAGGTTTTGCCATTGCAAAAGCGGCAGCACTGGCAGGCGCCGAAGTGACGCTTATCGCTGGAAAAACCGATCTTAAAACACCGACCGGTGTCAGACGAATTGATGTGACGACAGCCCGTGAAATGTACGATGCGGTCATGATGGAAGTCAGCCAGCATGAAATTTTCATCAGTGTGGCAGCCGTAGCCGATTGGCGCGTCGCCAACGCAAGCGATCACAAAATCAAGAAAGAATTTTCAGGAGCGCCGAAACTCATTTTTGAAGAAAATCCGGATATTCTTGCAAGTGTCGCAGCGCTCGAAAACGCGCCCTATTGCGTAGGCTTTGCTGCAGAAACTGACAACCTGATTGATAATGCGCGGGCAAAACTTTTCCGGAAAAATGTTCCGTTGATTGTGGCCAATCTTGTGAGCGACGCCATGAATCAGGACACAAACGCCGTCGTTTTCGTTGAGCGCGATGCCGCCACGCCGCTCGCCAAGGCCACAAAGGAACATATTGCCCAAGCCCTGATTGCGAAAATCGCTCAGGAGGTGAACTGATGCGAAAGCGTTTCGATCCTGCTCACCTTGAGCCCAAAGACGGTGATTTTGCAAGCTTTGTTGAAAAGCTTAATCAAAAAAGCGTTCAGGAACTCAAAGCCCTGCAGGTTAACGACGAGCTCATGCGCGAACAAATCAACGATGAGCTCAACGGTGCGGCCTCTGGCGTTTGGTCCTCTCCCAACATTGATCCCGCTCCCCTTCACAGGGACACCGTGATCAATCAGCCTGAAGACGCCTTTAAAGTTGATCCTATTGTTCAACAAAGGCGCACCGGCGGATCAAACGAAAAACTTAACCGTGCCGCTAACATCTCGACCGTCTTAGTTATTTTTTCGGGCTTTGCCCTCTTTTCCTACGGCGGCATGACCGGTGATGAAGAAATCATCGCCATGGCCGTCTTTTTGATTTTCATTACCATCGTTTCAAACATTGTCCGACAGAAACGAAACCGCCGGAGATAATTTCATGCAAGTTGATGTCAAAATCCTTGATCCCCGTCTCAAAGAAAAAATGCCCGCCTATGCCACGACCGGTTCTGCGGGGCTTGATCTGAGAGCCATGCTGGAAGCGCCTCTGACGCTTAACCCCGGCGAAACCAAACTGATCAAAACGGGCTTGGCCATTCACTTAGCCGATCCCAATTATGCCGCGCTCATTCTTCCGCGCTCGGGGCTCGGTCACAAACACGGTATTGTGTTGGGCAATCTCGTGGGCTTAATTGACTCGGACTATCAGGGGGAATTGATGGTATCCACCTGGAATCGCGGTCAGGAGGCTTTCACCATTGAGCCCTTAGAGCGAATTGCGCAGCTTGTCATTGTCCCGGTTGTGCAAATGCAGATGAATATCGTGGAGGATTTTGAAGCTTCCGATCGTGGAGCCGGCGGCTTTGGCTCAACAGGCAAAGCCTAAGGGAAAAATTTAACTTTTATCGGCCCGATGAATTAAACCATCGGGCCGTTTTTTTGGGGATTAACGATTAAAGATGTCTGTGCTGATTTCTTTGATTTCGCTGAAGATATCATCACGAGTCATGAGTGCGCCGACCACCTCGTACTTATAGGCAACGTAGCGGGCATGTTCTTCGACCGTTTGACCGCCCTTTTGGAAAGAGGCCACTTCATGGCGCCAGCGATCATCAAAGATCTCCGGATTCATCACGTAGCTGACAGCCTTATCTTTGACAGCCACCACAAAGTACATGCTGCCGCCGATAGCGGAAGTCGGTGCGCCCTGAGGACCTGCCTCCGTATCCAGGTAATAACGTTTGTCAGTCAGGGCACGGGTTACCAACTCGATATGGTCACGCACACCAAGGCCCGGGAAGGCGGACAAAACCCGAATGTCTTTGCGAAGCGGCGGTTCGTTCGGCGACAGTCTGGCAAAGGCGTCCGTTAAAAGACGCATGATCAAAGCGCTTGCAATCAGGTGTCCCTGACCGGAATAGCGGATGAGATCTTCACGGTCAAAAGACATGACGCCTTCTTCATCGCGTACCGTAATCGTTTGAGGGGTTTCGTAGAAAAACATTCAGATTCCTTTCTTATTGACGGGCAACGGGCAAAACCAGCTTTTCGACATCAACAGGCTTTTGCATGAGCTTGTTGGCAACCAAAAAGTCTTGATCTTCTTTCAGGCCTTCAATGTCTTTTTGCGTCACCACATCGTAGTAATTGGACCAATCGGCCAATTGCGTTGCATCCTCAATGCTGATGCCGTGTTCTTTCGCACCTAAAGCAATTGCTTCTTTACGGTGTTCATTGATCCACTTAAGCGTTTCGCGCTGAACTTTCACGACTTCTTTCACGGCGTCCGGATACTGTTTGGCAAATGCTTCACGAACGGTCATCACCAAATTCACATTCACGAGTCCCTTGGCCGTCGTAATCACTTTGCAGCCGGCCTGTTCGGCTTTGATGATGCCGCTTGCCGCCTGAAGCGAAGCATCCACATTGCCGCTTAACATGGCAGAGAGCGCAGCGGGCTGATCCATGGACAAAAATTCCACATCATCAATCGTCATCCCTTCCTTCACCAAGGCGGCAACGAGCAATTGGTGCAGAACCGTTCCGCGGGGACCGGCCACTTTCTTACCCTTCAGATCTTTAACGCTCATGGGCTTGCCGGGCTTACCGACAATGGCAAAAGTGTCCGCAGGATGAGCCACACCGTTGGCAATCAACACGGGGTTACCGGCTCCGTTAGTGGACAAAAGCGAAGCCGTATTCATCACGGCGGAGAAGTCCAGGGCGCCCGCAGCCATCGCCTGCGTTTGCTTGGCGCCCGAAGTGATCGTGTGCCACTTCACCTTGGTGCCGTGCTTTTCAAACGCTTTTTCAAGCAATCCCTGATCCTTCATCACCATGTTTTGGAGATTAAAGGGAGCCTTTACATAGGCGATATTGATTTCTTTGGGCATTGACTGAGCACAAGCCAATCCGACCACACAAGACAGCGCAGCTGCCAGACAAAGTTTAAGTTTCATAGCCATTTCCTTTCGTTTCAGTTAAAAAATCTTTGAGAATGTCTTCGATCAACCTGCCCACGCCGGCCGTTGCCAGCGTTCTCGGATAGGGCTGATCGACACAATACGTTTTGAGTAAACGACCCTTACCCAAGCGGTAAATATTTCGTGAAAGCAGCACGGCTTCCGTCACATCATGGGTCACCAGTACTGTGGTGACCGGTTGCCGTTCATGAATGCGGATGAATTCCGGATAAATTTTTGAACGCGTAAGGGCATCGAGCGCACTGAAGGCTTCATCCAAAAGCAAAATATCGGGTTCGGGACAAAGCGCACGGGCCAGTCCCACACGCTGAGCCATGCCGCCTGAGAGCTGCGAAGGCAAAAGTTCGCGACACTTGGAAAGACCGACAAGTTCAAGCACACGTCGAACTTTTTCGTTTTGTTCATCGGCTGATAAATGCCTTACTGACAAAGCCACATTCTTTTCGACCGTAAACCATGGAAAAAGTCGCGGCTCCTGAAACACAATGGAAATGGTCGGCACCTGACCTTGAGGCGAAAAAGACATTGAGCCACAATCGGGTGTCTCCAATCCGGCAATCAACCGAAGCAGTGTGGTTTTACCGCAGCCGCTCTCACCGATTACCGCATGGATTTCACCGGCTTTCAGGTTTAATGAGAGACCGTCAACAGGCTTTATGGAGCCATTCTGACTGCGAAATTCTTTACTGAGATTCTTGCATTCGATGGAAAACATGACTTCTCTCACATCGAAAAGAATTTGGCATATCGCTTAATCAACCAAGACAAAAGCCAATCCATGAAAACGCCGATCACAATGATCGAGAAAATACCGACGAAAACAACGCTTGTTTTCGAAAATTCACTGGCCTCACTGATCATGAAGCCAAGGCCGCTGGAGGCGGCGATGAGTTCCGCACCGACGAGCGCACGCCAGCTGTAGCCGAATCCCACTCTGAGCCCCGTCAGAATACCGGGCAAAGCCGCAGGAAGAGTCAGCAAACGAAATGTTTTCCAGGCACTGAAGTGCAGCGTTTTGGCAACTTCTTTGAGTTTTTGTTCTACCGATTCAATCGCTGTCAGCGCATTGAGATAAATGGGAAAAAAGCTCGACAGAAAAACAATGGCCACTTTCGGCGCTTCTTCAATACCGAGCCACAAAATCAAAAGCGGGATCAATGCCAGGGGCGGCGTCACACGGGCGGCTTCCACCACAAAGTAGCCTAAGTTTTTCGCCAAAGGACTCTGAGAAAAAAGAAGGGCGAGCGATATTCCGATAAAACTTGAGAGCGCAAAGCCGCTTAATGTTCTCTTGGCGCTCGAAACAATGTGTTCGGTCAGATCTCCTGATGCCAAAAGCTCGGTAAATATCGAGACCACCGATTCCGGTGCAGGTAGCAATATCGGCGAAATATCCGAATACCTCGCGCATAAAGCCCACACAAACAGAATCGCAATGGGGACAATGGAAAGTTGAAGAATGCGTCCTTGCAGCATTGATAATGAGAATGATTCTAATAATTATTTTCGTTATTATATTCGTTTGAATAAAAATTGTCGGACAGAAAAAAACTGATACAAAATCCGCAAAAACTGTCGCCTTTGTCAGCCGATATCTTCTTGTTGTACAAAAAGAAAAAATAATTGCCGAAAATGTACTCAATACTTTGAAATAAGCCTATGATGGAAAATGAAAGCAGACAAAATAGAACTCTCTCTAGTTTGCCTTTGCTTTCTTTTTAAGGATCTTTTATGAATTCCGGTACTGTGAAATGGTTCTCGGATGCCAAGGGTTACGGATTCATTATTCCCGACGGTCAAGATCGAGAAGTGTTCGTGCATTTTCGTTCCATTGAGATGCCCGGTCGCAAGACTCTGCAAACCAATCAACGGGTGGGATTTGAATTCGAACAATCCGAGCGCGGATTACACGCGACCCGTGTAATTCCCTCACCAATGAAGGCCGATGACGCTGCAAGCTAGAGGATTGTCTGTGTCCATGAGCTCCGTTTTTACTAAGCTCGAAACTGCGCGGTGGTTAACTGATTGTTGCTCGCGCAGTTTTTTTATAACTGTCTTGTTTTTCTGCTTACCGATTGTTGCGGCCGCTGAGACTTTGCGTATCAACGATGAGGTGCTCAACGTTCGCTTAGCCGTCACAGAAGCCCAACAGATGAAGGGACTGCAGGGCGTTGATTCTCTCGCAGAAAATGAGGGAATGCTCTTTGTATTTAAGCCCGCCCGCTCAATATGCATGTGGATGAAAAATGTTCCGATTGATCTGGATGTGGGCTTTTTTGACGAAACCGGAAAACTGATTGCCGTAAGCCACATGAAGGCTCAAACAGAGGATAATCACTGTTCGCCTGCCCCTGCTGCATGGGCGCTGGAAATGAAGGGCGGCTGGTTCAAAAGAAAAGGGATCCGCGAAGGTGATTTTCTTCGCTTCTGACTGAAAACGGGCTTCGATTTGAAACCCGTCTCCGTTTTTTGCACTACTTGGCGTTGTAATAGTTTTTCGCCACAAATTCCCAATCGATCAAGTGATCGAACAAAGCATTGAGGTAATTCGGGCGGGAATTGCGATAGTCAATGTAGTAGGCATGTTCCCACACATCCACAACCATCAAAGGTGTGTTGTCGCTTGCCAACTGCGTGCCTGCATTGGACGTATTGACGATTTCAAGCGTCTTGGCAGGCGTGAGCACCAGCCAGGTCCAGCCGGAACCGAAGTTACCGGCAGCGCTTGCGCAGAACTGTTCGCGGAACGCTTCAAAAGAACCCCAGCGTTCTTCAATCTTGCTCATCAATTCACCTTGCGGTTTTTGACCGCCTTTGGGCGACAGGCACATCCAGAAGAAGGCATGATTCCATGCTTGCGCAGCGTTATTAAAAACGCCCTGATTGATACCGTCACTGGCCAACACAATCTCTTCAAGCGACATGGATTCAAAGGGTGTGCCTTTGATTGCCACGTTCAAATTAGTGAGATAGGTCTGGTGATGCTTACCATAGTGGTATTGCATCGTTTCTTCAGACATGGCCGGAGCCAGCGCATTTAACGGAAAAGCTAAAGTGGGTAATTGAAAGGGCATTTCTTCTCTCCTAAAAACTTTTTGATTGTACGGAGAAAAACATCACTTGGAAAATTTTTCTGGTTAAGAATTGCAAACCTAAGACGATGTTTTTTGTACTCCGACAGTGGCGCTTCCATCATGCCAATGAATGTTCAGGGTCTCTCCCGGTTTTGCCGCCTGAGCCGATTTAATAAACGAGCCGCGAGCATCAGTCACATAGCTGTAGCCCTTATTGAGAATAGCCTGAGGACTTAATTCTGTTAAAAGAGTCATCAACGTTTCACTTTCGCGTTTGGATTTCGAAAGCCGATCTTTAATCAGCAATGAGCATTCTTCAGCCAGGCGATCACACTTTTCTTGTTCCAAAGCCAGTCTCGCTGAGGGTTTTATAAGCGACTCTCTTAAAAGCCGCACACTTTCTTTTTTCATTTGCCAGTGCGAGTGCATCAAACTCTCAAGGAGTTGATTCATGTGCAGCAGACGCTCCTGCGACTGCTTTAAGTTTTTATGGGGATCGGGAATCTCGCGCATTAGAAAATCCACTCTTTGCGCTGATTCATTCCAATAACGATTCCAGGCATATGCCAACGCCTCGCCGCTTTGCGACAGTTCTTTGAGCAATACTTCCACACTTTCAGTGGCATGCTCTGCGGCAGCCGTGGGTGTAGCCGCTCGTAAATCCGCCACCCAGTCAACAATCGTCACATCACTTTCGTGCCCCACACCGACAATCACAGGCTTTGTTAAAGCGGCGACCGTTCTGGCCACTTTTTCATCATTAAACGACCAAAGATCCTGAAGCGATCCCCCGCCTCTGACGAGCAGAATCACTTCAACATCGCCGCTTTGATCGGCGCGCTTCAACGCAGAAATGATTTCACCGGGCGCCTCTTCGCCCTGCACCGCAGTTTCAAAGACCGTCACCCGCGCGTAGGGCGCACGGCGCCTTAATGTCGTTAAGACATCTCTAAGGGCCGCCGCCTGAAGACTTGTGACCACTGCAATTTTCGTATTGATTCGGGGAATCGTCTTTTTTCGGGAAAGATCAAAGAGACCTTCTTTTTGCAGCTTATCCTTTAACTGCAAAAACCGCTCATACAGAGTGCCCACTCCGGCCTGCCTGACCGCATCCACCACCATTTGATAGGAGCCTCTGGCACGGTAAACACTCACCTGACCGTGAACTTCCAGGTGATCCCCCGTTTTGGGAAGAAAGCCCACCCGGCGGTTGCTGCCCGCAAACATCGCGCAGGAGAGTTCTGCCGAGGCATCCTTGAGCGTAAAGTACCAGTGACCTGAAGCCGCTCGGGTAAAGCCGCGCACTTCCCCTGCCACCCATAGCGGCGGAAAATTCATCTGCAAACACTGGGAAACCCGGTCATTTAATTCCGAAACGCTCCAAACCGGCGAGCGTGCGGGCTGTAAATCTTGCTCAAAAAACATAGCTTTCTATAGGCACATTCCTGCAAAGATTCTAACGAATTCACTTTGCAAATTCTGTTCGTCTGCCTTAATGTTATCGGGTTGATCTGAAAGACTGACTATGACATTTAAAGAACTGAAAGAAAACGATTTCTGCCTTTTGAAGAAGTACCTGCCTCAATATGCCAACGGTGACTGCGACCTGAGTTTGGTGTCGCTTTATAGCCGCGGCATTCAAAATCATTTCCGCTATTTCGAATACGACGACAGTCATTTAATTATTGAGCGCAAAGTTACCAACATAGCCAATCCCGTTTATGTCATGCCGATCGGCGAAAAGGCAATCCCTTTAAAACTTTTTGAGTACCTGGCTCAAGAAGCACACAATGACAATCATCCGCTGCTTTTTTACGGCGTGACAGATCTTATGGAGCCGCTTCTTAAGAAAGCCTTCCCCGGACGTGAACTTCACGTCGAATGCAATCCCGATCGGTGGGATTACATGTACGCGTGTACTGATTTTATGGAACTGTCCGGCTCGAACTTTCACAGCAAGCGCAATTTCATCAAGCGCTTTTATAAGGCTTGTCCCGAAGCACAATTTGATATCTACTCAAAAGAGCATTTCGACAGCTGCATGAGTTTTCTCTCCGATTGGTACAGCGGCAGAGAAATGGATGAGAACCTGATTCAGGAAAAAGCCGCCATTGAAAAAGTGCTGACGCATTGGGATGAACTTCCCGTTTACGGCGGCGTCCTTCATGATCATGGTCGTATTCTGGGCTTTACCTATGGTGCTCGAAGCGCGCCTGATATTTTGGCTGTGCACATTGAAAAAGCCACCCGAGATGTTCCGGGAGCCTACCCGGCTCTGTCTCAGGCCTTTGCCAAAAGTTTGCCGCTTTGCATCGAGTACTTGAATCGTGAAGAAGATTTAGGCATTCCCGGATTAAGAAAGGCCAAACAGGATTGGCACCCGGTTGCGCAATTGAAAAAAGGTGTCATCGAAATTCGTTGATAGAATACAGAAAAACTGCAGGAGAAAGTTATGGAAAATTTGACTAGACGCGGTGCCATTATGGCCGGATTTACGTCTTTGCTGACAGCAGCTGTTTCGTCAGCTCATGCCGCTCCTGCCTCTGTCCCCGTGATTTGGGACGGTAAGAAAATGTATGAGTCTTTTGAAAAAGACGGCACCGGCATTTCTTCCAAGGGTCCTGCCGGGCGCCCCAAAGCTTACGTCGCATTTGATACGCAATGCCGCGATTGCTGGCACCTGCATCGAAGGCTTGAACCCTTTATGGATAAGATCGAGTTTGTCTTTTGCCCGATCTCTTTCATGAACATCCATTCTGAACCGCAAGCCACGACCATCCTGATTGATAAGGATCCGCTCGCTAAGCTCGAAGAACATTTCGCCCACTTCGCTGACATTGAATTTCGCGGCATTCGTTACGGTTTAGTGGAAAAGCTCCCCGTCGACGTGCGCGATAAAGTGTGGACAAACACCAAGCTTCATCGAAGAGCCGGCTGCAGGGCTGTTCCCTATGGTGTCTTTAAAAATTCCAAAGGCCAATACCTGCCTTTTGATGAAAGACTGACAACAGAAGAGCTTAAGCAACTTTTTGAACTTTAACATTCGAAATGACCGGTAGGCGGAGCAATGCTCACCGGTCATTTCTCAAGAAAATCAACAATTACAAAATTTTCACTGTCAGGCAGCTTTTAAATGTCGTCAAGACTCAATCCCTGACAGTTAAGCTGATACTCTCTGAACTTCGGATTCTGATTTAAGAATGCTTCTGCCTTAACGTATAGGTTATTCAGATTAATTTTTTTAGCGTTTCTTTTAACCTCAAAAAGATCAACCCGTTTCTTATCGACATTGACACCAATCAGATCAATTTCGTTGTCACCTCTTCTATCCCACCACTGTCCCAGGTGAGTGTACCTTGATTCAGATTTGTATTTTTCTAAAAAATATTGCTCCAATGCTCTGCCGCTAAAAGTTTCATAATGGCCGAAGATATTGTCCTTTATGGATCGAAAATTTCCGGCACCGATACGTTGAGGATCATTTAGAAAAGCGAACCAAAACATTAAGTACCGATCTGTCATTTTGAAGCGGCTTTTCTTGTACGCATTTTCTGAAAAAAGCGGCTCGTTGCGACCGATTAAGCCATAGAAATTTTCCAGCTTTGCCAGGTATCCGCCAATACTTTTAGAGATAAAGTTCTGCAGCTCTTCACGTTTAGTTACCCCCTGAGCCATTTTCTGCAAAATGAGGTAATAAATACCATATTCGGCTCGAAATTCATTGGCCAGCATAATATTTCCCTCATTTAGGAAAAATGAGGTCGGATTAACTGCCACCTCCACCATTTCTTTCAAATGTAGTGCGTTGCGCTCCAAAAGGTATTCGATATATTGAGCAACACCGCCCGTCATCACGTACAGAGCCAAAAGATCATCGGGAGTATATTGAGGATTAAAATCTGTCAATATTTCCTTTATCTCATCCGGTGCAAAAGGCGCAAGCCGAATGATTCTGTCTACGCGTCCAAATAACGGCTGGCTGTAATCTTCGAAAATATGTTTCATTGCGGAGGCAACTGAACCGCAAAGGAATAATGCAAGAGAGCACTGCCGCTTATTCCGATCCCAAAGAGCCTGCAGTTTTCCCCAAAAAGCCGGATTCACATGATCGATTTCCTGACATTCGTCAATGACAATATTGATGGGTTTTGTTTTTGCCACATCAAATAAAAACGCGAGGACATCAACTACCGTTGTACACGCTGGTAAATAATTTAACCCCAGTTTTTGTCCGATCTCAGACAAAAATTCTTTAACCAATACACTCTCAATCGCATACGGATAAAAAATAAACTGCACGGTGGGTATACGAGAGTTCATTAATGATTGTTCAATCAAACGAGTCTTGCCGATTCTCCGTCGACCGGTCACAACAATCATTCGGGCACTTCTTTGCTCGCCTACCAGTTTCAGTTCTTCTTGAATAACCGACAGTTCTTTTTTTCGACCGAAAAATTTCATAATCAATCCGATTCGTAATACACGTTACGTAACCAGCCGTTACGTAACGTATGTTACGCAAATAAAATTCCGTAAGCAAGATAGTAGTTCTTGCCTTGCGATACGACCGAGACCGATTACTTCAGAAAACGCCATAACATTTCGCAGTTTTCTGCATATTTGCTAACATTAGAAGGTTAGCTTTTTCAAGCAGGTAGAGAAAAAACATATGCTTTCTGACAGTTCCGCCCCAGAGGGTCGACAGTCACTTTTTCACATTATCGGAGAATCCCATGCGAGCCACATTTGAGTCGTGGCTGCATCGTCAGTGGACAAAAAGAGGTCTGCTGGCTTGGGCCCTATCCCCTCTTTCATTAGTATTTCTCGGCATTGCACGCAACAGACGGTTGAAAACAAAACCGCATCGTCTGCCCGTACCTGTCGTTGTCGTCGGCAATATCTATGTGGGCGGTACAGGGAAAACTCCCGTAACCATTGCGCTTGTCAAAGAACTCGTCAGGCGCGGTTACCATCCCGGGGTTGTCTCTCGCGGTTTCGGACGCAAGGATGATGCGCCTCAAATGGTGCTTCCGGACAGCCCTGCGACAAAAGTGGGCGATGAGCCGCTTTTGATTGCCAGACAAACCCGAGTTCCTGTCGCCGTCGCTCGTGATCGGGTGGCCGCCGCCCTTTTACTTTTGGATAAGCACCCTGAGTGCGATCTTATTATTTCTGACGACGGTCTTCAGCACTATGCGTTAGCCCGCGACGTGGAATTGGCTGTGGTTGGTGCCCGAGGACTTGGCAACGGCTGGGTGCTGCCCGCAGGTCCCCTTCGTGAGCCGCCGTCTCGGCTCGATGAAGTCGACGCCATCGTGTTAAACGCCACTGAAGACACGTTTGACAGCCGCACTCCGAGATTTGCGGCAACGGCCACTTTGGGTCGAGCGAAATCGCTTGACGGCACACGCACAATGACGCTTGAAGAAGTTGCTCAGATGAAAAAACCGGTTTTGGCTGCCGCCGGCATCGCCGCTCCCGGTCGTTTCTTTGCAATGCTTCGCGCGCATGACATTGAAGGTCCGGAAATGGAACTGGGTGATCACTACGCCTTTGATGAAAACCCGTTTAAGGACTCTAAAGAAGACATCATCCTGATTACAGGCAAAGATGCGGTCAAATGCCGCCAACGCCCCGATATCGCAAAAGATCCCAGAATTTACACGGTGGAATATCTTGTCGATATCGATCCCTATCTGGTTGATCTTATTGAACACAAACTTCAGGAAAAGGTTCACAAATAAAATGGCTCTTGATCCCCGATTAACCGCCACACTGGTATGCCCGATCTGCAAAGGCGCCATTGTTTGGGATGCTGAACACAGCGTTTTGGTTTGTCCCCGCTGCAAATTGGCTTTCGAAGTCAAGGATAACATCCCCAATATGATTCCCGAAGAAGCCAAAAAACTCACTGACGAAGAGGCAGAAGAATATGCCAAACGTCTCTCGATTGTGAGAGGTGCCTAATATGACAGAGTTTTACGCCATCATTCCGTCACGGATGAAATCCACCCGGCTGCCGGAAAAGCCGTTGAAAGATATCGCCGGCCGCCCGATGGTGGTGCGTGTGGCAGAACGCGCTAAAGCATCCGGCGCCAAAGATGTTGTGGTTGCCACCGATCATGAAGCGATCGTCAAAGCCTGCGAAGAAAATGGCATTAAGGTCATTCTCACTTCCCCTGATCATCCGACGGGTACCGACCGATTGGCTGAAACCGTCATGAAATTGGGGCTGCCTGACGAAGCCATTGTTGTCAATGTGCAAGGCGACGAGCCTCTCATTCCGACCGATGTGGTCCGTGATGTGGCTCAGCTTTTGGCCGATCACCCCGAATGCGAAATGGCTACAGCCGGTCACCCGATTGACAACATCGAAGAATTTTTAAACCCCAATGTGGTCAAAGTGGTCCGTGATGCCAAAGGCATTGCGATTACGTTCAGCCGCGCCCCGATCCCCTGGCCTCGCGACGCATTTCGTGACGACATGACGAAATTGCCCCAAGGATTGGTGCCGCTTCGCCACATCGGTCTTTATGCTTACCGCGTAAAGTTTTTAAAACGCTATCCCCAGTGGGAACAGGCTCCCATTGAAAAGTGGGAAAGTCTTGAGCAGTTAAGAGCCCTATATTATGGGGTGAAGATTGCCGTAGCGGTTTTACCCGGTGCATTGCCAGCTGGTGTCGATACTCAAGAAGATCTCGAGCGTGTGCGTGAGGCGTACGAAAAAGGCTTAATCTGAAATATATCTTTTCGGGCGCACAATTTGCCCGCTAAGATGTCTACAATGAAATAAAAAGTTGTGACTCAAATTCCTTGAGTCATCGGAAGTTAACGAGGAGTTATTATGCGTTTAATTTTGATTGGACCTCCGGGTGCCGGCAAGGGCACGCAAGCTGCCTTTATTAAGGAAAAATTCGGTATCCCCCTGATCTCCACGGGTGATATGCTGCGTGCCGCCGTTAAGGCCGGTACCCCTCTCGGTTTGGCCGCCAAGGAAGTCATGGACAAGGGCCAATTGGTTTCCGATGACATCATTATCGGTTTGGTCAAGGAACGTCTGACGCAGCCCGATTGCGCCAACGGCTTCCTGTTTGACGGTTTCCCGCGCACGATTCCTCAGGCTGAAGCCCTTCAGGCCGCCGGTATCCCGATTGATTTCGTGCTTGAAATCGCCGTGCCTGACGAAGAAATCGTCACCCGCATGAGCGGTCGCCGTGTGGATCCGGTCTCCGGCCGTACGTACCACATCAAGTACAATCCGCCCAAGGTGGAAGGTAAGGATGACATCACGGGCGACCCGCTGATCCAACGTGATGACGACAAGGAAGAAGTGGTTCTGAAGCGCTTGAGCGTCTATCACGCTCAAACCGAAGCCCTGGTGAAGTTCTACGGTGACTTGGCCGCCTCGGGCGACGCGAGCGCTCCGAAGTATCGCAGCATCAGCGGCTTGGGCACGATCGAAGAAATCAAGAATCGTGTGTTTGAAGCTTTAAAGTAATTTCGCAATAAGCGAATCAGAGGTGCCGAACCGGTTGGTTGCGGCACCTTTTTTGTTTCTCAGTTAATCGGATGAATGAAGCGTAATGTTTCGGTCATCGGACGCTTTTTCCACTCGGCATCCGTCACCAAGCAGTACCAGTCATAAAGCGGAGAGTTTTCTTTCGCAATGAGAGTGTTACTGGGATCGACCACGAGCGCATCAAAAGCTGCGCTCAGCGTCGTCGTTTGAGGCGACACAAGCAGACTCCAGTGCTCATCGTATTTGCGGTCATCCTTGAGTTTGCCCACGTAACCGACATCGGCCAAGCGTTCAAGAATTGAACCGGCAGCTTCCGGATAAGAGTCAACGGCCTTGCAAAGTTTGTGGATTGAAACCGACGATCTCCCGCTTTCCTGCGCAATCATCAATTCATGCAAGAGCGCCACTCCGGTGATGAAGTCATTTCCCGTTTTATTCATGTCCTGATAGCGGCCGCTGGTGAGCATCGGAATGGTGGCCGCAATGGCCGCTCCCGACAACACCAAAAGCCAGGAAAGATAAATCCAGAGAAGCACCACCGGTATCAAAACAAAAGAGCCGTAAATCGTCGTTAACGGACCGGTGCTTAAGTAGTAACTGAATCCCCACTTGATGACCACGCCAACCACCGTGACAAGCAGTCCCCCCACAAAGGCGTGAAGCCACTTCACCTTACAGTTAGGCACATACACATAAAGAGCGGCGTACATAAAGGACTGCACCAGAAGCTGAATCACCATAAAGACCCAGCCCGGCAAAAGCCCTTCGACACCAAACTCAATTTGCGTGAGCACATTGGTGAGCACCAGACTGAAACCGATTGCCATGGGTCCCAGTGTCAGAAGCGCCCAATAAATAAGTACCCGCTGCATGACCGGGCGCATTTGTCTGACGTGAAAAATTCGGTTAAGCGTGGCATCCACCGTGTTAATCAACAAAAGTGCCGTCACGGTTAAACCGGCCAGACCGAAAATCGTCAGCCCCTGGGCATGCTCGGCAAAAGATTTCACATAACCGATAATTTGCTGACTGTAGACCTCAGGCAAAAGGCTTGAGAAAAGAAGCGCTTCCATTTCGGCTCGCCTTTCGGCAAAAGCCGGGAATACCGCAAAACTCACCAAAATCACGGCAACGAGCGGCACCAGTGAGAGCACAGAAGTCAGTGTCAGGGAAGAGGCAACTTGATTGAGCTGCGTCTCCTGAATGCGCGCCCAGACGAATTCGGCAAGCTCCCTGACCACTTCTTTAAAGGGACGTTGCTTGTAGTGGCTGAGGTTGAGATCCCAATCCATAATCTATCGAATTATCAAACAGATACCTTAAATCATAACAAAAACGCGGTCGACACAAGACCGTCTCCGATCCAATGCACGACCGCATTGCAAAAAATAATTAAGCCGCTTGTTCTTCTGCCGCAGGCTCAGTCTCAACCGTTTCGGTCTCTTTCTTTTCAGGTTTGGGACCCGGTTCCAACACCGCCATGCTTTCCACG
>CAJKMT010000015.1 GCA_905201055.1 uncultured Sutterella sp. | reverse complement strand
CCAAGACGCGTAAGGCTATTGCAAACTTTAAGATCCGCGAAAACATGCCGATCGGTTGCATGGTCACTTTGCGTGGCGAACGTATGTATGACTTCTTGGACCGTTTGATCACGATCGCTTTCCCGCGTGTTCGTGACTTCCGTGGTGTCTCTGGTCGTTCTTTTGACGGCCGCGGCAACTACAACATCGGTCTTAAAGAACAAATCATCTTCCCCGAAATCGAATACGACAAGATCGACAAGATTCGTGGGATGAATATTTCTATCACGACGACTGCGAAAACTGACGAAGAAGCTAAGGCTCTTCTTGCCGCTTTCCGCTTTCCGTTCCGCAATTAATCGAGGTGTGAATTGGCTAAACTCGCACTGATTAACCGTGACTTGAAGCGCGCCCGTACGGTCGCGAAGTTCGCGGAAAAGCGCGCCGCTTTGAAGGCGGTTATTAATGACGCCACCCGTTCTATCGAAGAACGTATGGAAGCTCGTCAACAATTGCAATTGTTGCCCCGTGACGCCAGTCCCTGCCGTTTACGCAACCGTTGCGGTTTGACGGGTCGTCCCCGTGGCACGTTCCGCAAATTCGGCTTGGCTCGCGGCAAGATCCGTGAAGCTGCCATGCGCGGTGATATTCCTGGCCTTGTCAAGGCTAGCTGGTAAGCGAGGAGATTATCATGAGCATGAGTGATCCGATCGCCGATATGTTGACCCGCATCCGCAATGGTCAAACTGTCGACAAGACGGAAGTGGTGATGCCCTCCTCGAAATTGAAGGTGGCCATCGCTCAAGTCTTGAAGGATGAAGGATACATTGATGGTTATACTGTTGTCGCTAACAACGGTAAGCCAGAGTTACACGTTGGTTTGAAGTACTACGCTGGTCGTCCGGTTATCGAACGCCTCGAACGCGTTTCTCGTCCGGGTTTGCGTGTGTACAAAAACCATGAAACGATTCCCCAAGTGATGAACGGTTTAGGCATTGCGATTGTTTCCACGCCGAAGGGTGTGATGACTGATCGCAAGGCTCGTGAAGCCGGCATCGGTGGTGAAGTCATTTGCTACGTGGCTTAATAGGCGAGGAGGATAAAAATGTCGCGAATCGCTAAAGAAGCCGTGATCATCGCCAAAGGAGTCGAATGCAAGATCGACAATGGCGTGATCTCTATGAAGGGTCCGAAGGGTGAATTGAGCTTGAAGCTTAACCCGCTTGTGACCATTAAACAAGATGGTGACCATTTGCACTTTGAAGCTGTTGACAGCTCCCGTGAAGCTAACGCTGCTTCCGGTACCATCCGTGCTTTGGTCAACGACATGAATAAGGGCGTTAGCGCTGGTTTCGAAAAGAAATTAACGCTGGTTGGCGTGGGCTTCCGTGCTCAAGCTAGCGGTGACACGCTCAATTTGTCGCTCGGCTTTAGTCACCCTGTAGTACATAAGATGCCTGCAGGCATTAAGGCTGAAACCCCGAGTCAAACGGAAATCGTGATCAAGGGCGCTGACAAGCAAAAGGTTGGTCAAACCGCCGCTGTCATTCGTGGCTATCGCCCGCCGGAACCCTATAAGGGCAAGGGCGTCCGCTATGCTGACGAAGTTGTCGTGATCAAGGAAACCAAGAAGAAGTAATCGGGGCGGAGACTAAAATGATCAATAAGAAAGAAAGTCGTCTGCGTCGTGCACGTGCTACGCGTGCTCGCATTAAGATGCAAAAGATGGATCGTTTGACGGTTCATCGTACGAATTTGCACATCTACGCTAGCATTATCAGTGCTGACGGTGGTCGTGTGTTGGTTTCTGCCTCCACGGTTGAACCCGAAGTGCGTGCTCAGCTCGCCAATGTGCAAGGACGTGGTGGCAATGTTAATGCCGCTAAGTTGATTGGTACGCGTTTGGCCGAAAAGGCTAAGGCCGCTGGCATCGAAACGTGTGCTTTCGACCGTTCTGGTTACCGTTTTCATGGCCGCATCGCTGCGTTGGCTCAGGCCGCGCGTGAAGCTGGCTTGAAGTTCTAAGAGGGACTTATGGCTAAGGCTCAAGGAAAGAATGCGGCTGTCGACGCTATCGACGACGGCATGCGTGAAAATATGATCGCGGTGAACCGCGTGACCAAGGTTGTGAAGGGCGGCCGCATTATGGCTTTTGCCGCTCTCACGGTTGTTGGTGATGGCGATGGCCGCGTTGGCATTGGTACGGGTAAGAGCCGTGAAGTTCCGGCTGCTGTCCAAAAGGCGATGGAACGTGCTCGTCACAGCATGGAAAAGATTCCCCTTTGCAATGGGACAATCTATCATGCGGTTGAGGCTCACCATGGTGCCGCTCGTGTGATGTTACTTCCGGCTGCAGAAGGTACGGGTATCATCGCCGGTGGTCCGATGCGCGCTGTGTTTGATGCTGTTGGTATTCGTAACATCGTGGCCAAAGCTCACGGTTCCACGAATCCCTACAACATGGTTCGTGCGACGATGAAGGCTCTCGAAGCCCTTCGTTCTCCGGCTGATATTGCTGCTAAACGTGGCAAGACGGTCGAAGAAATCTTAGGTTAATCCCGAAAGGAGATTCGAGATGGCTAAGAAGACCATTAAAGTTACGTTGATCAAGAGCCCGATCGGCACGAAAGCCGATCATCGCGCAACGCTGCGTGGCTTGGGTTTGTCTAAACTTCACCAAACTCGTGAATTAGAAGATACCCCTGCCGTCCGCGGTATGATCACTAAGGTTGCGTACTTAGTTCGCGCCGAGTAATAGAGGTAGATGATGCAATTAAATACTTTGCAACCCGCTGTGGGTTCTAAGAGCGCTCGTCACCGCGTTGGTCGTGGTGTTGGCTCTGGCTGGGGTAAGACCGCTGGTCGCGGTCACAAGGGTCAAAAATCCCGCGCCGGTGGCTTCCACAAGGTCGGCTTCGAAGGCGGTCAAATGCCGTTGCATCGTCGCCTGCCGAAGCGTGGTTTCACGTCTTTGACTCGCCGTTTCTGCGAAGAAGTTCGCTTAAACGAACTGCAAGGCTTGTCCGTGGAAGAAATCGATTTGTCCGTTTTGAAAGCGGCTAATATCGTTTCGGCTCGCGCTTTGTCCGCTCGCGTTATTCTTTCGGGTGAAATTTCCCGTAAGGTCGTGTTGCGTGGTTTAAGCGCCACTAAGGGTGCCAAGGCTGCTATCGAGGCGGCTGGTGGCTCTGTGGAAGAGTAACTCGCTTTTTAGGAAGAACAACGTGGCGACCAGCCCTAGTTCAAACAAGCCAGCAAGCGGTGGAAAGTATGGTGATTTAAAGCGCCGTATCATTTTTCTGCTGCTTGCTTTAGTCGTGTACCGGATCGGCGCTCATGTGCCGGTCCCCGGTATCGATCCCGACATGCTTTCTAAGTTGTTCCAAGATCAACAAGGTGGCATTCTCGGGCTGTTCAACATGTTCTCCGGGGGTGCGTTGTCGCGCTTCTCGGTTTTCGCGTTAGGGATCATGCCGTACATTTCTGCATCAATTATTATGCAGATGCTTTCGTATGTGCTGCCCTCTCTCGAAAGTTTGCGTAAAGAAGGCGAATCCGGTCGACGTAAAATTACCCAATATACGCGCTATGGTACGTTGTTATTGGGGATCTTTCAGGCGTTCGGTATCGCTGTCGCTCTCGAAACTCAAGCTGGCTTAGTGCTAGATCCGGGCTTTATGTTCCGTTTCACGTGCATTGTCTCTTTAGTGACGGGAACGATGTTTTTGATGTGGCTTGGTGAGCAAATCACCGAGCGTGGTTTAGGAAACGGTATTTCGATCATTATTTTCGCTGGTATTGTTGCTGGCCTCCCAAGCGCCATTTCTGGTTTGTTCCAGTTGGTTAGCAGTGGAGCCATCAGCCCCTTGTCAGCGATTTTCGTGATCGCAATTGTTGCCGTTGTCACCGCGTTTGTTGTTTTCATTGAACGTGGTCAACGCCGTATCACTGTGAACTACGCAAAACGCCAGATTGGCAACCGTTTATATGGAGGTCAATCTTCGTATTTGCCGTTGAAGATGAATATGTCGGGTGTTATTCCTCCGATTTTTGCTTCATCTTTGATTTTGTTCCCCGCTACGTTGGCAGGGTGGTTCACCAGTGGCGATTCAACTCGTTGGATTCGTGATTTGGCAGCGGCTCTTTCACCGGGACAACCACTTTACACGTTGCTTTACGCCGCGTTGATTGTTTTCTTTGCTTATTTCTACACGGCTTTGGTTTTCAACCCCCGTGAGACTGCAGAGAACTTGAAAAAGAGTGGTGCGTTCGTCCCAGGTATTCGTCCGGGTGAACAGACGTCTCGATACATCGACAAGGTGTTGTTACGTTTGACACTTGGTGGTGCGATTTACCTGGTGTTCGTCTGCTTGGTTCCGGAATTTTTGAATTTACGTTTCAATGTTCCGTTCTATTTTGGTGGTACATCATTGTTGATTGTGGTTGTTGTCACCATGGACTTTATGAGCCAAGTCCAGGCTTACATGATGTCGCAACAGTATGAAAATTTGCTCAAGAAGACAAACTTCAAGGGCTTCGGCTCCACAGGGTTTTAACTAATTCTGTGTAGTCAAATGAAATGTCCAACCGGGGCCATACTTCAGGCCCCGGGAGCATGCAGATTTGAGGTGATAGCATCAAATCTGTCTCTAAATGGTTTTTAGATGTGCACTACGCGGATAAAAACTTGAAGAGAAAGGAAAAAGAGAGTATCCTCTCGAACTTCCTGTCGTGTGGACAGCAATGATCCGTGAATTGCACGGTTGGAGATAACAATGAAGGTTAACGCTTCGGTCAAAAAAATGTGCCGCAAGTGCAAGATCATTAAGCGCAAGGGCGTTGTTCGTGTGATCTGCTCTGATCCGCGTCACAAACAGCGTCAAGGCTAAAGAGGTAAAAGATGGCTCGTATTGCCGGTATTAACATTCCGCCGAACCAACATGCCGAAATCGGTTTGACTGCCATTTATGGCATCGGCCGTTCTCGCGCTCGCGACATTTTGTCCAAAGTTGGCGTGGAATACACCAAGAAAATTAAAGATCTCACCGACGCCGAACTCGAACGCATCCGTGATGCGGTCGGTCAGTATACCGTTGAAGGTGACTTGCGTCGTGAAGTTCAACTCTCGATTAAGCGCCTGATCGATTTGGGCACTTATCGTGGTATGCGTCATCGTCGCGGCCTGCCCGTGCGTGGCCAACGTACTCGTACGAATGCTCGTACGCGTAAGGGCCCGAAAAAGGTCGGCGTCGCGCTTAAGAAGTAAATATTAAAGGATAACAATGGCTGGCAAATCTCCTAGCAGTCAGCAAGTTGCTCAGCAACGTGCTCGCAAAAAGGTGAAGAAGGTCGTTACGGAAGGTATCGCGCACGTTCACGCTTCCTTCAATAACACGATCATTACGATCACCGATCGCCAAGGCAACGCTATCGCTGCGTCGTCTTCTGGCGCTCAAGGTTTCAAGGGCTCTCGTAAATCCACGCCGTTCGCCGCGCAAGTCGCAGCTGAACACGCTGGTCGTATCGCTCTTGAATATGGTTTGAAGAATGTTGAAGTTCGCATCATGGGACCCGGCCCCGGCCGTGAATCCAGCGTGCGTGCGCTCAATGCGCTCGGCATTCGTGTGACGTCGATCCAAGACGTGACCCCCATTCCTCACAATGGTGTGCGTCCGTCCAAGCGTCGTCGCGTCTAACTACTTTTTCTAATCCCGCGTCTGTTTATGAGGATAAACAGACTGAATGTGACCAAGTTCACAGGATAAGAGAGGCATATTAAATGGCACGATATACCGGTCCCAAACTCAAGCTCGCGCGCCGCGAGGGTTGTGACCTTAATTTGAAGAGCGCGCGTCGTTCCTTGTCGAGCAAAGTCGGCAAGGGCTCCGATACGATCACCAAACCGGGCCAGCACGGTAAGACTTCCGGTGCTCGTCAATCGGACTACGGTGCCCAATTGCGTGAAAAGCAAAAGGTGCGTCGCATGTATGGCGTTCTCGAACGTCAATTCCGTCGTTACTTCGCCGAAGCCCAACGTGAAAAGGGCCACACCGGTGAAGTGCTTCTCGACTTGCTCGAAAGCCGTTTGGACAACGTTGTTTACCGTATGGGCTTTGGTTGCACCCGTGCGGAAGCTCGCCAGTTGGTGAGCCACTGCGCCGTTTTGGTCAATGGTAACAAGGTGAATATTCCTTCTTACCGTGTCAAACCCGGTGATGTTATCTCCATTCGCGAAAAGTCCCAAAAGCAAGCCCGTATCACGGAAGCTTTGGAACTCGCCGCTCAAGTCGGTTTCCCGTCTTGGGTGTCTGTTGATGCGAAGAAGTTTGAAGGCACGTTCAAGGCTCTTCCGGCCCGCGACGAAATCTGCCAAGACGTCAACGAAGCGTTGGTCGTCGAATTCTATTCGCGTTAATAGCTAAGCTGATAGGCACATTCAGTGTAGTGCGCGCGAATGTGTCTATCCTGCTAAAATCTGTGCGATCGGTACTTTTTGGGGCGCCGATCGCATTTGCTCTACTTAGCCCCAGACCATCCATCAGCCTTATCGGTGTAACGAGCCGAGGGTATTGAAAAGGACAGTCTACAAAATGGCCAATACTACTTTGTTGAAGCCGACTACGATTGAAGCTGTGGTCGACGAAAACAATCCTAATCTTGCTGTAATCACTCTTGAACCTTTCGAACGCGGCTACGGTCATACTTTGGGCAATGCTTTGCGTCGTATTTTGCTCGCCAGCATGGTCGGTTATGCTCCTACGGAAGCTCAGATCGCAGGCGTTGTGCACGAATACTCCCAAATTGACGGCGTTCTCGAAGATGTCGTTGATATCCTTTTGAACTTGAAGGGTGTTGTGTTCAAACTCGAAGGTCGCGATGAAGTGACTTTGACGCTTCGTAAGAGCACCGAGGGTGTTGTGACGGCCGCTGACTTTGATCTGCCGCACGATGTGACAGTGATTAATCCCGATCACGTTATTGCTCACTTGGCTGCCAACGGTAAGTTGGATATGCAAGTTAAGGTGGAAAAGGGCCGCGGTTACCAACCGGGTGATATGCGCGCTTTCCGCGATGACTACTCCAAGAGCACGATCGGTCGCATCATTATGGATGCCTCCTTCAGCCCGATTCGTCGCGTTGCCTACGAAGTAAGTGCTGCTCGTGTTGCTCAGCGCACCGACCTCGATAAGCTCGTGATGACGATTGAAACCAACGGCGCTATTGAACCGGAAGAAGCTTTGCGCGAAGCAGTGTACATCTTGCAAGACCAATTGACGGTCTTTGGTTCCATTAAGAGTGAACAAGCCGGTAAGACCACTCAGGAAGAAGATGTGAACAATCCGCCGCCGCTCGATCCGATCCTTATGCGTCCGGTCGATGACCTTGAACTCACTGTTCGTTCTGCCAATTGCCTTAAGGGCGAACAAGTGTTCTACATCGGTGATTTGATTCAACGCACTGAAAATGAACTGCTCAAGACGCCGAACTTGGGCCGCAAGTCCTTGAACGAAATCAAGGAAGTGTTGGCTGCTCACGGCTTGACCTTGGGTATGAAGTTGGAAAACTGGCCTCCTGCCGGTCTTGACCAACACTAATTTGGCATTGATTTGCTAAATGAAGGACGAGAGGCTAAAATCTCGTCCTTCGAGTCTTTAAGACTCGTTGTTTTACCCGCCCGCCGAGTTTTCTCGGATAGAAGAAGATGGGAAAGTGCTCCGCAGGGAGCTCAAAAGACTAACTTTTAAAGGAAAATAAAAAATGCGTCACCGTCATGGTTTACGTAAGCTGAATCGTACCAGTGCTCACCGCCTCGCTATGCTCCGCAACATGATGAATTCTTTGTTGCGTCACGAAGCTATCAAGACCACGTTGCCGAAGGCTAAGGAACTTCGTCGTGTTGTCGAACCGATGATCACCCTCGCTAAGGTTGACACGGTTGCCAACCGTCGTTTGGCTTTTGCCCGTTTGCGTGATCGCGAAATGGTTACGAAGCTCTTTACCGTTCTCGGTCCCCGTTTTGCCGCTCGCAACGGCGGTTACACCCGTATCTTGAAGATGGGTTTCCGTGTTGGCGACAATGCTCCGATGGCTTACATGGAATTGGTTGAAAAGACCGCTCCGGTTGTTGAAGCTGCCGAAGAAGCTCAGAAGGCCGAATAATTTGAACGTTTAAAGTTCAGATTTCATAAAGGGGAGTCATGATTGTGGCTCCCTTTTTTCATCTATTGCACTCGAATGAAACTGAATTTATCTCCAGCTCTGGGCAATGTCGGGCAGCTTTTGCTCGGTATTGTTTTTATGTCTTTCGGAATCTGTTTGATTTCGGCTGTGCATCTCGGTACCACGCCCATCAGCAGTCTTCCGTGGGCTTTGTCTGAAATAAGCGGACTGACGTTCGGAACAACGACATTTTTGTGCAATGTTGTTTTCTTATGCATCCAAATTCTGTTGTTGCGAAAAGAGTTTTCAAAATTAAACTTCCTGCAGATTCCCTTGGTCTTTCTCTTTAGCCTATGTACCGATTTTTGGATGTGGATTCTTTCGAGTATTCAACTGAATAATTATTGGCTTTTACTCGCTTTGTCACTCATTGGAAATGCCTTTTTGGCTTTGGGCGTCGCATTTGAAATTCGATCAAAAAGCATTCCGCTTCCTGGCGAGGGGTTGGTCATTGCGGTTTCCGTTGTCTCTCGTCAACCCTTTTACAGAATTAAAATTGGCAACGATGTGACCATGGTTGTTCTGGCGGCGATTCTTGGATGGTTTTTCTTGCATGAAATCTACGGAATTCGCGAAGGGACGTTGATATCTGCCTTTCTCGTAGGTATTCTCGTGAAGTTTATTTCCAAATTCTTGGATCGAATTTGGCCTGTAAAAGAATACGTTTGAACGCTGATATGACTGAATTGACAAGTGAAAGAATCGATAAATGGCTGTGGGCAGCGCGGTTTTTCAAAACCAGAAGCCTTGCTCAGGAGGCCGTTGAACTAGGGCGAGTGAAGCTCAATGGTGAACGGGTAAAACCGGCCAAAGAAGTGAAATTGTCCGATAAGTTGGAAATTCATCGCGGCGAAGACGTCTATGAAGTACTGGTGGCCGGCTTTAACCTTCAGCGCGGTCCGGCTTCCGTTGCTCGCGAACTTTATATGGAAACTGAAGAGGGTCGTCAGAAGAGAGAAGAGCTTGCGGCACTTCGTAAGTTAGCGGTGGAGCCCGCCTTGGACAGAACAACCAAGGGGCGCCCGACAAAACGTGAAGGACGCGAATTAAGACGCTTAAGAGGCTATTAAAAAACCGCTCGGAAGTCTTTCTTCCGAGCGGATAGGATATCGGTCTCTATCGCCGTTTTAGAGGCTCACAGGGGCTTCCTTTAACCAACGGGCAACATCCAATGCACAGTAGGTGAGAATGCCATCGGCACCGGCACGTTTAAAGCACATCATCGTTTCCATTGTGAACTTCTTTTCATCGATGTAGCCAGCGGCAGCAGCAGCCTTCAACAGAGCGTATTCGCCGCTCACATGATAAGCAAAGGTCGGTGCTTGGAATTCGTCTTTGACACGGCGAAGAACGTCAAGGTAGGGCAAACCCGGTTTTACCATGACCATGTCTGCGCCTTCTTCCAGGTCAAGGCCAACTTCCCACAAAGCTTCATCGCTGTTAGCCGGATCCATTTGATAGACAGCCTTTGTGCTCTTACCCAGGTTGGAGCTTGAGCCTACTGCATCACGGAAGGGACCGTAAAAGGCGCTCGCGTACTTCGCAGAATAAGCCATGATACGAGTGTGAATGAAACCTTCCTTGTCCAAGGCCTGGCGAATGACACCGATACGGCCGTCCATCATGTCGCTCGGAGCCACTACATCAGCGCCTGCACGAGCTTGGGCCAGAGATTGCTGAACCAGCATTTCAATCGTTTCGTCATTGAGGATATAACCGGTTTCGTCAATGAGTCCATCTTGGCCGTGTGTGGTGTAGGGGTCAAGAGCAACGTCACACATCACGCCCAATTGCGGGAACTTTTCCTTGAGCATCCGCACGACGCGGGGGATGAGACCGTTGGGATTTGCCGCTTCACGTCCATCGGGCGTTTTCAGATGATCTTCAATGGCAGGAAAAAGCGCAATCATCGGAATGCCGAGATCTACCATTTCTTGAGCAACTTTGCAGAGTTCATCGGGCGTCATACGTTCCACGCCAGGCATGGTGGGAACGGCCTGTCTGCGGCCTTCGCCTTCCATTACAAAGACCGGCAGGATGAGATCGGAAGCCGTCAGCGTGTTTTCACGCATTAAACGACGCGAAAATTCATCATGGCGCATACGGCGCATACGTTTTTGAGGATACTGACCTAAAACGTGCATTTGAAATGTCCTATAAAAGATTTATTCAGACAGAGAGCTCTTCACGGTTAATCCAACGTAAGAGCGTTTCTCGCAACTCATCAACACCTTCACGTTTCAGACCGGAAAAAAGCTGTACTGAAACGTGAGGCCCGATTTCAGCGGCTCGGGCTTTGGCCATAAAAAGTGTTTCCTTTTTTGCTTGGTTATTGAGCTGATCGCATTTATTGAGCAACCAGTGCATCTTTACCGGGCGGGTATTTAAAAAATCAATAACCCATTCATCCGTTGGCATGAAAGGACGCCTTGCATCCATTACGACAACAATACCGGTCAATGTATCGCGACCGGCTAAGTAACCGCCTATCAGTTCAGACCAACTCTTGCGTGTGCCTTCTGCAGCCTTGGCAAAGCCGTAACCGGGCAAATCCACCAAACTGGCGACCCGCGCACGGTGACCGTGCTCGTCTTTTTGAGACAGATCGAAAAAATTAATCAACTGGGTACGACCGGGTGTTTTGGAGGCAAATGCCAAACGTCCCTGTCGGGTCAGAACGTTAATTGTCGTCGATTTTCCGGCATTGCTTCGACCGGCAAAGGCGATCTCCGGGACGCTGCCTTCGGGCAGTCCGGAAAGTTGAGACACCGAAAGACGGAAACGGGCGCTGTCAAATAAACTCAAAATGGGTTCCTCGTATTTTTTATGGGCGCAATATTAGTCCTGCAATCTTACGCGTAGTTTAACTTTTTTAGAAAAGATCAGGCCCGATTGAACGGGCCTGAAATTGATTCAAGAGACAGTCACAAAAGACCACATGACCAGAAGCACGAGCTGACCGGTCAGAATTCGCAGGAACATCGCAAGCGGATAGACGGTTGAGTATGCAACGGCAGAGGAGTTCTTCTCGGAAAGAGTGGCCGCGTAAGCCAATGTCGGAGGATCCGTAGTGGCCCCTGCCATGAGACCGACAATGCTGTGGTAGTTGATATGAAAGAAGTGCCTTGCAACGCAGCCAACGATCAACAGCGGAATAATGGTGACCAAAAGGCCGAGGACAACATAAAGCGGACCGTTACCAACTAAGAGCGCATCGACAAAATTTTCACCGGCAGCCAACCCGACACTGGCCAGGAACAAGGAAATTCCAAGTTCCCGCAGCATCAAATTGGCCGAAGAGGTCGTGTAGGTGACCAAACGGAAAAGCGAACCGAAACGCCCCAAGAGAATCGCAATAATCAAAGGTCCGCCCGCAAGACCGAGCTTAAGCGGTACGGGCATGCCGGGAATGGCAATCGGAAGCGAACCGAACAAAATACCCAAGGCAATGCCGATGAATATGGCGATGAGATTCGGATGCTCGAGCCGTTTGATTTTATTGCCGACCCGGTCTTCGAGACGTTTGATGGAGTTAATCGGACCAACACAGTAGAGCTCATCGCCCATTTGGATGTGCAGGTTTTGGTATGGGAAAAGTTGCATACCGGCACGGTACACACGCGTGATATTGACCCCGTCGGAATGACTCAGGTGAAGGTCGCCGACAGTCAGCCCGTTGATTTCCGTGCGAGTAACGGAGAGCCGCTTGCTGGTAATGGGAGAGTGCTCGGTAGCAAGGTCGGCTTTTTTATCTTCCTCACCGAAGAAAGCCACGATGGCGTCTTTATTTTCCTCTCCCGAAACAATACGCACGATATCGCCGACATGGACAAGCGATTCTGCGCTGGGACTGGAAATTTCTCCGTTATGTTGAATGCGGGAACAAATGAAGGGGCGCGCAATAAATGCACGGATATCACCGATGCTTCTGCCTTCAAGGGCTCGATTGGTCACATGCACATGAAAGAAAATAGAGACGTGATTGGAGGCCTTTTCTTCATCTTCCCAATGACGGTCTTCCTCTTTCATGTCGATTTTGAAAATAATGCGCAAGGCTATTGCCGTGCCGATGATGCTGACAACGCCCAAAGGGTAGGCGCAGGCGTAGGCGACGGCGATATCTTCACCCTGATAGTTAAGCTGCGCAAGGGCTTCCTGTGTAGCCCCTAAGCCCGGCGTATTGGTGACGGCACCATAGTGCACGCCTAACATTTGAGCTAAAGACAACGTGTCTGAAAAACAGAAATACAGGATGATTGTGACCAGGACACTTAAAACGACCGCCAGGATCATCAGCCCGTTTAAAACAATACCGCCGCTTTTAAATGAGGCGAAAAAAGACGGTCCGACCTGAAGCCCGATGAAGAAGACAAAAAGTATCAATCCAAAGTCGCGGATAAAACCTAAGACAGTCGGATCAATTTTTATGCCGAGGTAATTGAGAAGCAGGCCGGTGAACAAAACGAAAGTAACACCGAGAGAAACCCCGAAAATTTTTATCCTTCCCAAGCCCATACCGAGCGCGATGACAATGGAATATACGAAGAGAATATGGGCAATTGAGCCGGGATTGGTGAAAAGTGCGACAAGCCAGTCCATGATGACGAAATTGTCTTAGTTAAACGGCAATACGAAGCGATAGTGAAATGTTACTCTTTCCTTGGAATAGGGGAATAGAAAAAATCCCTAATTACTCAATAGGTTAAATGGCTTAGTTAAAGTTCGGAAGGGACCGCTTCATTGGTCCAAAGATCTTCAAGAGAGTCCCGCTTTCTGATAACAAAAGCGCGCTTGCCGTCAACCAGGATTTCCGCAGGCAATCTTCTGGAATTGTAGTGTGAAGCCATACTCATGCCGTAAGCTCCCGCCATGGTAATGGCAAGGTAATCTCCGGCTCGGACAGACAATGCGCGGTCACGCGCAAGCCAATCGCTTGATTCGCAAACCGGACCGACAACGTCAAAAAGTGTTTCAGAGTCTTTGCTGAGACGAACCGGCAGCACCGGCATCCAGGCGGCATAAAGTGCCGGACGGATCAGGTCATTCATGCCGGCATCTGTGATGATGAAATGCTTGACGGGGGTTGTTTTAAGATATTCAACGCTGCAAAGCAGAAGACCGGCAGCGGCTACAATCGAGCGGCCTGGTTCCATGACGATTCGCAGATGAGAGTATCCGCGGTCGGCAAGTCGGCTTTTAAGGCCGCTTACAAGATTTTGCAATGGCTCTATTGTTTCATCACGATAACGGACTCCGACCCCGCCTCCGAAGTCTATGTCCTGCAATTCAATGCCGCTTGCCCGTAATTTATCCAAGAGTTCCAGTAATTTGTCACAGGCATCAAAGTACGGAGAAAAAGAGGAGAGCTGAGAGCCGATATGGCAATCGATACCGGTCAGCTGCACATGCGGACAGGCCGCAGCCCGTTTCAACAGGGGCAAAGCGCTGAAAAAATCAATTCCGAACTTATTGGTCTTCAAACCGGTTGAAATGTAAGGATGCGTGTGTGCATCCACATCAGGATTCACCCTGAAATACACTCGAGGGCGGCACTTCATTTGTTCGGCGATTGAGGCCAGACGTTCAAATTCGGGTTCACTTTCAATATTGAAAGCCCCGATTCCGGCGGAAAGGGCGATGCGCATCTCCTCTTCGGTTTTGCCGACGCCGCTGAAAATAATCTTTTCCGGATTTCCTCCGATCTGAAGAACTCTTGCCAATTCCCCCAGAGACACGATGTCAAAGCCCCAGCCCCTTTTCTGAAGGATTTTTAAAATCGCCAGGTTAGAGTTGGCTTTTACTGCGTAACAAAGCTTATGGGGTATGCCGCAAAAAGCGTTTTCGTATGTTTGAGCGGCTTCGTTAATGGTTTTTAACGAATAAACATATGTTGGAGTGCCGTGAAGATCGGCTAATTCCGACAGACTCAGATCCTCACAGCACAAAACTGCGTTACGGTACGAGAAATGGGAAGAGGGCAGCGCGTCCATAATGTGAATTTATTTTTGCGGGACGCTGAGCGGGTCGGCTTCGATTTCAGTGACAGAGTCTTGCGGCGCCTCAAGGTCTTGGGGCAAATACAGGTCACCTTTGATGCCGCAGGCAGTGAGAATTACGGTTGCGGCCAGAATCGCTAAAATCTGTTTCATGTTTTTCAAATAAAACGGTTAAAAATGACGGAAACGGAGTTTATCGAACTCGCAGAGTCAACTTTACAACGAATCCAAGCGGCTGTCGAAGCCGTCGATGACGAGCTTGACGTCGATCGACAGGGCAATGTGCTGACGATCGAATTTGATGACGGATTCCAAATTGTCATTAATAAGCAAACACCGACGCGGCAGTTGTGGCTAGCGAGTCTTAAGGGCGGTCATCACTATGAGCGAACAGGAGAGCAATGGCTCGATACCTGTTCACACCACAGTATTGCAGAAGACCTTTCCTCACTTTTGACTCACAAGCTCGGGCGAAGCATCACCCTTCGGCTTTAAGCACCTTTATCAGAAGATCTGGTCGCGGATGGTCTCCGTGATCGGATCAACTTCACCGGGAGTGGTTGTTTCACCGAGCCCCAGTGTCTGCACCGTATCGCCGACTTGGTCAGCGTAGAAGGGTTGTCCGTTAATCTCCACAACGTCGGCAGGCTGCGGTCGATAGTATTCGGGGGCGTTCTTTAAAACGCTCTTCATATAATCAACCCATACCGGCAAAACAAGTCCTGCGCCGTAAGCATTGGCACCGAGCGACTTCGGTTGGTCATAGCCCATCCAGCCCACGGCAGTAATTTCGCCGGCATAGCCCGCAAACCAAGCATCCAATGCGTCATTGGTTGTACCGGTTTTAACCCCCATATCTTCACGCTTTAACGCGTTGCCGGCTCTGCGGCCGGTGCCTCGGACGGCTACGCCGTGAAGCAGTGAGTGCATGACATAAGCGTTGCGCGCGTCAATGACTCTCGGAGCCCCCTCACCCACTTTTGCGTTCTTTGACTGCATCAGCACATTACCTTGAGCGTCCGTGACTTTTTCAATGAGGTAAGGCTGTACCAGATAACCGCCGTTGGCAAACACCGAGTAGCCTGCCACCATCTCCCAAGGTGTGACAGAACCGACACCGAGAGCCATGGTTAAAAGAGGCGGGTGGTTTTTCGGATCAAAACCAAATCGGGCAATGTATTGCTGTGCGTAATACGGATCAATAGCCTGAACAATACGGATTGACACTAAGTTTTTGGAACGGGCGATAGCATCGGCCAGCGTCATCGGACCGTCATACTTACGATCATCGTTTCTCGGCTCCCAAAGTTTACCGCCCGTTAAGCGCGGATCAATGGAAAGCGGTGCATCATTGATGACAGTGGCAGGTGTAAATCCCTTATCGAGAGCGGCCGAGTAAATAAAGGGCTTGAAACTTGAGCCCGGCTGACGCCATGCTTGTGTGACGTGGTTGAATTGGTTGATTTTGAAATCAAAGCCGCCCACAAGCGAGTAAATGGCTCCGGTATTGAAATTGGCCGAAATAAAGGCACTTTCAACCGCGGGAATTTGTCCCAGAGACCACTTGCCCTTTTTGTCTTGTGTGACGCGGACAACGCCTCCCACTCGCAACTCTTTCTCTTTATAGCGTCCTTTAAGGGTTTGGCCTTTTTTAGCGATAAAGCGCTGAGCGAATGCAAAGCCCTTGTCATCAAGCGTGACAATATCGCCGTTATAGAGCTGCACGGTCATTTGTTTAGCCGTGAGTTTGGTAACGACGCCTGGCAGCAGATTGGCGCTGGAAATAACCTTAGACAAGGCAAGGCGGATATTGGCTTCCCGAGTGTCTTCATGAGACAAATCCGCGTATCCTTCAACACCGCGGTAACCGTAGCGACGATCGTATTCAATCATGTTCTTGCGAACAGTATTGCTTGCGATCAATTGGTCGCGGGAGCGAATCGTGGTGTAGACGTTAATGCCCTGGTCGTAAATGGTGTCCTTAAAGTAGGGCAGCATGAGCATACGGGCAAGTTCGGCGATATAGCCCGCGTGAAGCTCTTGCGTCTGAAGCTGTGTTTTTTGCTGCTCGGCTGTGGTCTGACGGACTTCAATGG
This sequence comes from uncultured Sutterella sp., assembly GCA_905201055.1. GTDB lineage: Bacteria > Pseudomonadota > Gammaproteobacteria > Burkholderiales > Burkholderiaceae_F > Aphodousia. Next base: position 11,224 of record CAJKMT010000015.1, on the reverse strand, counting down.
GTTGAGCCATTGCGGAAGCGTACGTGATCTCATCAATGTAGCCCAGATTGAACATGCGTCCCAACACGTAATTGCGGCGCATGGTGGCGCGGCGCATGTTTACAAGCGGATTGTAAGCGCTGGGGGCTACCGGAAGACCGGCCAAAACAGCGGCTTCAGAAATCGAGAGGTCACGCAAATCTTTGCCGAAGTAGGTTTTTGCGGCACTGCCGAAGCCGTACGAGCGATGACCTAAAAAAATCTGATTGGCGTAGACCTCAAAGATTTTATCTTTGGAAAGATTTTGTTCGATCTTAAAGGCCAGGGCCACTTCGTAAAGTTTTCGGGTGTAGCTTCGCTCGGAACTTAAAAAGAAATTACGGGCCACCTGCATTGTGATCGTACTGCCGCCTTGTCCGCGACGACCTGTGATGAGGTTGGCAAGCGCTGCGCGCGCAATCCCCATGAATTCAATGCCGGAGTGCTCATAAAAACCATCATCTTCAGCGGCAAGAATGGCCAGTTTAACGTGACGCGGAATTTCTTCAAAGGGGACGTAATCGCGACGCTCTTCACCGAATTCACCGATTAAGTCACCGTCGGCCGTGTAAATGCGCAAAGGCACCTTCGGTCGATATTGAGTCAAAGCATCAATAGGCGGCAGCTGATAGTAAACGACGGAAAAGACGACAAGCCCTAAGCTGACGGCAGCACCGGCGCCGCACAGACCTGTGATCGTTAACCATTTAAATGCTTTCTTTAACCAAGAATTTTGTGTTTTTTTTGTCTTCATACCGGTAAAAATAGACTGTGGTTTTTATAGGACAAAAACAAAGAGAAAACGTCAAATACAGGAAGTCCTAACCACACAACTGAACGGACTGAATGCTACCGTTTTTATGCTGAATTTGCGAGAACTTAGGTTAAAAATGCTGTAACAGTTTGCAGAACATGTACAAAAAGCTCTTTTCCTCGGATTGCAGTTGTGCCAAAATCGGTATTCTCTGTTTTGATTTTGAAGAAAATGATTGAAATTTATCAGCACACTTTCAAGGTCGGTTCTGAATCCATTGACATATTGCGTCATGTGAATAACCGAGAGTACCTTCGGTGGATGGAAAAAGCGGCGATGGAGCACGCCTCAGCTTTAGGGTGCGGAGCTAAGGAATGTCTTGAGCGCGGTGAAGTTTGGGTTGCGCGAGAACACTGGATTGAATACCTCAGACCGTGCTACGAAGGTGATGAGCTCACGATTTATTCTTGGGTCAGTGCCTGGTCGGGACCTCGGTCTTTGCGTCGTTATGCGATTAAGCGCGGCGATCGTTTGGTCAGCCTGGGAGCTACCGAGTGGTGCTATATCAATTTCAAAACCGGACGAGTGATGGATGTGCCGCAGGATGTGATCGAACGATTCACTGTGATTGCCGATGATGATCCAAAACTTGCCGAGTTGGGAATTGCCCGCGGTGTGCGTTTTGAACCGCATTGCTGATTAAATCAAATTTGAGAAAAATTTAACGATTTCGTTCAAGTTTAGGAAGTCGGCTCAGCGTATAATGAGGCAATTCCTGAATGATTATTCAGTATTTTTAATGACAAAGTAAAAAGGATCACGAGTGAGTGATTTTGTAACTGTCCAAGACGTAACTTTTGGGTACGGACGGCGTGTGATTCTGGACGATGTGACATTGCATTTCGGCCGGGGGCAGGTCGTGGCCATTATGGGTGGCTCGGGCATGGGGAAAACAACGCTTCTGAAGCTGATCGGCGGGATTGAAACGCCGGATAAGGGAGCAATCCTCATTGACGGTGAGCCCCTTGATACGTCTGATAAGGAAAAACTTTATGCGCAGCGTCGGCGCATGGGTATGCTTTTTCAATTCGGGGCGCTCTTTACCGACATGTCGGTTCTCGATAATGTCGCGTTCCCATTGCGCGAGCAGACCCAGCTCAGTGAAGAGCTCATTGAAAGAATGGCGCTGATGAAATTAAATGCGGTGGGTCTGAGAGGCGCGGCAGATCTGATGCCAAGCGAGATTTCCGGCGGTATGTCCCGCCGTGTGGCATTAGCTCGTGCAACGGCACTGGATCCGGAGCTGATTATGTACGACGAACCGTTTGCCGGTTTGGATCCGATTTCAATGGGTGTGACCGCACGTTTGATTCGTGACCTCAATGATGCGCTTAATGCCACAAGCATTATTGTGACGCACGATGTGCCGGAGACATTTGCCATCGCTGATTATGTGTACATGATCTCGTCGGGGCGTATCGCTGCGCAGGGAACGCCGCAGGAGCTGTCTGCGTCGCAGGACCCGTACGTGCGGCCGTTTATTGATGGGGCACCGGACGGTCCCGTGGCTTTCCATTATCCGGCTGAACCTATCGGGCAAGAATTTGGAGTACACGCACCATGAACGCATTGATGGATTTAGGGGCATGGACTCTTGAGCAGATTCGCCACGTCGGGCGCATGGCCATTTTTGCGCTGCAGCTGTTTAAGGAACTGCCGGCCTCGCTTGGACGATTCTGGCTCGTTGTGCAGCAGATTCATTTCATCGGCAATTACTCGTTGTTGATCATTGCTGTTTCGGGCTTATTTGTGGGTTTTGTGTTGGCGCTGCAGGGCTATTACATCCTCGTGAGCTACGGCAGCGAACAGGCGCTCGGTGTCATGGTGGCCTTGTCACTGGCTCGTGAACTGGGGCCGGTGGTGGCCGCCCTTTTGTTTGCCGGTCGGGCCGGAACGTCGCTGACGGCAGAAATCGGTTTAATGCGCGCCGGCGAACAGGTCGCGGCCATGGAAATGATGGGTGTGGACCCGGTGCGTCGGGTACTCGCACCTCGCTTTTTGGGGGTGGTGATTTCCTTACCGCTTCTGGCTTGTATTTTCACAGCAGTCGGCATTTTTGGCGCTTGGATTGTAGGCGTGGTGATGATCGGAGTCGACGGCGGGGCTTTCTGGTCTCAAATGCAAGCCGGTGTTGATGTCTTTTCCGATATCGGCAACAGCGTGATTAAATCGATTGTCTTTGCTGTTGCGGTCGGCTTAATTTCTTTATATCAAGGATATAACGCAAGACCGACACCGGAAGGTGTGTCGCGCGCCACGACTCGAACCGTGGTGATTTCTTCGTTAATGGTTCTGGGGCTGGACTTTATCATGACAGCCCTGATGTTCTCGGTTTAGAAAGGGGTTTTCGATGGAACGAAAAACAGAACGCAAACGCGGTGTTGAGCTCATGGTGGGGCTTTTTGTGGTGGCTGGCTTTGCCGCGCTGCTTTTTACAGCTCTGCAGGCAGCTAATTTGGGAAGCTTTTCGTGGTCACAGAAGACCTACACGGTTGAGGCGATGTTTGACAACATCGGCGGACTCAAACCGAGAGCGCCGGTTAAAAGTGCCGGTGTTGTTATCGGACGTGTTGAAAGCGTGACCTTTGACAATGATCTTTATCAGGCTAAGGTTTTGATGACCATAGATTCACAATACCAATTCCCGACGGATACCGAAGCGCAAATTCTGACCTCCGGTCTTCTCGGTGAGCAGTACATCGGTTTTGTGGCGGGTGCTGACGAAGAAGTGTTGGAAACCGGCGGAAAGATTCGCCGCACGCAGTCTGCCATGGTTCTTGAGCAGATGATCAGCAAATTCATGTACAGTTTTGTGGAAAACAAAGATAACCAATAAGGAATCCGAACTATGTCACGCACCTTGCAACGCACCCTTGTCGCAGCGGCATTGTGTTCGGCTTTGGCCTCCTGTGCTGTTGTTCCGCCTAATGCCGGTGAAAATCCCAATGATCCGTGGGAAGCGTTTAACCGACAGACTCATGCTTTTAACATGACGCTTGATGAATATGTGCTGCATCCCGTGGCCAAGGGGTACGCCGATTATGTGCCGAGTCCCGTGCAGGATGGCGTCAGTAATTTCTTTTCCAACTTAGGCGAACCGGGCAATATGCTCAATAACTTCCTGCAAGGCAAAGTCAAGGAAGGGTTTGTCAGTTTGGCGCGTTTTCTCATCAATACCACCGTCGGTATCGCCGGTCTTTTTGATGTGGCCTCTCACATGAATCTGGAGTATGCACCGGAAGACTTCGGTGAGACGCTGGGGGTTTGGGGTGTCGGTTCCGGTCCCTACATTGTTTGGCCGTTCCTTGGTCCCAGTACCATACGTGACACGGCAAGTCTGCCGGTTGATTGGGCAACGTATCCGCCTACATACTATTTCTGGGGAGAGGGTGATAAAACCAAATACGCAATCGCCCTGGGCGCTCTCGACGTGATCAATACGCGTGCGCAATTGCTGCCGACCGACAGCATGCTTCAAACGGCATTGGATCCTTACGTAGCTGTTCGTGAAGCATATTTGCAGAACCGTGAAAATAAGGTGTGGGACGGAAATCCGCCGTTGGTGCTGATGCCTGATGAATTTGAAGAAGATTACGAAGAAAATTAAAGGAGAGTGAGGTATGTTGCGTCGCGTTTTTATGACTTTGGTGGGCTGTTTGGCTTTGGCAACGGCCGTGTTGCCTGTGTCTGCTGCCCCGGCGGCACAATCGCCTGATGAGTTTGTTTTGAAGGTGTCCAATGAAATTTTGGATGCCATTAAAAAAGATCCGAAGCTGCAAAAGGGAGAAAAACAGGCAGTAGAAGCCCTTGTGGATGAAAAAATGATGCCTGCCGTCGACTTTTTGCGTATGACCCGTATGGCTGTCGGCCCTAAGTGGCGCGAAGCAACGCCCGAGCAGCGTGAACAGCTGCAGCATCTTTTCCGTGAAACATTGATTCAGGTCTACTCGGGTGCGCTCAGCATGGCTAAGGATCAAAAGGTGCGGGTTTTGCCTCGCGGACAAAATGACGGCACGGAAGCCATTGTGAGAACAGGGATGAGTTCGATTTCTGATCCCGGCAAGCCCGAAGTTCAGATTGTCTATCGCCTGCGCAACATCAAGGATCAAGGCTGGAAGGTCATTGACGTCAATGTCGAAGGTGTGTGGCTTGTGAGTAACTATCGCAATCAGTACGGAACAATTGCCGCTCAGGAAGGGATTCCTGGGTTGATTCGCCGCATGCAGGAACGGGTCAACAATCCTGAACCGGCAAAAAAGTAAGATAAAAATTTAGCCATTATTCGGTAATTGCGGGCTATGAAAATTAATCAAGAAACGGTGACTTTTGATGATATCGGTCACTGGGAAACTCAGGCGGCGGAGGCGCTTGCCGCTTCCGACGCCGTCTTTGACTGCACGGAAGTGAAAAGTGCTGACAGTGCCCTTTTGGCGTTGATTTTGAAGTGGCTCAAAGAGGCTCAGGGGAAAAATCTTCAGCCCCAAATCATTAATTTGCCCGAGGGGATGTGGAGTCTTGCCAAACTTTATGGCGTAAGGGGACTAATCCGTCCTTATTGCCAAAAGACACACCAATAATGAACGAGGCTGTCCGGAAATTGAAACAATCATTTTCTGAGAGTCGAATCGTTTAATCGGTTTGTTATGATGGCAAAGACAATAAATTTCCAGTGAATTTAAAGAAAAAACGTAGGGAATTATGGAAAAACTAAAAGTAACCGGCGGTTGTCGCTTAAGCGGTGAGGTGAAAGCTTCCGGTGCGAAAAACGCCGCACTGCCGATTATTGCCGCATCCTTATTGACCGCTGATGATCTTGTTTTGAACAACGTCCCCCATTTATCAGACATTCGTACGATGGGAAGACTGTTGAGCGGTTTGGGGGTGAAGGTTGAAAGACAGGATGATTCTGAAACGGTGAGACTTAACGCTAAGGATCTGACAACACTCACCGCTCCTTATGATCTTGTGAAAACCATGCGTGCATCAATCGTAACACTTGGACCGATGGTTGCCCGCTTTGGAGAAGCCCGAGTATCTTTGCCGGGAGGCTGTGCTATCGGAGCTCGCCCTGTTGATCAGCATATCAAGGGACTGCAGACTCTTGGTGCCGAAGTGGTGATCGATCACGGTTATGTAGTCGCAAAAGCCAAGCGTTTAAAGGGAGCTCACATTGTTACCGACATGGTGACAGTCACGGGAACAGAAAATTTACTGATGGCGGCTACCCTTGCTGAAGGCACGACTGTTATTGAAAACGCCGCTCGTGAACCTGAGGTGGTGGATTTGGCCAATTGTCTCAATGCCATGGGAGCTAAGATTCGCGGAGCCGGAACTTCAGTGATCGAAATCCAAGGCGTGGATCAATTGCATGGTACAACGCATTCGGTGCTGCCCGATCGAATCGAGACGGGGAGCTTCTTGGTGGCGGCAGTGATGACTCGCGGGGATGTGACAGTGACTCATGCCGCGCCTCATACTCTCGACATTGTGTTGGAGAAATTGCGTGAGGCCGGAGCCACTGTGCTTACCGGCGATGATTGGATTCGCGTCAGTATTGACAGACGGCCGCAGGCTGTCAGTGTGCGAACGGTTCCTCATCCGGGTTTCCCGACGGATATGCAGGCTCAGTTTATGGCTATGGATACAATTGCTGAGGGTACGGGGCGTATCACGGAAACGATTTTTGAAAATCGCTTTATGCACGTGCCGGAATTGCAACGTTTAGGAGCAAATATTACGGTGGACGGTCACACTGCGGTTGTGAGCGGTGTCTCGGAATTATCCGGGGCTAATGTGATGGCTACGGATTTAAGAGCTTCGGCATCGTTGGTGATTGCCGGTTTGGTAGCCAAAGGTGAGACTATAGTCGATCGTATATATCATTTGGATCGCGGCTATGACCACATGGAAGTAAAATTAGCCTCACTGGGTGCGCAAATTGAGCGCATTGACTGACCAGAGGAATTCTGAAAAAGGAAAACTCTATGCAAGACTGCATCTTTTGCAAAATCATCAAGGGTGAAATCCCTTGTAAAAAAGTCTACGAGGACGATGATGTATTGGCGTTTCACGACATCAATCCTTCTGCGCCGATCCATTTTCTTTTGATTCCGAAAAAGCATTTGGTCTCTTTGGCCGAAGCTCAGCCTGAAGATACGCCGCTTTTAGGTAAAATGCTTGCACTGGTTCCTCAGTTGGCCAAAGAGCAGGGCTGCCAGAACGGATTCCGTGTGGTTATCAATACGGGACGTGACGGCGGACAGGAAGTTGGTCACTTGCATATTCACGTAATGGGCGGTCCTCAACCGTGGCCGCGTAGGAGTTAAAAATGGGAAGTTTTTCTGTCTGGCACTGGGTGATCGTCCTGTTGATTGTCGTCCTGGTTTTCGGCACCAGCAAGCTTAAAAACTTAGGTCGCGACTTGGGAAGCGGCATTAAGGGCTTCAAAGAAGGCTTGAAGGAAGGTCAAGAAGATGAAGCCAAAAAAGTCACCAATGAGGCAGCTGCCAAAACCCTTGATGTGACCGCCAAAGAAAAAACTGAGGCTAAGAAATAACATCTGAGGAAAAGGTTTGGGCGGGGATCGGTCGGTCCGTCGCCCCCTTTTTTGTCTTTTATGTTTGATCTCGGTTTTACGGAAATTCTGATTATCGGCGTGGTGGCGCTGGTTGTCCTTGGGCCTGAAAAAATGCCGGAAGTGGCTCGTGCGGCCGGTCGTTTTTTAGCCAAGGCACAGGGCTACGTTTCCCAAATGAAGGGGGAATTTGATCGAGAATCTCAACTTTCTGAGATTAAAAAAATTCGCGAGGAAATTGCCTCTTCTGCCTCAAGTTTGAGGCAAACCGTTTCTGATGTCCAAACCAATCTCACCAAACAGGCCGATGAAGTCAATCATGCGGTCAATGAGCTGACGACCTCAGGGGACGGAAAGACTGAGCAGGCGGATCCCTACACGCAATTTAATCAGTCAGAGTCGACATTGTCGGCCTCTCGTTCTGAATCACCGAGCCCTTTCAGCTGGGAAAATGATCCGAGCAGCTCCGATGCGTATCACTCGCACTATATTCCCAGACGCTACAAACCAAGTCCCTCGCTCGATGATGTGATTCAGGAGCTTGAGGAGTTGCGAAGAGAAATGGCTTTGCCCCGTAAAACACTCGGCGGCTATAACAAACGTTACGCGCCTCGCGCTCGTGTTAATCGTCCCCGAATTTATCGATAAGAGTCTTTGATGGCTGAAAACAATAAACTCACCTACGAAAGTCCGGAAGATGCAGAGGTTGATCGTGAACAACCCCTGATGTCGCATCTGTTGGAGCTGCGCACTCGTCTGCTGCGCGCGGCGGTGAGTGTCATTGTCGTTTTTGTGGTCTTATCGCCATTTATGAAACATATTTTTGATTTTCTGAGTAAGCCGCTGATGGCAGCGCTTCCTCAGGGCGTCAAAATGCTTTCAACGGGGGTGGTGGCGCCGTTTTTTGTGCCTCTTAAGGTCACGCTCTTTTTGGCCTTTTTAATCGCTTTGCCTTATGTGCTTTATCAAGTGTGGGCGTTTGTTGCTCCCGGTCTCTATAAGCGTGAAAAGCGATTGATTTTCCCGATTCTGGCATCAAGCCTTGTGATGTTTGCCTTGGGAATGCTTTATTGCTATTTCATCGTGTTTCGGATGGTTTTTATGTTTATTGCGGGGTTTAGCCCGGAGAGCGTAAATTTTGCACCGGACATTGATGCTTACTTCAGTTTTGTCATCACAATGTTTGTGGCCTTCGGAATCACCTTTGAAGTGCCTATTGTCGTGATGGTGTTAAACCGCATGGGTGTGGCGACTTATGAGCGGTTAAAAAAGGTTCGTCCCTATGTGATTGTGGGCGCCTTTGTCATCGCAGCAATCGTGACTCCGCCCGATGTGATGAGCCAATGCCTGCTGGCGATTCCTTTGGTTATTCTGTACCAAGTGGGTTTGTGGTGTGTTTGCCTCTTCGGCAAGAAAAATCCTCAGCCTGAGGCCGAATCCTAAATCTGCTCTCTTCGTTTCCGGGGAGGATATTCCATGCGAAAACAAGATCTGATTGAATCTCTTAATACACTTTTGCACCCTGAGCTTTTCAAGGATTACGCTCCGAACGGCTTGCAGGTAGAGGGTAAAGATGAGATCAAACGAATTGTGACTGCGGTATCGGCCACACAAAATGTGATTGATCGGGCAGTGCAGCTGCAGGCTGACGCGCTTTTAGTGCATCACGGTTGGTTTTGGCGTGGGGAAAATCCGGCCATTGTCGCAACCAAATACAAAAGACTCAAAACGTTGATGAGCGCTGAGATCAATTTGATTGCTTACCATCTGCCTTTGGATGCGCATGAGACACTCGGCAATAATGCGCAAATGGCAGCACTTTTAAATGCACAAGACATTGTTTTGGGTGGTGAAGGCAACTTCATTTGGAGCGGGAAAATCGCGCCGGTTTCTGTTCAAGAGTTGGCACAGTGTTTAGAAAAAGCCTTGAATAGAAAACCGCTGGTGCTGGGAGATGCTTCAATCAAGGTGGAGCGTTTGGCATGGTGCTCAGGTTCAGCTGAGAATTTCTTTGAAGCAGCTATCGCCATGGGGGCACAGGCATACATCAGCGGTGAAGCTACGGAGAGAACGACTCATTTGGCTCGTGAAAGCGAAGTGCCTTTTTTGGTTTGCGGTCATCATGCAACCGAACGTTTGGGTATTCGTGCATTGGGCGATTGGATAGAAGAAAAACACGGTTTGGAATGTATTTTTGTAGATGATGACAATCCAATCTAACTCAATGATTATTAAAGAGAATTTGTCGATAAAATAGCTATTTTTTCTGGAAGCTCTTAAAATTAATAAGTGGTGCGTCTTTTAACGCCAAAGCTTGAGAAGTTTTTCGCACCGAGGAGTAATTAGAAATGATTTTGTATTCCGGTACCACTTGTCCGTTTTCTCACCGTTGCCGTTTCCTTTTGTATGAAAAGGGAATGGATTTTGAAGTTCGTGATGTTGATGTGAATAACATTCCTGCTGACATCCTTACGATGAACCCTTACGGTGAAGTACCGGTACTTGTTGAGCGTGAGTTTTTCCTCTACGAAGCCAACATTATTTGCGAATATTTGGATGAACGTTTCCCGCATCCTCAGCTGATGCCGGCAGAGCCCGTGCTGCGTGCTCGCGTTCGTCTGTTCATGTTCAACTTTGAGCGTGAGCTGTTTACGCATGTGAGAACATTGGAATCGCGTGAAGCCGACGAAGCTGCCAAGGAAATCGCTCGTACCAACATTCGTGATCAATTGACGGCAATGGCACCTATTTTCACGAAGAACAAATACATTTTCGGCGAAGAGTTCACGATGCTGGACGTTGTGATGGCTCCGTTGCTCTGGCGCTTGGGACTTTACGGAATCGAACTGCCGAAGTCTGCGGCTCCGTTGCACAAGTATGCTGAAAGATTGTTCTCGCGTCAGTCCTTTATCGACTCAATGACGCCTTCTGAAAAAGTGATGCGTCGCTAAGACAGAAAGGGGCCAGTTTATGTCCAGACCGTCTATTAAATCCTACTTGGTGCAAGCCATTTGGAACTGGTGTACGGATGTGGGGTTGACCCCTTATGTGCTCGTTCGTGTTGACGATCATTGTGTGGTGCCTCAGGAATTTGTTGAAGACGGACAAATTATTTTTGATATTTCCTCAGAAGCCACCCATAACCTGATTTTTGATGATCGGGAAATAAGCTTTGAGGCGCGTTTTGGCGAGAAAGCTCTGCGCTGTCGGGTCCCTTATCGCAATATCACGGGAATGTTTCCCCAGGAAGAGCCCAATAAAGGCATGATGTTTAGCCCGCACAGCGATGAAGATGACGAAGAAGATCAACCGTCACCTCCCAAACCGGTCTTTTCTCGTGTAAAATAACCGTCTCTTTGATGCCCGTTTAGCTCAGTTGGTAGAGCAGCCGCCTTGTAAGCGGCAGGTCGTCTGTTCGAGTCAGTCAACGGGCACCATCAACGCAAAAAGCACACAAATTATGTTGTGTGCTTTTTTCGTCTCTGTGCCCGAAATTAAAGACTTTCAGGCGATCCCCGCCAAAATTGAACATACGTCAAAATCTACATATTGTGTCTCAATTTTTTCCACCTGATGACCAAACTTCACGACGGGTGATGACCTAGCGCTTCATAGAACCCCTTGGCACCATGACGCTTGCGTGGCATTGTTGTGTCATGTGATGACCAAGTGGTGTGTCTGGTGATGGTAAATTTGATGACCAATCGACAAATTGCGCAACTTCGCGACGGTGTTTTTGCAGTTGGCGGAGTGGTTGGTTTGTATCCTGAACTTTTCATCAACTAGATGATATTTTTGGGCAGTTGGACTCCAGCGTT
>CAJKMT010000014.1 GCA_905201055.1 uncultured Sutterella sp. | reverse complement strand
ATTGCTAACAATCACGATAAATAAAAGCTTGCGACTTTAGTCGCGAGTTATTTACAGGATCATATTTGGGATTGAGTGCGTGAACCTCTCTTCTCTCTTGTTAATGTCTGAAGATTTGGTGGATAATTTTTGTCAAAGAAAAACTGATCTTAAGTAATGGCTACGATTCAGGACTTTTTTTCAACTGCGCCCGGTATGCTTTTAAGACGCTGGGAAGCTTCACAGACCGACAAACTTTTGTCTGACTGTACGGGTGAGAACGCTCTGCAACTGGGTGCTCCTTTCGGTACGCTTTTGCGAAACGCCTCCCACGGGTCACGACTTTTGGGTGTAAATACCGTTGAGGAAAACGCCCAGGACTGTGCGAAAGTTTGTCTGTCTTATGAATCGCTGCCTTTCAGAGAGGGCGAATTTGATCTCGTGGTTTGTGCCCATGCGCTTGAGTGGTGCGAAAACCCCAAAGCTTTTTTTCAGGAAGTTTTTCGGGTGCTCGCTCCCGAAGGGCGTCTTATTCTTTTGAGCTTTAATCCCTGGGGACCCTGGTGGGTTCGCAAAAAACACCGTTTGACGGCATATTGCGGCAATCGTCATTTTGAACCGCTCACGGTTTCGCAGGTCAAAGGTTTTTGCCAGAAGTACGGTGTTGTTGATCGGGGACGGTTCGGAGTGTATTGCCCGAGCTTAAGTGATAATCCTCAGCGGCTTGCCCGTTGGGGGTGGTGCGAGAAAGCGGGTGATCGTTGGTGGCCGGCTCTTGCCAACGCCTACATGTTAAGTGCGATTAAGAAGACAGAAAATCCGGGCTTGATCGGAAAGTTGATTCCGGAAGGTGTCATTTTGAAAAAGAATTGGACCGGACAGACGGTGGCGACTCGAAACCAGATTGAAGAGATTTAACGAGATTGATTATTCTGTGTAAAATTACGTAAATAAATCAATCTCAAAAATCATGCTAATTCATCGTGACCATTATCTTCGGCGGCTGATTGCCCGTAGGCATAACGGTATGGTAAAAGTCATTACCGGCATTCGTCGCAGCGGAAAATCATTTTTGCTTTTTGAAATTTTCAAACAATACCTTTTGGATCAAGGGATCGCATCAGACCATATTCTGGGTCTTCAGTTGGATCGTTTTGAAAATCGTCGTTACCGGGATCCGGAAGAATTAATGACCTATTTGAATGAGCGAATCATCGATGATCGGATGTATTACATCTTGCTCGATGAGGTTCAGATGCTGGATCATTTTTCCGAGGTTTTAAATTCTTTTTTATATCGGAAAAATATCGATTTGTACGTGACGGGAAGCAATTCAAAATTTCTTTCGACGGATGTTTTGACTGAATTTCGAGGTCGTGGAGACGAAGTTCATATTTTTCCGCTGTCCTTTTCTGAGTTCATGCAGGTCTGTAATGAGGACATTTCGGAGGCCTGGCGGCAATATGCAACGTACGGCGGTTTGCCTCAGGTTGTTTTGATGCAGGAAGAGGAGCAGAAATCAGCTTTCCTGAAGAGGCTTTTTGAGCAAACTTATCTGAGAGACATTATCGAGCGCAACGGCATTTTAAAAAATCAGGAATTAGAAGATGTGGTCAACATCGTTGCCTCATCAATCGGTTCGCTCACGAATCCTACAAAAATTTCGGATACTTTTAAAAGCAAGCTCAAATCATCCATCAGCCCCAATACCGTTCGCGCCTACATCAACCATCTTAAGGAAGCGTTTTTAATCAGTGAAGCGCAGCGCTTTGATGTGAAGGGAAGAAAGTATATCGGTTCTCCCACAAAGCTGTATTTTGAGGATGTGGGTCTTAGAAATGCGCGCTTGAATTTCCGACAAATGGAAGAAACTCATTTAATGGAAAATATCGTTTATAACGAATTGCGGTTAAGAGGTTTTTCTGTCGATGTCGGCAGCGTGAGTAAAAGACAAGTGGTTGACGGCCGAAGCTTGAGTTATCAGCTTGAGGTGGATTTTGTAGCCAATTTGGGCAGCCGCCGTTATTACGTCCAATCGGCGTTAAGTTTGCCTGATCAACAAAAACGTGATCAGGAAAAGGCTTCTTTGTTGGCGATTAAAGATGCCTTCAGAAAAATTATTATTGTTAAAAATGGCCTCGAGCAAGGCTATGATGACGACGGTATTTTCTATATCAATTTGAAGAAGTTTTTGCTCAATCCGGAAGGTCTCTTAGAATAGAGATTGATTTTCATACGTAAAATTACGTAAAAAATTAAATAGCATGAATAAAGATCGAAAATTACAGATTTGGACAGACGGCGCCTGCAAGGGCAATCCCGGTCCCGGCGGCTGGGGAGCATACCTTGTGTGGGGTGAAAGAACGCTTGAGCTTTGCGGCGGTGAAGTTGAGACCACCAACAATCAGATGGAACTTACGGCAGTGATTGAGGCGCTTTCAGCGATCAAGCGCCCGGTGCCCATGGTGCTGCACCTTGACAGTCAATATGTGAAAAACGGCATTCAAGAGTGGATGCCCCAGTGGAAGCGTCGAGGGTGGAAAACAGCAGCCGGAAAACCTGTAAAAAATGTTGAGCTTTGGAAAAAGCTCGATGAGTTGGTTGCCAGTCACGATATTGAATGGAAGTGGGTTAAGGGCCACGCGGGTGAGCCCGGCAATGAAAAAGCCGATGAACTTGCTAATCGCGGCGTTCCCGGTAACAAATAATCTGAAGGATAAGTACAGAGATGCCCAAAACATATAACCGTCAGGTAGCACTCGATACGGAAACGACCGGTATGGATATCGCTGCGGGCAACCGCTTGATCTCCATCGGCTGTGTGGAAATTGTCGGCCGCTCCATTACAAAAAGAACGTTTTACAAGCTGATGGACCCGCAGCGCGAAGTCGAAGAAGGGGCCGCAAAGGTGCACGGCTACACCTGGGATAAGCTCAAAGGCAAGCCTCTTTTTGAGGATATCGTGGATGATTTTCTTGCCTTTATCAAAGGCAGTCAGCTCATCATCCACAATGCCGCTTTTGACGTGTCTTATCTTGATATGGAATTGCAGCGCATCGGTAAAGGGCCGCTTGCGGACTATTGTGAAGCCGTGCTCGATACACTGCCTTTGGCAAAAACCTTAAGACCGGGTCAGCGCGTGAATTTGGACGCCTTGTGCGCTGCCTACGGAATCAACAACACCGACCGCACGCTGCACGGCGCTTTGATTGACGCCAAACTCCTTGCTAAGGTGTATCTGGCGATGACCCGTGGGCAGGAGTCGCTCGATATTTCTACGGTGGATATGAAGAGTTTGCCTGCGATGCCCGATGTCACCCACCTTCGCGTGGTCAAGGCAAACGATGAGGAACTCGCCGCACACGTCAAAACTCTTGAAGCGATCGATAAAGAAAGCAAGGGCGGCTTGGTTTGGAAAGAGGATACTGCGGTCGATCAGAATTAAATCGACTCTGAAATTTTTGTCAATTTCAGTCAGGCATGTTACAAAAAATCACGATTGTGACTGTGTTTGCCCTAATGTGCTTAAAAAGATCTTAAGGTAACATTACTTAGTTCAGTTAGTGATAGTAATTCTTAAGAATGTCTTTGAAGTCCGTATTTATTGTCAGTCTTGCAGCCTGTGCATTGTTGAGTGCCTGCGGGGATAAAAAGGGGCCGGTTGAGCGACCGCCAGTTGAAGTGTCCACGATGACCGTGATGCCGACCACGGCGATTCGCTGGGTGGATACGTTCGGGCAAACGGAAGGCGCCGAAGAAGTTGAAGTGCGCGCACAGGTTTCCGGTGTTTTGAGAAAACTTAATTTCAAAGAAGGTGAAACGGTGAAAGCCGGTGAAACCCTTTTTGAGATTGAAAAAGAGCCCTATGAAGCGCAGCTTCGTCAGGCTAAAGCGCAGACCCGTCAAGCTCGAGCTGAGCTGGTTAAAGCACTGCGTGATGCTGATCGTAATTCCAAACTCATTAAAGTCAACGCCGTAAGCCGCCAGGAGTATGATGATTCGCTGAGCGCGCTTGCAGTGGCTAAAAGCGCATTGGCCCTGGCTCAGGCCCAGGAGCAAAACGCCGCCATTGATCTCGCGCACGCTATGGTGCCCGCGCCCGTTGACGGCATTGCGGGCAAAAGCGAAGTCAATATCGGCTCACTCATTACTTCGGGCACTACGCTTTTGACCACGATCACCCAGCCCGATACTCTTCGCGTCTCTTTTGCAATCGGTGACAAGTCGCTTGCCGGTTCAGAACTTACAAAAGACAATCTTGTTCGTGTCTTTATTCCTGATACGACAGAATTTATCCCTGCCAAACTTGACTACATCGGCAATCAGATCGATCCTGACCGCGGCACGCTCAGACTGCGCGCGGTGCTGCCGCAAACCAATAAATTGCTGCCCGGTCAATACGTCCAGGTGCGTCTCATGATGGGTGAATATAAAGATGCCTATTTGGTGCCGCAGGGGATTGTGCGCCAGAAGTCCGACGGAACCTATTCGGTCTACGTGATGCAAGACGGTGTAGCGCGTGAGCGCGGAGTGCTCATGGGTAACTGGGAAGGCACTGATTGGATTGTGACGGGCGGCTTAAATCCGGGTGACAAGGTGATTACGGATCAGATCATGCGGCTCAGAGAAGGAATCCGTGTGACCGAAAGGGGCGAGCAGAAGGCTGCTTCTGAAAAAATCGAAGCGGCAGCAAAACCGTAGCCGGAGACCGAGATGCTTTCGCAATTTTGTATCCGCCGACCGATTTTCGCCTCTGTGATGTCGATTCTGATCGTGCTCGCGGGGCTTGTCTGCATGCGCGTGCTGCCGCTGTCGCAGTATCCGGATATTTCGCCTCCGTCGGTTTCGATTTCTACTAGTTATGAAGGCGCAGACGCCCAGACTCTGGCGCGTACAATCGCAGCGCCCATTGAAGATCAGCTCTCCGGCATTGAAGGTCTTCAGTATTACACCACCTCGCTTCGCTCAAACGGTGACGTGCGTATTTCGTGCACATTTGAAGTGGGCATTGATCCGAACGACGCGATGCTTGAAATCAATAACCGCGTGAGAACCGCGGAGCGGCGGTTGCCCGAGCAGGTGCGCCAAAACGGGGTGACGGTGAGAAAGCGCTCGGAAGAAACGCTTTTGATGATGGCGCTCACGTCGCCTGACCGCTCCATGAATCCCACGCAGATGGCTGACTACGCCACGCTTAATATCGTCGATGACTTAAAGCGCATTCCCGGTGTGGGTGACGTGAGCATTTTCGGCAACGTCCAGGGCGCCATGCGCATTTGGCTCAATCCCGACAAGATGGCGCTTTTGGGGGTGACCGTCAAAGACGTTGAAAATGCGGTCGATATTCAGAACCAGCAGTATGCCGCAGGCCGCGTGGGCGCCGCTCCCACTACGCCCGATCAGCAGCTTTTCTACACGGTAACCACCGAAGGACAGCTTCTGACCGCAGAAGAATTCGGCAACATCACGATTCGCTCAGACGGCCCCGACGGCATCATCCGCATGAAGGACATCGCCCGCGTTGAAGTGGGTAAGCGCAGCTACGATTCGTATAACCTTTTAAACAGCTCTCCTGCCATTACCGTGGCCGTGTACCTGCAAACCGGTGCCAACGCCATGAGTACGGCAGAGCTTGTCAAAGCGCGCGTAGCAGAACTTGCCCAACACTATCCGAAGGGCCGCATCACTCATACGATCACGGACGATACGACGATTTTCGTCTCGGCCTCTTTAAATGAAGTCGGCAAGACCCTTTTTGAAGCCGGCATCCTTGTGCTTTTGGTGGTGTATCTCTTTTTACAGAGCTGGCGTGCCACACTCATTCCGATGATTGCGGTGCCGGTGTCCTTGATCGGCACCATGGTGGGGCTGTGGCTTTTTGACTTTTCCTTAAATACGCTCACGCTTTTTGCCATGACGCTTGCAATCGGTATCGTGGTTGACGATGCCATTGTGGTGCTGGAAAACGTCGAGCGCATTATGGTGGCAGAAGGCGTGTCGGCCCGCACAGCTGCCAAACGCGCCATGAAAGAAGTGGCAGGCGCTTTGGTCGCCATTGTCCTTGTGCTTTCGGCTGTGTTTGTGCCGGTAGCCTTCTTGGGCGGCATGGCAGGCGAACTTTACCGCCAGTTTGCCGTCACGATTACGATTTCGGTGGCCATTTCCGGATTCGTCGCTTTGACTCTGACACCTGCGCTTTGCGCAATTTTGCTCAAGCCCCGCACGAAGGATCCGGCGAAATTCTTCCAACGCTTTAATTTGGGGCTGGGACGTTTTACCAAGCTATTCCAGCGCTGGGTGGGACTGGCTCTTCACCACCGGGTGGCTAGCGGCGTGGTGCTTGTCGCCGTGATCGCTGCCTGCTGGCAGATGGTGCAGATTACCCCCACTTCTTTTGTGCCCAGGGAAGACCAGGGCGTGGTGCGCCTGAGTCTGTCACTGCCTGAAGGCGCTTCGCAAAGCAGAACCGAGCGGGTTTCCGATGAACTTCAAAAGAAAATGTCGCAGATCGAAGGCGTGGAATCTGTGCTGACATTGACCGGTTTTGATACGGTGGCTAACGATACGCGTCAAAACGCAGCCACTTTCGTATTGAAGTTAAAGCTTTGGGATGATCGTGAGAATACCGCCAACGATATCGTGAAGATTCTCACGCAAATGGCTGAAGAAATTACCGAAGGCCGTGCGACGGCTTCAACGCCAGCGCCGATCAGAGGCTTGGGCTCTTCGGGCGGTTTTGCAGGTTTCCTGCAGTCCCGAGAAAGTGATGATCCGCAGCTTTTGCAGGAAGTCGCTGATAACTTTATCGTTGAATTGCAGCGCTCGCCCTTGCTCACCGGTCTTCGTCACACCGGTATGGCTCAGTCGCCGATGCTTGCTGTCAAGGTCGACGAGGCAAAAGCCATGTCGCTCGGAGTCTCCGTTTCCGATATTTACGACACCATGGCAGCCTTCATGGGCAGCACCTACATCAATGACTTTACCCGCAACGGCAAAATCAACCGCGTCATCATGCAGGCCGATGCGCCTTACCGCATGAAGCCCGAAGATTTGGGGCGCTCATGGGTGAGAAATGATGCAGGAGAAATGATTCCGATGTCGACATTGGTGACGTGGGAGAGAACGTCAGGCGCAGAAACGATGTCGCGTATGAATGGGTATCTGGCAGCGCGCTTTATGGGTGAGGCAGTGCCCGGGGTGAGTTCGGGTGAAGCGATTGCCGAAGTTGAGCGTATCGCCAATGAAGTTCTGCCCGAAGGTTATGCGATCGGTTGGGTGGCTCAGGCCTATCAGGAAAAGCGCTTGGGGGCTTCTGCCAGCACGGCCTTTATCTTCGGCATCATTGTGGTGTTCTTGATTCTGGCCGCACAGTATGAACGGTGGTCGCTGCCGATTGCGGTGGTGCTTGCCGTGCCGTTTGCGGCACTGGGGGCACTTTTGGCAACCTATTGTCGGGGGCTCTCCAACGACATTTACTTCCAGATCGGTTTGTTGGTGCTCGTGGGGCTATCGGCGAAAAACGCCATTTTGATTGTGGAATTTGCTGCGCAAAAGCTCGAGCAGGGTAAGAGCGTCTTTGATGCGGCCCTGGAAGCAGCGTCCTTGCGCTTAAGACCGATTCTGATGACGTCTCTTGCGTTTGTGTTGGGCGTGGTGCCTCTGGCGCTTGCCACGGGACCCGGTGCCGCGGCCCGTCAGTCCATGGGTACGGGTGTCTTGGGCGGCATGCTTGCTGCGACCTTCATTGCCATTGTCTTTGTGCCGGTGTACTTCACGTGGTTTGTCTCGAAAAACCCTGTGCGCCGTGAAGAAGACGATGATGAGGCTGCGTCTCCATTCTTAAGTCATCCGGAAAAAGCGGAAGAAAAACCGCAGGAGATTAAGACTGAGGGCAAAGAATAATCGCGGAGCAATCCTGAGGTTTGCAGTTGCTGAGAGCAAAATGCGGACTTTTTTAACCAAGTTGTTTAAAGTTTAGATTGCACAAAATTTAGGCAAAAGTATAGAAATCTCCGTTACAGTAGGCTAAAAATATATAAAAATAGCCTACTACGACGGAGATTTCTATATAGTCTCGCCCAAAGACATTGTGAAAGTATGGGAACTTTAAGTCTCTTCAGAGTTCATTCTGCAAGAATGGAAAAATTCTATAGTCCATGATGGAATTTTTCTATAGTTAACTATAGATTTTATCCAGATCCTCTGATACCATAAAACTCAACTAATTTTTCAGTTGTCAAAAAATATGTATCTACCAAGAACTGTCGAAAAAGAAATTCCACAACTTTGCAAAAATTCCAAAGTTCTATTAGTTACAGGGATGAGACAAGTAGGTAAAAGTACTTTGCTGCAACATCTGTCTGAAGCTGATAGAAATTATGTCTCCTTAGATAACTTTGATGATTTGGATTTGGCAGAACAATCGCCTGGTGCTTTTTTCCTCCAGCATCATTTACCCTTATTTATCGATGAAATTCAGCGTGTGCCCAAATTATTTCGCCAAGTTAAGTATGAAGTGGACCAAAGAGGTGAAAACGGACTAATTTGGTTATCCGGCTCTCAGCGTTTTTCACTTATGCAAGGGGTCGGAGACTCATTGGCAGGACGCATTTTTGAGATCCATTTAATGCCTATGAGTATTTATGAAAGACAAGGGAAAGGCGCATTGCAGCAACCATATTTCCCCAGCACGACGCTGCCTGGGCATCTTAATGAATGTTCGACCGAAAAGTTGTGGAAAATTATTTGGCAGGGAGCTTGGCCAGCTTTAATCAATAAGAGTACAAAGGAGCGAGAACAATACTTTGAGGCCTTTATATCGACTTTTTTAGAAAGAGATATTAAAACGCTTGGCAATGTTGATAAACTTCGCGAATTTAGAAAGTTCATATTGGCTCTTGCCCTCAGAACCGGTCAAGAGTTACGCCTAAACAAGTTAGCAGAAATGACCGGCGTCACTGAGTTAACCATTCGTCGTTGGCTTTCAGTTGCGGAGACATGTGGTCTGATTTACTTGTTGCCACCGTTTTTCAGCAACACTTCCAAAACCTTAACTAAGTCACCTAAAATCTACTTTACTGATACTGGTCTTGCTGCATACCTATGTAAATTTTCAACACCGGAAGAAATGCAAAGAGACACCAACGCCGGTGCCTTTTTCGAGACTTTTGTTATTACAGAAATACTTAAGAGTTGGCGTCACAACGGACAAGAGCCAGATCTGTACTATTTTAGAGACGCTAAAAAACAAACAGAAATTGATCTAATTATTCATCGAAACGGATTGTATTATCCTGTTGAAATTAAGATGTCTTCCCACCCAAAAATAGACATGGCTAAACATTTTTCTGAATTGAGTTCTATGGGAATCTCAGTGGGAATGGGTGCCGTTATTTGTACCACCGAAACACCGCGTTTTTTAACAGACAATGCAATTGCGCACTCGATTTGGAGAATATGATTCCTAATTTTCCATTTGATCTCATAAGAGAAGATTTTAATTTAACTAAATCGTAATTTAGTAAATCATGATTTACTAAATTACGATATACTAAATATCAGTTCCAGCTTATTCTCAAAAAGAGGAAAAGATGTTTATTGGTAGAAGCAAAGAATTGGCAGAGCTTGATCGTTTATATCATTCAGACAATTTTGAATTAGTAGTGATGTACGGTCGCAGACGGGTTGGGAAGACTGCATTAATCAACAGTTTTATAGAAGGCAGAAACGCCATCTACTTCATGGGTGTGGAAAGTAACGCTAAGCAAAATTTGGAAAATTTTACGCAAAGTATTTTTCAAGCCGAGTCACTTTCCCTTACAGTCTCTTTTTCGAACTTTCAGTCTGCTCTGGAGTATGTTTTCCAAAAATCGCAAAAAGAGCGATTGATTTTGGCTATTGATGAATATCCGTATGTAGCCAAAAGCGAGAGAAGTTTTGCCTCAACATTGCAATTATTGATTGATCGCTATCAGTCGACTTCAAAATTAATGCTAATTCTGTGCGGATCGTCAATGTCCTATATGGAGGACGAAGTGTTGGCGTATAAAGCGCCTTTGTACGGACGACGAACAGCGCAGATGAGAATCGATCCGTTTGAATTTGAGGAGGCATCAAAATTCTTGACTGCATTTAACCGTGAAGACAGGGCTCTGCTTTACGGGATGGTCGGCGGAACGCCTCAATATTTAAAGCAAATAGACTCCTCATTAAGCGTTAAAGAAAATATTCTGCGAACATTTTTGAATCCGAATTCCGCCTTTTTTGAAGAACCGGAAAACCTTTTGAAGCAGGAAGTACGGGAGCCTGCAACTTACAACGCCATTTTGTCAGCGCTTGCCTCAGGTGCATCAAAATTGTCTGAGATAGCCTCTAAAGTGGGGGAAAATACTGCCACGTGCTCTTCCTATCTCAATAATCTGATCCGCCTTGGTATCGTCAAAAAAGAGGTTCCTTTCGGTCAAAAGGAAAATGCCCGAAAGACGCTCTACGTTATAGACGATCCGATGTTTCGGTTTTGGTTCAGATTTGTTGCCCCCAATCAATCCCTGATCGTCAGAGGGGCGGCGAACATTGCCTATGAAAGGATCTCTCCGCATTTGAATGATTACATGGGAGCGGTTTTTGAAGAAATCTGCAAACAATACCTGTGGCGAAATTTGCTTCAAGGGGAAAGTCCAGTGGCTTTCAGTCATTTGAACCGTTGGTGGGGAACCGACAGCAGGACAAAAGCATCAGTGGAGATTGACATTGTTGGAGAAGAAAATAAAGACAAGGCACTTTTAGCGGAATGTAAGTGGCGAAACGAACTCACGGATTGGGCTGTTTTGGAAAACTTAATGCAAAAGCGAAACCTTTTCCGTTTTTCAGAAGTGATCTTTTTTGCATTCTCAAAGAGAGGTTTTTCGAAATATTGTTTAGATCAGGCTAAAAAAAGAACAGATGTAAGGCTGATTTCCTTTTCTGAAATGTTTGAGTGATTCTAATAATCTAATACATCGATTATTAGATTTTCGATGCAAAAAAAAACACCCAAGGTCAGTCGGTTGAACCTACTAGCCTTGGGTAGAACAGCTTTAAGGTTGAATTTCTTTCCAGGCGTTCTTATCAAACATTGAACCGCGAACTTCGTAGAAGTGTTCCAATCGGTACTCGTTGCCCGTCAAGCCGTCAGGAACAAAGGTGTGCCGCACTTCGCGGTTGACACGAACCGGACCGGTGCCGTTAACGTCTGCGAAAATAAACTGCATCGTGTCAAGAATACCGAGATGGTCGTCAGAAATTTGAATCGCAGCACGGGGATTGCCGTTTTTGGGCTTAATCAGCAAGAGCGAACTCGGGCGACCGATCTTGTCCATGGCAGTCTGCACCTCATTGAGTTCCGGCACGAAGCCTGAGCTGTGATCGGAGACAACCACAATGGTGGTGTTGTCAAAAATATTCTCTTTGCGCATCCAGTCAAACCAGCGGCCCAGTGTCGCAAGCGAGCAGACTTCAGCGGCCATCTGACCTTCAGGAATGCCGTCGGCGCGAGTGCCCGGAGTTTCGTGGTCAAGCAGTCGGCAGGAGCCCGGTTCCGTAAACCACGGATAGTGGCTTAATTCCGAGTCGATGAACTTGAAGGTGTTCTTTTGCGCCTTCGTGTTGGACACTTCAGGTAAAAGTTCAAAAAGCGCCAGATCACGGTAGAGGTTATAGACAAGCGCAGCGGTGCTTTCACCCATTAAGCGTTCAATCCAGCGGCCGTCCTTATAGATGAAGTTCTTCAAACTCCAGGGTACGGAATTAAAGAGACTCACGGCAATAAGGAAGCTGTCGCTGTTGCCGCGATCCACCTTGAGGTTATTTTGAGCCGTGTAGCGGCGCACGTAGCTGTCGCCGATGTTGCGGATCAAAAGCGGCTGATGGTCGGTGTATTTGGCCAGGCGGTTTCGCTCGGTCCAGTTGCGCTCGTAGAGCACGGCATCGTAGCTCTTACCGAAGCGGTTAAGCGTATCGGCAAAGCCGCGATTGATCTTTTCAGCCAAAGTGAGATCCGTTTCCTTATTGAGTTCCCACGGTGTGCACTTTTCGCCGCAGATAATGGAAGGCAGACTCGAGAGCGTGGAGGGACCCGAAGAGAGTGCCTCACGGTACCAGGTAAAACCTCGGTACTGCTCTTGAAGTATCGGGTTTTCTGCCATGATGCGGTCAAGGTGGCGGCCTGCAAAAGCATCCAGCATGACCACAACGACATTGTGACCGTTCTTGCTGAAGCCGAAAAGTCGGTCATTGTAGTCGGGCAGCTCAATTGACTGCTCGTTTTCGGCGTCACGCGCCCAGGCTTCCTGCGTGGCTTTAAGCATCACAATGGAGTTAATGAGGCTGCCGGCGATGCAAAGCACCAAAAGAGTCTTCACCCAAGCGGCTTTCCCTGTACGGATAAGCCAGATGAAAACGGCGGAGAAAAGAGCGACGACTGCGAAGTCCACGAGCACATTGACCGAGCGGAAAAGCGGATCGGTATTGGCAATGATGAAAGCTTGAATCGTGCCGACATTTAAGGGCAAGAGGAACGCGTAGACCGTCATCAAAAGCGAGATGAAGGCGAAGGTGTACCCTGCGCAGTTGTCATAGCCCGTGAGTTCAAAAAGTTTGACCAGGCACCAGAAGAAGACGCCTGCCACCGCTACACACAGCAATAGCGTGGCAAGCACTTCTTCAATTCTTGAAAAGCCTTCCGGTGCGGTCGTATAAGCTTGAATCGGCAGATAAAAAGCCAGGAGAATCACAAGCCAGATCGCCGCCGGCGTCAAAAGCGAGGCGGGTTTGGCAGAGCCTGAGTACAAAATTCGACCCAACCCCACTTTAAAGTGCGTGAGGATGAGCGAAACCATCAGGAAAGCAATGCCTGCGGTAAGCGAGAAATAGTGGCGGTTGGAGCCTAAGAAATTCCACTTGCCCCAAACCTTTAATTCGTAATAGATCAAAAATACCACTAAAACGAGCGCAATCGGGTGCTTCCAGAGCTTAACTCTGACAGACTCGACGATGGCAAGCGCCGCAAAGAGTAAGAAGGCGTAGTCAGATGCGTCGCTTAACGTCATCTTGACAGCGTCCCCCAAGAACGTGATCTGATTGCTGCTGAAGATGGCAAGAGCGGCAGCGGCAATCCAGAGGTAAAAGAGGTAGCCGTCTTTAAACGAAGCGTCGCCTGAAAGCGGACCGTTTTTCTCGGTAAAGGCAAAAACTCGTTTGCCGGTGGTGACAAAAGCCCGCCCCAAACCCTGAAGCTTGCGGCTGAAATGACGCACAAGGTCATAGACGATGTTTTTGCCAAGCGAGAAGATGTTGTTGAACGTCCAGTAGAGAACCAAGCCTGAAGCGGCGTTATACAAAAGCACCAGGAAAAGCGCGGCCATGCCGTAGAGCTGGTATTTGTCGCGCTTAGAAAGGTTTTTGGTGTAAATGAGGGCGCTTGCGATATTGATGACCGTCATCAATATCGGCATGAAGTTAATCGCAAAACCGCCGATCACAAAAAGCTTATCAGGCTTTGAGAGATCGGGCAGCCCTAAAAAGGTGACGCCCTGAAGCGGCTCAAAGTGGCTTAAGAAGTGATAGGCCGCAAAGAAAAACGGAATCTGCAGGAAAAAGCCGATACTTGAGCGCATCGTCAGAAGCGGCGAGTAGCCTGCCTGTCGATGCATTGTGGTGATCATCGCGAAGCGCTCCTGACCCTTATAGGAGCGCTTGATCATGGCTTCCTTGTCTTCAAAACTCTTGCGGATGGCCCGTTCTTCTTCCTGCCAGGCTTCAGCCTTCATGTAGATAGGCAAAATCACACAGTTGACGATGAGACTCATCGCAATGATGGCCCAACCCCACTGCTGTGTGATATCAAAGCCCCAAAGGAGCGCCTTGTGCATCCAGAATTCAAGCGGGGCAATAAAGAGGGTGTATAAAAAGTCAAGCATTTCTTAGTGCCCCTTTTGAGCGTGAACGGAGTCAGCGAGTTTGATGAGCGCATCGGCAATGGGCTCGCCCGCATGACCGAAGTTGACAACGTTGGCGCTGCGAATAGCTTCAATGCGTGCGGCCATGTCTTCGTGGCGCGCAAGAAGCTCGGAAACCAAAGCAGGGATGGTGTTTTCAGCGCCGGGCAGCACGCGTTTGCCAAGCGAATCAAGCGCCTGCATTTCCCAAGCTTCGTGCGGAATTTCCCAAGCTTCAAAACCGTCCTTCATGGGGCCGTTGCCCACAGAAATCACCGGGCGCAGGAAAATAAAGGCAAAGTCAAAAATCACGCCCGAGACGTCGGAGATCATGAGTTCGGCGCGGCTTAAACTCTTAAAGCCGTCGGGGTTGCGGTCCCACTCGATGCTGTCAAAGTCCTTGAGTTCCACAGCAAGCTTATCCATGAGCTCTTTATCGGAAATGAAGCTTTGCGGGTGAGGACGCAAAATGACGCGGTAGCCTGCTTGCGCCAGAAGTTTCGGGATCATGGCGCCCGTACGCGTCAAAAGACCGTTTTTGCCCCAGGTCGGTGCAATCAAAATGGTGTTGGGTTCAGGTTTCAGGTCGTCCGTCTTTCGGGCAAGCATCCCGTCAAAATAGGGGCAGCCCAAAAGCGGAAGGTCTTTGGGCGGCGTGTGGCGAAGCGCTTCAAGGCAGCGAAGGCTTTTGGCCTGAGCGGGACCTGCGCAGTAAAAAGCGTCGTAGTAGTCAAAGCTATAAAACTTGTAGGTGTGGATGTCGCCTGCGGCATGCACGATATGGACGTATTTTTTTCACGCCCGCAGAGCGCCTGATTTGCAGCACGTCGATACCGGGTGTAGTGAGCGCAAAAACGTCAGCCTCAAGAAAGCCCAGCGCCGTGTAGGCGGTCTGACCCTTGCCGATAAACTTGGCATGAATGAATTGATCAAGACCGCTTTTAAAGACCGGATCGTTTTCGTCACTCGTGAGATACGTGGCACGCACTTTTTTGCGGGCAAGCGCTTCAAGTACCGGTTTAAAGGTTGACCAGTAAGCGGCCGACTCCGCATAAAAAACGATGGAATTATTCTTCAGATCGTCTTTTTTGCCGCTTAACTTGAAAAACATCGAGCGGATCATGCTCGGCAGTTTTCGGATGAGAAAGTACGCACTTGATGTCAAACCGATCAACACCGACAGCAGCATGCTGCCTGTGCCCGGATCCAGGTAGGCATAGGCGTTTAACGGACAATAAAGTGTCAGTCCGATAGCGGCAATTTTGAGTACCTTGTCGATCAATTTCATTTTCTATGACTAAAAAGTTTTAAAGCGATACATCTGACGGCCAGAGCCGAGACAAAGATTAACGTTGACATCGCGGCGCCTTCTGAAATAAAGCCGCTGTCAATCATCTGGATGGCCGCGACTGCCGCGGGCATCGTTTGCGGAGTGTATAAAAACACCACCGCGGAAATTGTGGTAAGCGCTGAGGCAAAAAGATAACAGAACACTTCACCGATGCCGTTCACACTCATCGGAATCAATACCCGTCGGATGGTTTGAAGTCTTGAAACCCCTAAACTCAACCCAACGGTTTCAAGACGCCGGTCAACAGAGGCCAGCGTATTGACCGCACTCATGTGTGAGACTGTGTAAAGGTGTACCAGGGTATTGAATACCAAAAGCGCCATGGCACCCGCGGCGCAGGCAAAAAGTGAGACGCCGGAAAAGGCAAGCGCAAAGGCTAAGCCCAGGACTGTTCCCGGAATGCATAGGGGAACGGTTGCCAGTGCCTCGTAAAGTTTTTTCAATGTGCCCGGCACAAAATCGATGCGAAGTTTAATATAGGCACCCGCAAAAGCAAAAACAGTACCGCAGACAGCTACCCAGAAAGCGAGGATAAAACTGTTAAACCAGGGCTCAATCCCGTAGGTGGAATTTCTGAATTGATAGTTGGCAAGCGTCAGCTCCGGCACATAGGGCCAGAAGGTGACAAAAGAGCCGTAAATCACAACGATGATGCTCGCAAGCTCAAATAACAAGAATGCCCAGGCCAAAAGTGCCGAGACAATATTTTGTGAAAGACTTTGGGCGGGAAAACCTGCACCTTGTGAATTTTGACCTTTTGGGCGGCAGTGCGTTGAAAAATAAAAAGCCAGAACGCTCGGCAGCAAGAGCCAAAGACTCAGAAAGGCCGCAGCCGCATAGTCCTGATTGCCGATTGCCTGATTGTAGATTTCGGTGGCAAGCATCGGGTAGTTGCCGCCCAAAAGTTTCGGCACACCGAAGTCAGTCACCGTGAGCACAAACGCAATCAAAAAGGCGTTGATTAAACCCAGCCGGCAGTGAGGCAAAATGACAGTAAAAAAGCAGCGGGAATCAGAGGCGCCCAAAGAGCGCGCTGCCTGCATAAGTCGGTAGTCGAATTTTTGCAGAGTTAAAAGCACCTGCAGTGTGGTGTGCGGCAGCGTGAAAATGAGGGCACCCAAAAAGATACCGACAGCGCCGTACAAAGGTGTCTGAATTAAAAGGCCGTTATTGCCGATGAGGTAAATGAGACCGATGGCGGGCATGACCGACGGCGCAAAAAGCGCAGCGGGAAAAAGGGCACGCGCAAGCGTTGAGGTCGTCCCCCGGGTTGTCACAATGTGAAGGGCAACGGCAAAGCCCGTGGCTGTGGCAGCCAGTCCCACAGCCAGCCCCATGGTGAGCGTATTGGTAAAGGCGCGGATATTGTAGGCAGTCAAAAGGCTGCCTAGGGCAGAGCCAGCGAAAAGCTCAGCACCGAGCCGTGCTGCCGGCAAAAGAAGACCGACAGCCAAAAAGAGAGTAAGCGCGGCAAGAAGGAGCGTGGGCAGAAGTTTTCTCAAGATGCGCTCCACGTTCTCAGCCTCTCAGGGGCAAGTCTTACGGCATAAAGTTGGCCTATTTGAAGGCTGTCGGCAATGGGTTTGGTCCGGGGGATCTGAGCGGTGATCACGGTCTCAAAGTCATTTAAAAGAAAGTGAGCCGTGACGCCGGCACCCGTAAACTCCTTGGTCTGAAGCTTGCCGCTAAAGGTATTGGATTGGGCAAAAGCGCGCTCGGTCGCGTTTAACACTTCCACATCGGAAAAACGGATACCGGTAAGCTTTCCCTCATTGATCTCAGCCGATTCAATAAGATTCATGCCGCCCGCAAAGGTAGCAACAAAGGGGGTTAACGGCTGATCGTAGATTTCAGCGGGCGTTCCGGCCTGCTCCACTTTGCCGTCTTTGATCACGACGATATAGTCTGAGAGACTCAATGCCTCATTTCTGTCGTGCGTCACCATGATGGTGGTGATGCCGGCTTTTTGCTGAATTTCGCGAAGTTCGCGCCCGATCTTTTCTCGGTTTTGCGCATCAAGCGCTGAGAGCGGTTCATCCAAAAGTAAAAACCGGGGGTGAATCGCAAGCGCTCGGGCAATGGCTACACGCTGCTGCTGACCGCCCGAAAGTTCGGCGGGATAGCGATTCTCAAGCCCTGTGAGACGCGTCATCTCAATTAAGCGGGCAAGCTTTTCAGCTTTGTCTTTTTCAGGCGTGTCTTTGGGGACACCATAGAGAATATTGTCTCTGACCGTAAGGTTGGGGAAAAGCGCATAGTGCTGAAAGACAATGCCTGCGCGCCGCTTGGGCAGTGCGAGGTGCGTAATGTCTTCGTTATCGTAGGCAATGCGGCCTTCCTGAACTTCTTCAACACCGGCCAAAAGCATTAAAAGCGTGGTTTTGCCGCTGCCCGAAGGTCCCAAAAGCGAGGTGAAGGCGCCAAGGGGCAGCTCAAGATTGATATCGGTGAGCGCGGCAAGCGCGCCGTAGCACTTGGTGAGATGAGAAATCGTCAAAGACTTGGTCATAAAAATCACCTTGCGATAATGGATTGCCAGCGAGAGAGCATCTCACTTTTCTGCGCGGCGGCGCTTTTGAAGTCAAGCGGTAAAAAGCGCTCGGCCATTGCGCGTCCCTGAGGGGTGCTGAAGCGGTCAATCGCAGCGATGCCGCTAAAAGAGGCGGCGATGTCAGCAACAGGTTTTGTCGCGCAAAAGTCCAGAAACTTTTTGGCCGTATTGGCATTCGGAGAGCCCAAGGGTAATGCACAGCCTTCGGCATCCCAGGCAATGCCTTCCTTGGGTTCTACCGTGATAACGGGGATAGAAAAGCGCTTAAAAGGCCTCACGAAAGCTTCTGAAGTGAGCGCAATGGGGATTTCACCCTGTGCGGCCATGGCAGCGGGCCTCGCGCCCGAAGCGGTATAAAAGAGAATGTTTTCGTGAAGTTTTTCAACGTAGTGCCAACCGGCTTCATCTCCCATGCCTTGAATCCAACCCAATAAGAACATAAAGCCTGTGCTTGAAGCGACGGGACTCGGCATCACGATTTTGCCTTTATAAATCGGATTGAGAAGATCGGCCCAACCGGCGGGAATCGGCAGGTTTTGTTTCTTTAAAAGGTCGGTATTGACGCAGATGGAGCCTCCCCAGGCATTGATGCCGATCCAGGAATAATCATCGGCGCGCATTTTGGGGTTAAGTTCCGAGGCGTTTTGCGGTTTGTACGGCTCGAGAATTCCCGAAGCTCTCAGGCGCTCAAGCGCAATGGCAGAAAGCCCCAGAATGACATGGGCCTTGGGGTGTTCTTTTTCAGCCAAAAGGCGTGCCGAGATGGGTCCTGCTGAATCCCGTACATAAGTGAGTTCCACCTCAGGGTGCGCTTTTTCGAACGCACTCTTATAAGCAGGTAAAAGTTCAGGTTCGACTGCGGTGTAGACAAGCAATTCCTCCTTGGCAAAAACCTCTGAGGAAATTGCCAAAGAAAACGCAATGAGAAGCCCGGTGACCGCCTTGGCTAGTCTCATCATTCGAGACGGAATTCCTTTTTGATGGATTCAATCAGGAAGCGCGCCACCTTATCCGACGCTCTCGAGGGTTTCGCGTCGGTGTTCATTTCAATTAAGCTGTCCAAAACGCGCTCGCGCAGAATCGAAGAGCTGATGCCTTCGGTGCGCGGGAAAATCACGAGTTTTTCCTTGGGGATGTGGTTGGAATTGTCGTGACCGTGCACGAGAAAGTCGCAGTTTTGCTCTTTCATGTAGTCGTAAGAGATGAGCCAGGGGCTGGGCACCACTTCTTTGACGTATTTGATGGCTTCGAGAATTTCTTTTCGCTCATCAAAATTCATCTCCGGTGTGTAGCCCTTCGTGCGTTTGATTTCATCGTCTGTCGTCAGTGCAACAACAACGTCGCCGATCTCAGCGGCTTTTTTCAGTAAACGGATATGACCGTGGTGAATCAGCGTGGCGGACATGTCCACCATCACACGAGGGCGCTTTTCTTCTGACATAACTGCTCCGAAAATGACTTGCGCAAATTCTTAAAAAACTTGGCAAAAATACAATCTTCTAACTATATCCCCGAATTTTAGAGGTTGCGTCAAAAAAAGGTCAAAACGCTGAAAGGTTTAGTTCAAAGACTCGGGTGATATTCGGAATTTTCAAAAGGTGTCTTTGAGAAAACTGAGGCGAAAAAGAAGCGCGATCAACTCGCGCTTCTTAAAGTTCTGGCACTTCCCAAAGTGCTCTGCCGATTTACGAAGCAGGCACTTCAGGAAGATTGGATTAATAGCCTTAGAAGGCGTAGCGGGCACGAATTGAGAAGGCATTGTTCATGCGTTCATCGCCGCCCACATCCAACTCGTAAGAGGCGCCGACCGTCCAATTACCTGTTTGAGCATTTACACCCAAAGTCATTTGAACCGGCGCGTCGTCAATTACTTGAGTCTTGATGGTTTCCGAAGCTGTGCTCCAACGAACCTTGCTCGTAGCTTCGTCATCACCGAAACTTGGAACGACTGAAATATCAGCCATCGGAGCAACACTCCATGAACCGACATTGATATTTCCGGAGAAAGCTACACCCAAAGGAGCCGTAAAGACATCCATGGTGTCGGATTCCGTCTTCAAAGCACCGGTGTAACCGTCAACATCAAGGCGCGTCCAACGAATACCAACGTGTGGAACGATATCAAAAGAGCCGAGTTTGTAGAGGTATTCACCACCCAAACCTAAGGTCCATGCATCAGCATTTACCTTGTCACCAATGTCCATACCGAAGGCGGTAGCAGACAAATCGGACTTGGTGTGCATGTAACCGACATCGATCTTGCTGTTGAAGTTGCCCATGCGGTGACTACCGTAGAATGACACGCCGACGAAATCGACATCATTGTCTACATTAATAGCAGCGTCCTTGGAGCCACCGTCGCCCTTGCCGACAGTCACTGCCGCGCCGACAATCGCTCCGCACGGAGCCACTGTATCAGCCCCGAGCACAGCCCCATAGAGGTCCATGTCATAGCCGCCGTTTCCGTACAGGTCCTTGGCTTGGTTGAAGCCACCCAAGACATCGGCCCAAACCGTTACGCCATTAGTACGGTCAAAATTACCGGTGAGCGTCATACGACGATCAAGCGAACGGTTCATCAGTTCAGAAGCATCCAAAGCGGCGTTATATACACCCGCGGTGGCTGCTAGTGCAGCTGCTTGGTTACTGATTTCAACAGCCTGAGCCTCGGTTTGCACACCAAATTGGGTATGGTAAGCCAAACGAGAGAGGAACTTCGTGCCGCGATCAGCTGATTCAGTTCCTTCTTCGAATGAGAGACCGGCATCCAGCCAGGTGTTTAAGAGACCGGCTAATTCAGTGCCGACAAGTGTATCGCTACCTGCCGCCAAACGTTCTGCCGTATAGGTGATCGTATTGTCGCCGTTTAAAGCCAAAGTTACATCCATCAAGGCGTTGGCGTTGACGATCACATCGTTAATGTTTTCTGCCGTTACACCCGTGATGCTTTGACCCTTGATGACGCCAATACCGGAATCAGTAATTTCAGCATTGACTAAGGAAATTTTGGCTTTTGCATTAATATCAACCGCTCCAGTGGCTTCCAGAGCATATGTTGAATCGCTCAAACCGGCTACGTTTAATATAGTCAAGGTATTAGCTGCGAGCTTAACTCCGCCTTGTTCAGGCAAACCTTCCGTTGGCATTTCTTCGAGACTGCCGTTAACGTAAACAGAACCTTCTTTCACTTTTAAAGGTGCACCGACATACATAACGGCTTGAATCGCATCCTCACCGTATTGCAGTTTCGTTGCATCAAAGGCACTGACAGCCGCCTGTTTATCAGCGCCGAATACAAAGGTTGAGTTTTGACCGACAATCACTTTAGACTTCAAGCCTTCCTCAGACACTTGATTAACTGTCAGGAAAGATCCATCAGCCATGCTCTGACCATCGACCCAGGCCGGGTCAATAAAGATCGTGCCGGAGTGATCCAGAGTGCCAACAGTTAAGTTACCGGCCGCCTCTTGGTTACCGACTGCGATCGTACCGCTACCCGAAACCTTAGTAATTTCAAACGTACCGGCATCAACCATTAATTGGCTATCATCGTACATGACCACTTCATGTGAAATGGTTCCTTGAGCATCTTCAACAGCGATCCCGCCTAACTGCAGATTACCGGCAAGATTAATGGTTTTTTCACCCTCAACTTCATCCTCGAAATTCACGAGTTCGCTCGATTCACCGCTGGTACCGAAAAGCGTCAGTGTTTTATCTGCTTGAACCGAAACGGTGTCACCGGATTCAACGACCAAAGATTTAACCCCGGCTGTCTTATTAACAGTGGCACCCTCTCCAGATTCACCAGCAGCAACATTCAAATCAACTGTCGTAGAGGAGAAAGCATTGTCTTGAATGTCATCAATTTCGACTTCGGTGAGTTCATTACCTTCATCGTTAACAAGCGTACCGGTGAAAGTCACCTTTCCGTTTTGGAGAGCATCGGTGGCTGAATAGGAATAAGCTAAATTCCATTTTTCATCATTGATAATAAGGTTGCCGCCCGAAACGGTCAGACCATTTTTAAGTCCACCGACTTTTTCTCCAGTACCGTCCTCACCTAATCCGTTCATAAACGCTTGAGCGGAACCCGTGGCTAAAGTGGCTCCACTGGCAATGGTCAACTCACCACCTTTTGAAAGATCAATTGTTTCTGCTTCCATTGTCCCGCGAGACAAAGTGAAGTGTCCACCGTTGGTACCGACGAACTGACCGACAGTGAAGTCACCTTTTTCGACAGACATCGTAAAGGTACCGTCAGACCGGAGTTGATCAGCATGAAGTGAACCGTCTGTCATACGGGCGTTGCCCTGAGTGGCCTGAAGCACTTCTGTAGAAACACTGCCGCCAGAGACTTCCAAGGCTACGGTTGTGTCATCGGCTTCGCGGTCGACAACCACGTTCTCCCAGGCATAGTCACCCGCAGAAACAACAAATTGTGAAGGAACAAACTCACCGGTCACTTCGGAATCAGGACGGATGATCACACCGGTCATAAAGTCTTCATTGCCGATTGCTCCCAAAATGCCGCCGGCCAATTCAAAGCGACCTTCGTGCAGTAAGGCATTACCGTTTACATCAAAGACATCGTCATGCAGACTTTCAAGATATTTGGCACCGGTTTTAACAATCCAGTTATCGCTGCCGAAATGACCGTAGTTGTTGAGCGTTGTACCAGCTTCTAAAATGATGCTGCCTTCAGCTTCAATGTCACCTTCTTCCTGATTGGTCAGTGTGACATTTTCAAGTGTGATCGAGTCGGCTACATCTACCTTAACCGTGTTTGTTACCGTAGCATTGTTGATCGTCAGTTTGCCCGTGCTGACTTGTGCACCGGCATTAAAGGTGATTTCAGATTCTTCGCCATTGATGGTGATGTCACCCGCTCCGCTGACCGCACCGAGGATATTGACCGCTCCGTTGATCGTCATTTTGCCGTCTACGGTCATTGCCATATTTTTATCAACAAAAACGGCACCGTTCAGTGTGGTAGTACTACCTTGAGCAAAATTGACTCCAAAGTTTTTCGTTGTCGGATAAGTCCCCTGATCATCACTGGTTTGTTGACCAGAGGGAGGGGTTAAAGTGTGTTCAACGTAGAGAGCGTACGCATCACCGTTTTCGGATTGTGCCGTGAGGGTAGATTGACCGGCAAAGGTTAAATTTGCATTACCCGTAACGTAAACTGCAGTGGTTCGATTCTGACCGATACCTTCGGCATTGACCGACAAGGTTCCGTTCGAGATAAAGTTCCCGTTATCAGCAAAAATACCCACTGTATCGTCACCATGGGCATTGATTGTCAGAGAGGCTTCTTTATTAACGGATACCGTTGCAAAGGTTTCAGCATTATCTTTATCGGAGTAGTGCATGAAAAGAGCGTAAGCCGAACGATCTTGAGCTGCGTTGTTCACAGAAATCGTAGCGTTACCGCGTTCAAACACCATTTGCGGAGTATCCACGGCATCGGCCGACAACAAAACACCGTAGACATCTACGCCGTTTGAATGAGTCGAGGAGGCGGAAATCGTGGTCTGGTCGGCAGAGAATATGGCTTTGCGCTGATTATGTGCATCACCAATCGGATTTTCCAGAAGATAACCATACACAGCCGATTCACCATCGGCATCGCGCTGCATGACAGCAGTGGCAGAAATAAGCGTCTGGCTGCCTGTGAACTGAACAACACCGCCGGCGTGATTAAAGCCCAACACTTCCAGATAGGTCGGTTCGGCAATATCAGAAACACTCACACTGATGCTGGCGTTATTAGCTGTGATAGTTTGATTCTGATCAATGCTATGAACGCCGGAGATGAACGTTACATCCTGGGTTCCGCCATCATCAAAAAGCACACCGAAATCCTCATAACCCTCTTGGGATCGAATTTCATTTAAATCTGATTGGGTAAAACTTTGATTAACAGAAAGCGTGGGAGAAAGATTGTCGCCGGTTAAAAGGACTTTATTGGCTAAAGCATCGTAAGACGTGCCATCGTAAATCTTTACTGCCGTCCAATTAGTTAACTCGACCGAATCGTCGGGTCTTTGTTCAGCTAAAGCTGTGTGAGAAACTAGGCCAAAAGAGGCTAAAACCGCTGCCGCAATTAAAGAAGTGCGAAAGCGCTTATTCTGAGAATGGGGGCGGGGAATTATTGCCATGTGATACGCTCCTTCTAAAAACAACAGAAAAAGAGATTTGTCGTTTTAGGCTCTTTATTTGCCTTCTGGGAAATTTCTTGTCTCCTATAAACGACAAAGAGGAGAGGTCAAGAGCTTTTAAACGCTCAACGGATTGATTTTTAAGCATTTTTGTCTGTTCTCAAGAGGTTTGAGCGGTAGAATCATCCTTTTCTTTTATCCATTTGGGAAACCACACATCCGGATCCTCCACCTCTTAGCGTCTGCCGGCAATAATGACCGCAGAGGCAACAACCATAAATAACATATTGAGAATCAGGCTAATTGTTTTTTTAATTGTTGCTCTATCGAGTATGGGTTTCTCCACTTTAGACTTCTCCATCAGAGCAGAACTCATCAGGAGCAAGGCAGTGAAAAAAAGTAAAAGTGTATTGCACTGCCGCAATAAAATTTCTTGGTTTTTATTAAACTGTCATAAAATTTTTGATAATTTTGTAAATTGTATAAAATATTAGCCGAATTATTTAAATTGGTATTTTTTTTGAGTGTTATATGATTTTTTCTGGTGATTTCCCGGTAAATGACAAAAAAATTGGATATGCCTTTTTGAAAACTCAACTTCAGTTACCTGTCTTTGAGCCAAAAGTTGTTGCAGAGCTTAGTACATCTGTAACCAGCATAATTCGAAAAGATGATTTGCTATTAGTGTCGACGCGATATCGTTTAGCGCCTGATGACCTTGTCGGTCATATCCTTTTTGCCTTGAAGCACGAAGGCATTAATTTGCAGATACTGTCTGAAGCATTGCGTCACGTCAGCGAAGAGTCATTACTTAATTCCATTACCTCTAAGTTATCGGGGATATATCAAAGAAAATTAGGTTACCTGTGGGAATTTTTTAACAATAAGGAATTGCCTGTGACGGTTCCGGGCAATGTGCGATATATCAAACTCTTTGACGAAGATCGTTATGTCACCGGACATGGAATCAAAAATGCAAAATGGCACGTAATTTTCAATGGATTGGGCAATCTGAATTATTGTCCCACGGTTGAAAAGACCGAAAAAATTAAAGCGGCACTGGCCGATGATGTACTAAATCGCGTGCGGAAGTATCTATCTGAGATCGGTCGAATCAACGCCGATCGTGCTTTGCAGTGGGCCTATTTAAGCGAAACCGAAAGCAGTTACGCCATTGAAGGGGAAAGGGCAGATCTGAATAAATCCGAAAGATTCGTAAAACTTTTAGAACATGCTCATGACAATGTTGAATTGACAGAAGATTATTTGTGCGATCTGCAAAATCAAGTCATTTCCAATCCTTTCGACATGGCGTTTTCTTATCGCACAGAACAAAATTGGCTGTCCGGTGCCGGTCGAGGGGTTTTGTCAGTCACGTATGTGCCTCCGAGTCCTGAGTGTTTGGAAGACTTAATGCGTGCTTTTTTAGAGATGGCCAATTCGCTTCCGAAGCAAATTAATCCTGTCATCGCAGCATCCATTGCCTCTTTTGGTTTTGTATTTTTGCACCCCTTCATGGATGGAAACGGCCGTCTTTCCCGTTTTCTATTTCATCAGCAACTCTGTTTGTCCGGTCAATTGCACAAAGGACAATTGTTGCCGGTTTCTGTTGCCATGAGAGCGTCAGAAGAAAAGTATCTCTCTACGCTGCAAGATTTTTCTAAACCTTGTCGGAGGTTATGGTCAGTCGTATGGATTGCAGATCATGATTATGATTTTCGATTTAAGGGCAGTGATGCTATTTATCGGTACTGGGATGCAACGTCCTGCGCAGAATTTGGCTTGGAAATGGCAGAGGAGGCATTAGATATCCACCTGCGCCAGGAAGTCAACTATTGGTTGAGTTTTGATGAAATTCATCGGACAGTAAGCGAACGGTATGATGTACGGGAATCTATTTTGCATCATTTGATAAACGGATGCCTGGATCTGAATGGCGTCGTTTCAAAAAATCTGCGCAAACGCTATGCCGACAGAGTTGAAGAAAGTGCTTTTGATTTCATTGAGCAAGTAACAAGGAAAGTTCTGACTCGCCACGCCAGCTAGACAATCGGATGGAAAACGCTGAGTTTTCCCAGGCTTGACACCGGAGTGTCTTGTCCTGAAATATGTTATTTAGGACAAGGCAGACGGTTTTTAACAAATTCTTGGCAATTGTTCCCCGTTGAGCCAATCCACGCAGCGTCTGCCGCCCAATAAGGTTCGCATTTCAACAAAACCGGCATTTTCTTCACGGACTTCACCGATTAGAGCCGCGTCTTTGCCCAAAGGATGAGCCCGCATGGCACAGAGGGCGTTCTCGGCTTCGTCTTTCGGGCAAATCACAATGACCTTGCCTTCATTGGCGACAAAAAGGGGATCAAGCCCTAAAAATTCGCATGCCGCGGCGACAGCCGGTTTGACCGGAATGGCTTTTTCATCCAAAAGCATGCCGACACCGCTTTGGTGCGCGATTTCGTTTAGCGTTGCCGCTAAACCTCCGCGCGTCGGATCACGCAGCACGTGAACATTCGGGGCACTGTTTAAAACCGATTCGATGAGGGTATTTAAAGGGGCGGTGTCGCTTGTGAGATCGGTAAGAAAGGTCATATTTTCCCGAAGCGACATGACGGTTGTGCCGTGATCCCCCATACTTCCTGAAATAAGGATGGCATCGCCCGGTTGGGCCAAACGTCCGGAAATCGGTTGATCGGTCAGCTTTTCACCGATGCCGGTGGTTGCAATATAAATACCGTCGCCGTGCCCTTTTTCTACAACTTTGGTGTCACCCGTAACAATGGCAACACCAGCTTCGCATGCCGCCTGACTCATGGAATCGACAATCGTCTTGAGGTCTTTGAGCGCAAAACCCTCTTCAAGAATGAAGCTTGCCGTAATATAAAGGGGTCTTGCGCCGCAAACAGCCACGTCGTTAACCGTCCCGCAAATGGCAAGGCGTCCGATATCGCCGCCGGGGAAAAAGAGGGGCGAAACCACGTGAGCGTCGCAGGAGACCACGACGGCATTTTTCAGTACAGGAAGTGTTGCCCCGTCATGCCCGTCATCAAGCCAGGTATTGCGAAAAGCCGGTGTGAAAATCTCCTCAATCATTTGTGCTGTCGCAAGTCCCCCCGCGCCGTGACTCATTTCGACCCGTCCGTTTTTTAAATCCAGTTTTTTGATGAAATTCGGTTTAATACTGCTCATGACAAAGCTCTCTTATAACGATTTTTGAGTCTTTGGCGCATAACGCCAATACGCCGCACAGGCGCCTTCGGAACTTACCATGCAGGCTCCGATCGGTCGGGCCGGTGTACAGACTTTCCCAAAAAGCGGGCATTCAAAGGGTTCTTTTTCCCCGCGCAAAATCGCGCCGCAGGCGCAGACCCGATTGTCATCAATGTGAATGTCTTTTAAATCAAAACGTGTTTCGGCATCTAAGTCCCTGTAAGCTTGACGAAGTTTAAGCGCCGATTGCGGCACCATCCCCAGACCCCGCCATTCAAAAGAGTCCCGCTTTTGAAAAACTTCATCCATAAGATGAATAGCTTGCGTATTGCCAAGTCGTGTTACCGCTCGGGAAAATTCGTTTTCCACCTCGTGCCTGCCGTCGTTGGTTTGTCTGACAAGCATCAAAATGGCAAGCAGCATATCAAGCGGCTCAAAGCCCGCGATCACCACGGGCATGCCCCAGTCTCGGCTAAAGGGCTCGTAGGCTGCAGAACCGATCACGGTTGAGACGTGGGCGGGGCCCACCAACCCGTCAAGCTTGGGGGCATCGGGGTTTTGCGGGGCAGTTTTGAGAATATGATTCATCGCCGCGGGTGTGAGCACGTGATTAACAAAGACCGAAAAGTTTTTTAGTCCCATTTTTTGCGCGCTCAATACTGCCACTGCCGTGGGCGGAGTTGTGGTCTCAAAACCGATTGCAAAAAAGACCACCTCCCGAGAGGGGTTCTCTTGGGCAA
Source organism: uncultured Sutterella sp. (assembly GCA_905201055.1). Classification (GTDB taxonomy): domain Bacteria; phylum Pseudomonadota; class Gammaproteobacteria; order Burkholderiales; family Burkholderiaceae_F; genus Aphodousia. The sequence goes on along the minus strand of CAJKMT010000014.1, from coordinate 150 downwards.
CTTTAAGCGCATCCATCGGCGAATATACCATGCGGATATCCGCCCCAAGGGCTCGGGCGTCAAAAAGTGATTGACCGTGCGCGGCGGGCACGCGCAGCGTGTCGGCATAGGGGCAAAGAATGACCTCATTTTTAAGTGCCAAGGGTTTGG
>CAJKMT010000013.1 GCA_905201055.1 uncultured Sutterella sp. | reverse complement strand
GAGGGACCTTATATCCCCCGCCTGAAGGCGAGGGTTTTACGGCCCGTCTGATAAATTCGTAGGCTCTCTCTGCTTCTGAATTTCAAACTATCAGACTGAACCGACTACAGGAAAGCGCCGTTGCAAACCTGAATAACCTGTCCCTTGACATGTCTGCCCATTTTGCTGGCCAGATACAAACAAGCATAGGCCTGATCAATAGGTTCACATTCGGGACCGGGAAAGTAGACAAAGTGTCCGCTCCAATCCAGCATTTTGCTTCCGCCCGGCTGTTCCCCTGCTTTGTTAGCAAGATGAGCCGGTGTTACCGTCGCGCCTGGGGCAACTGCGTTACAGCGAATATTCGTTTCAATCAGACGCATTGCCACGTTTTTGGTCAATGTATTAAGGGCACCTTTGGTGGATGTATAGGTTGCACCGCAAAATGGTCTGGCTCCGTTGACAGAACTGATATTAATGATGCAGCCCTCATTTTTCGGCAAAAACACTTTCAGCGCTTCACGGATATAACGCATCGGACCGCCGAGATTAGTGTTCATTACGTACATCATCCATTCATCATCAGTCTCGTCAATAATTTTTTGCTCGCCGATTCCCGCGTTATTGATAAGAATATCTAGATCGCCGAATTCATCAATAGCGGTCTTGAAGACTTTCTTAGTATCATCGGTAGAACATACATCGGCAACCACACCTAAAGCCCGACCTCCTTTGGCACGAATTCCTTCAACCACTTCATTGAGTTGTTCTGCATGTCTGGCAGTAATTACCACCGAGGCTCCCTCCTCGGCAAAGACTTCCGCAATCGTGCGTCCCATGCCATAACTGGCACCGGTGATGATGGCAACCTTGCCTTGAAGCATTTGTGCATCCATTGTCGTTTCCTCCTTTTTGTTTAAAAGGATTATCAATATTTGAACATTCAATAACAAATACTTATTGACAATGTTTCCCATGCCTTAAAACTATGATTGCTAGAAGTCAGATTTTCATTCTCCACCATCGTCAATTCAAGGCATTTTAGGCCTTTGATACAATCAGGAATTAGCCGAGTAAAATCCGAACCGACAGCAAAAAGAGGGATTTGAATTCTATGGATACTTCCGCCGTGCAAAGTTTTTTGACCTTCTTTAACTCAGCCTCAGATTTAATTGTTTACGAGGTCTCTCAAAGCCTATTTTGGTATCAGGTCGTTGCCATTGCTTGCGCTGTGGTTCTGTCGTTGGTGGTATCCGGACTTTTATCAATAAGGCTTCTGCGTTGGGAAGCTTATTTTTCTCAAGAAACGATCCGTCATAAACTGCTTCGTTTCTCTGTACAGCTGGTAAGACGTTTGCTCTTTTCAATTTTCGCTGCGCTTTTCCTGTCGCTCGGGGCCAGTGTCATTGCCGAGCAACAACTGCTGCCCGAGTCGAGCTTTAATCTGATTAACATCGGTTATCAGGTCTTTTATGCCTGGGCTCTGTTGGTTTTCCTGATTCAGCTCTTTGCCGCTTTTGTTCCTGCCGAGAGTATTCTGCAGCAAATTAAAAAACCGCTCTATGTCGTTTTCTGGATACTCGCCATTCTGGAAATCGTGGGTATTTTGCCGAAATTCATTCAGGCCGTGCGTGCCATTAATCTACCGATCGGAACGGATTCGCTCACGCTTTGGGCTCTTTTTGTCGGCATTGTCACTGTGGCGGTCTCGCTGCTGCTTGCTCACTGGCTCTCCAACCTCTGCGACAGCGCCCTCAATTCTGCAAAAGACATCGACAACAATCTCAAAATCGTATTGTCCCGACTGATTCATATCAGTTTCATGGCAATCGCTGTTTTAGTGTCCCTTTCTGCTATGGGACTGGACCTTACCGTTTTAAGTGTATTCGGCGGTGCTATCGGTGTCGGTCTCGGGTTCGGCCTTCAGAAAATCGCCTCCAATTACATCTCCGGCTTTATCATCCTGTTTGATCATTCGGTGAAAATCGGCGATACGGTTGAAGTTGCCGGTTTTAACGGGAAAATCACTCAAATTAAAACCCGCTACTCCGTACTTCGCAATTTTTCAGGCGAAGAAATGATCATTCCAAATGAAACCTTTGTAACTCAAAACGTCAAGAACTTTACCTTCACGGACCGCGCCTCAGTGGCCAGCGTTGAAACCAGTATCGGCTATGAGTGCGATGTTAATCGAGCCCTTGCCATTCTTGTGGAGATTGCTAAACGTCAGGCTCGCATTCTCCCCTCACCCACTCCTTGGGCGGTGGTGTCCGGTTTCGGCAATGACGGAATTAATTTAAAACTGAGTTTTTGGGTAAAAGACCCCGAAAACGGCACTTCTGTTCTGCGCTCTACGATCATGAAAGAGGTACTGGAAAGATTTAATGCCGAAAAGATTTCCATTCCCTACACAATCCGCGATGTGACTCTAAAGGGCGAACTGAAAATCAAGGCCGCCAACAGCAGTGATTCCTAAAATTGATTCATGCCTCAGTTAAGCGGCTGAGGCATCTTTTTTGATAATAATTCCTGCTTCTAAAATATATTGAAGTTAAATTCCCTTCTTTATCGAAAATATTTTTAATTTCCAATAAATTACATATAGTTAAATATATTTTTAAAGCATTTTAAAAAATCCTCAACTGGTTTTAAACAAAAACAATTCTTATTCAAAAGAAGTTCAAAACTCGTCAAAATTTCCTTAATCGATTGATATTTATCGATTTGTTTATTTCTGTAGCCTCCCCAGTTATCTCATAAATTTAATAAAAAACCTTAATAGTCTCTTGCTATTGATAATAATTCCTATTACGATTGCGGTTATTAAACGTTCATATCGAACGTTGGTGCACTAATTATGAAGAAAACTATGTCTCGAATCTTTCCTCTTACTGAGTCAAACCTGATGGCTGAAGTGACAGTTGTTCGAATGAAGCTTGATGCGAACGAACAAGAAAAACTGTTCCAATTGGGCTTACATCAGGGTGGAACAGTGCGCGTCTTGCAGCGTGCACTCAATGAGCCCCTTCTCTTGGCAATCGGTGACGCTCGAATCGGTGTCAACTACGAAACGGCCCAAAAGATCTTTGTTTATTAAAAGGAATCTGACATGCAGCTCAAAGACATGACAATCGGTGCTAAGGGTCGTGTGAAATCCATGACAACATCCACACCGGAATACCGCAGACGTTTGCTGATGTTGGGCGTCACTCCCGGCAGCGTAGTCGAAATTGTTCGGGTGGCCCCGTTGGGCGACCCCATTGAAATCCGCATTCGCGGCTGCCATATCACCGTTCGAAAAGATGAGGCAGAAATTCTTGACATTGAACCGATCGGTTAATGAAGGAGTCAACAGCAATGAGTCAACACACCATTAGCCTTATCGGCAATCCGAACTGTGGGAAAACCACCCTCTTTAATGCACTGACGGGATCACGGCAGCGCGTGGGCAACTGGCCCGGAGTTACGGTTGATAAGAAAACCGGCAATTTCTCTTTTGAAGGTCATGATATTGAAGTCGTTGACCTCCCCGGCATTTATTCCGTCACACCAACCTCTGTGTCCGGCGAAGATGAAATCGTCGCCAGAGACTACCTCCTGTCCGGTGAAGCTCAAGTCGTAGTCAATATCATTGACGCCTCCAACCTCGAACGCAACCTCTACTTAACCAGTCAGTTAATCGAAATGCAGGTGCCGATGCTTGTCGTCGTCAACATGCTCGATATTGCCAAGCAGCACAAAATCAAACTGGATTTAGCTGCTTTGCAAAAACAACTCGGCTGCCCGGTGATCGGACTTGTCGCCAACCGCAACAAAGGCATTGAAGAACTCAAAAAAGCTTTGGTGCAGTTCCTGGACTTCCCCGTCCCCACACACGTGAAGGTTCAATATGACGAGGTGATCGAAAACGCCGCCAATGAGATTTCTGCGCAGTTGGGGTTGAAAGAAAACGGTCGTTGGTTTGCCATTCAATTCCTTGAGCATGCGCCGGGGATTGAAAATAAGTTTGAAGACCGAAATCTCACTAAGGTTCGTGAGGTTGTTGAAAAAACCGATCAACATTTTGAAGGCAATACCGATATCGAAATCACGAATGCCCGCTACGAACTTGTCGCTCAGATCGCAGACAAGTGTGTTGTGCGCGCGGGTGATGTCACAGGGACTTTAACCGACCGTATCGACCGTATTATTTTGAACCGTTGGATGGGGCTGCCGATCTTTTTGCTGATCATGTACGTGACCTTCCTTTTTACGCAAAATTTCGGCGCTGTCTTTATCGACTTCTTCGATATTCTGGTCGGCGGTATTTTTGTGGACGGACTCGGTCAGCTGCTTGCCTCTTGGGGCACACCGCAATGGCTCACCGTATTCTTATCCAACGGTATCGGCGGCGGTCTGCAAACCATCTCCACTTTCATTCCGGTGGTCTTCTTCATGTTCCTGTTTTTGGCCATCCTGGAAGAATCCGGCTACATGGCTCGCGCAGCCTTTGTGATGGACCGTCTGATGCGTGCGCTTGGCCTTCCCGGTAAAGCGTTTGTACCGCTTTTGGTCGGTTTCGGCTGCAATGTGCCTGCCATTATGGCTACCCGTACGATGGATCGCGCCAGCGACCGCATCATCACCGTCATGATGACGCCTTTTATGAGCTGCGGTGCTCGTTTGCCCGTCTATGTTCTCTTTGCCACGGCTTTCTGGCCCACAAACGGACAAAACCTGGTCTTCGGTTTATACCTTATCGGTATCGCCGCGGCTATTTTCACGGGTTATCTCTTAAAACGCACCGCCCTGCCCGGTGTTGCCAGCGCCTTTGTGATGGAAATGCCTCCGTACCACATCCCGACGATTAAGGGCGTAATGCTTCGCACGTGGGATCGCGTCCGCACCTTCATGTTCCGTGCCGGTAAAGTGATCGTGGTCATTGTGGCTTGTTTGGCATTCTTGAATTCCATGGGCACCGACGGCTCTTTCGGCAATGAAGATACGGAAAAGTCCGTTTTGTCTCAGGTTGGTAAGACCATCGTCCCTGTCTTTGAACCGATGGGTATTCAGGAAGAAAACTGGCCTGCCGCCGTGGGTGTCTTTACAGGTATCTTTGCTAAAGAAGCCGTGGTCGGCACATTAAATTCCCTGTATGACACGATGGCTGCAAATAACGCTGCTCAAAGTGCTGCTGACGATGCCGCCGCTGAAGAAGTCCCGGCAGAAGAAGAGGGCGGTTTCTCGTTGTCTGCCACGTTCTCCGAAGCGGTCGGCACAATCGGCGAAAACTTTGCCGGTTTAACCGGAGCCTTCTCTGATCCTTTGGGTATCAGTGTGGGTGACCTTTCCGATGAAGCCGCAGCTGCTGAAGAGCAAGGCGTAGCCCTCGGCACCATTGATACCATTAAGACACTTTTTGGTTCAAGCTCCGCAGTCTTTGCATACCTTTTGATGGTTCTTCTTTACGTACCGTGCGTGGCTGCTGTGGCCGCTATTTATCGTGAAGTAGGCACCAAGTGGACGATCTTTGCCTGTGCCTGGACACTCGCTCTCGGCTACTCTGCCGCCACGATTTTCTATCGTGTCGCCAATTTTGCTGCCGCTCCGATTTATTCGACCATCTGCATCGTTGTCGCGCTTGGCATTCTCTACGGCATGTATTGCTGGATGAAGTCAATGGCCAAGAAAGAAAAGGGCAAGGGCCCGAAGATCATTCCGATCATTCCGGTTGCCTAACAAAACAACTTTCTTTCTCTGAAATGGCGGCGATGGGCACCTCGCCGCCCCTTTCCCCGAAGGTCTTCGTACCTGTCGGGGATTTTTTTAAAGAAACGCGGATGAAAGCATTGACCGATACCTTCACCCGCGAGCGACCTAACGAGAGATCGTAGATCTAAAAAGAAAAAATCAAAAATGATTATCTTTTGAACTGACAATCCTACTCTCTGCCAAAAGAGTTGGCATACGTATTGAGGCTTTTTTGATTAAAGGCTAAAGCTAATCAGGAAGAGAAAACGAGAAGGCAAAGTTCGCCGATAAGCCGGATTATGTTCCGAATATGAAATTCGGCCGACAATCATTCATCTAGGACAAGACTCACGCCTTGCCTCAAGCCATCTACCCGCAACCTCCCCGAGCAGGATCAGCGGTTGCCTATTTGATGTTGCTCCCCGTAGAGATTGCCCGTTTCACCCGGCCCTTACGCCGGCTCGTCTCTGTTGCTCTAATCCGTACCTTGCGGCAGGCAGCCGTTAGCTGCTACGGTGCTCTGTGGAGTCCGGACTTTCCTCGTGAACCCAAGGTTCCCGCGATCATCGTGGCGAACTTTACCAAGGGGGCATTTTAGGCGAAGTTGAAAATGATTACTATGTTTTTCTGCTTTAACGTCGACGGGGGCGGCCCGGTACACTCAAAATCATGTCAAAAAATTTGTTTCAACGTAACAAACACTTTTTTTAGATCATCCTCGAAACAAAATTGCTCTTTTCGAAACACCATTGTTGTAGAGAACATGTTAGAAAGATGGAATAATTGAGCAATTTTTAAAAATCAACTGATATTAGGATTCTCGGTGTTTTCTAAGAAAAATATTATTCTGTCAACCGCCCTCGCGTTAACTGCGCTTTCTTCGCATGCCACTCTTCTTGAGAGTTTCGTCGAAACGCTGCCGGGCGCTGCTTCCCCCTATCCCGATGCGGGCTTTATCGGCAACCAGCTCAATGGCATGCACGATATTATTGAAAATGGCCGTACGGGACTTTTGTTACCCGCTTACACAAACCATCCCCGCTGGGACTATGACAACCGGGATGAGGAAAATGCCTACCCGTTTGGCGCAGGTATTTCACGGGGTATTATTGATGAGCGTGGCAACGAGCGTCTGATGTATCTGATGTTTTTCCGTGATTCACACTATGAAATAGAGCCCATTGTCGGTTATGCATGGCTTGCACGCTTCCCCATTGCAAATTCGGGCTTTCACTTAGGCGCAGGCTATACCGCCGGATTTACTTTTCGACAAGATTACAACTGGCTGCCCATCCCTGTCCCCTTACCTTTAGTGAGCGCAGGGACTGATTTTTTTAATATTTATGCAACTTACATACCGTTTTCCAACGTCTTTTTCTTCTTCTCTAAATTTGAATTTGATGACCAAACAACACGATTCGCACCCTGGCCAGAAAGTGCAGCTTCTGCCTGGTCCAATACAACAGAGATCTACGCGCAAGGTTCTTGGGTGAAGACCGACCTCTCCAGCGGTGACGGCGATTTCCCAGGCAGCTTTACACTAAGCTCTGATTCCGGTTTTAAATTCGGCATCCGACATTTCTTAGATCGGCACTGGGCGCTGGATCTCAGCTATCAACAAAGCGATCATGACTTAAAGTCAGACGGTCGCAACGTTAACGAGTATCGGCTCACCAACACTAATCTCATAATTCAGTATCACTTTGAAGTGCTTGACAACCTAAGATTGCATGTTGGAGGCGGAGCCTCTTATTCCGAATTAAAATCTCGGGGAGAGGCCGACTATAAAGAACACAGTATCAACCCCGTTGTACAAACCGGTTTTAGTTGGGCGCTTTCCGATCAATGGCGCGTAATGGGGGATATGACTGTAAACTTCCCCTTCTTCCGTGATGTGCGATACGGGGAAAACGGTCATCTTGAAGGACGCTTTAAACCCGCCAATACAAGTTTTAATTTGGGTATCGGCTACGCTTTTTAAGGAACAAAAAAATGGACATTAATGATTCTTTGTTTGAACGCGCTCGCCAAAGCATTCCGGGCGGCGTCAATTCACCGGTTCGAGCTTTCGGCTCTGTGGGCGGAGCCCCTCGATTTATGAAAAAAGCCCAAGGCCCTTACATGTGGGACGAGGATGGTAAGCGTTACATTGATTACATCGGTTCTTGGGGCCCCATGATTTTAGGCCACAACAATCCGGAGGTCATCCGCGCCGTTCATGAAGCCGTTGACATGGGGCTGACCTTCGGTTGCGCAACCAAACAAGAGATCTTAATTGCCGAAGAAATTAAAAAGATCATTCCTTCGATTGAAGAGGTTCGCCTGGTTAGTTCCGGCACCGAAGCCGGCATGAGCGCCATCCGTTTGGCGCGCGGATACACAGGCCGCAACAAGATTATTAAGTTTGAAGGTTGCTACCACGGCCACAGCGACAGCCTCTTGGTAAAGGCCGGCTCCGGAATGCTCACCTTCGGGAATCCGAGCTCGGCTGGCGTTCCCGCTGGTGTCACGGAACACACTTTGGTGTTGGAATACAACAACTGTGCGCAACTTAAAGATGCCTTTGAGCACTACGGCAACGACATTGCCTGTGTGATCGTGGAAGCGGTTGCTGGCAACATGAACATGGTGCCCGGTAAACCTGAATTCATTCAAACAATGCGAGAACTCTGCACCCGCTACGGCGCTCTTTTAATTGTTGATGAAGTAATGACCGGTTTCCGCGTGGCACTTCAAGGCGCTCAAAGCCTTTACGGTGTCACTCCCGATATCACAATGTTCGGCAAAGTGATCGGTGGTGGAATGCCGGTCGCCGCTTTCGGCGGCAGGCGCGATGTCATGGAAAAAATCGCACCCTGTGGCCCGGTTTATCAAGCCGGCACCCTCTCCGGAAACCCTGTCGCCGTCGCTTGCGGATTAACCACTTTGAAGCTTATCCAAGTCCCTGGTTTTTATGACAAACTCTCCGAACAAACGAAAAAACTAGTCACTGGGCTAAGCCAAGCGGCAAAAGAAGTCGGTGTTGACTTTTGCGCTCAAAGCGTTGGAGGCATGTTTGGTTTGTATTTCTTGGATAAATGCCCGGAGGGCTTTGCCGATGTCATGAAGTCCGACACGAAACGTTTTAGCGTATTTTTCCACTCAATGCTTGACCAGGGGGTTTATTTCGCGCCTTCTGTTTTTGAAGCCGGCTTTGTTTCAATTGCTCATACTGATGAGGTTATTGAGCAAACGATTCAAGCGGCCAAGATCGCCTTTGCAAAAGTAGCAGAGATCTAGCCAAAATTTTTTACACAACAGGCCGAAAAGTTCATTGACGCTTTTCGGCCTTCTTATCAAAAGGGCCGTAAAACCTCTCCGTTCACGGGGAGGATATAAGGCCCATCGCGCACGGCGCGATTAGGGTTTCACAAATCGAGCTCAAACAAAGAAAATGTGCGATGATTTCCAGACCATGAAAATTTTCTGCAGCTTCAAGTTTGAACTCCTCGCCAACGATGTTCAGCGTTCCGCTTTAAGTCGGAACGCCGGATGCCGTCGCTTTGTGTTCAACAAAGCTCTCGCGCTGCAAAACGAACGGAAGGATCAGGGCCTAAAGCTCCTCAACTATTGCGAGATGGCTTCCGAGTTGGTGCGGTGGAAGAAGAACGACGAAACGTCCTTTCTCAAGGAGGCGATGTCTCAGCCGCTTCAGCAGGCGCTTCGCGACCTCGACCAGGCCATTAGAAACAGCTTCCGACCGAAGAGCGATCCCGCTCGCAAAGAGTGGCCGAGATTCAAGGTCAAAGACATCGGAGATGGCTTCCGCATACCGCAGTTCAAACCCGGTGACATTGACGACGCCAACGGGCGCGTCAAGCTTCCGAAAATCGGTTGGATCCGCTACCGCAAAAGCCGCCCTATTGCGTTCAAATCCGCCGACGGCTCCTTAACGCCGGGTACGGTGAAGCAGATCCACATCAACAAGGATTGCGGCCGATGGTTCGTAGTTTTCACGGCCGAGTTCGACGTTGTCCGTCCCGAAATGAAAGCACTTGATGTCGGGATAGACATCGGCGTGGTTCATGCCGTGGCGACAAGCAGCGGCAAGTTCTACGACCTCGATACGGAAAGGCTCAAAGACATCGAGAAGCGAATTGCAGTGCTGCAACGAAAGCTGTCGCTCAATCTGTCGTCTCGAAAGAAGCTCGCGAAGAAGGGGCTCGCGGAACCGTTCGACAAAACCAAGCCGAGTCGGAAGCGTCAGCGACTCAAGAAAAGAATCCAGAAGCTTTTCCGGAGAATGCGTTGCATTCGTCAGGACTTCTATCAGAAAACCGCACGTGCGCTCGCGCAGGAGTACGGCTGCGTATATGCGGAAGATCTGAAAACGAAGAACATGACGAAGAGCGCGAAGGGAACGGTAGAGAATCCCGGCAAAAACGTCAGGCAGAAGTCGGGACTCAATCGGGCCATTCTTCGAACAGGCTTCTACGGTCTCAGTCAGGCAGTGGATTGGCAACTGACGAAGGCTGGCGGCATGCTAGAAAAAGTACCGCCTGCATACACCAGCAGTACGTGCCCGATTTGCGGCTGTTGCGATAAAGGCAACAGACCCAAACAGGCGGTTTTCCATTGCGTAGCCTGCGGCCACAATGAAAATGCCGACATCGTCGGCGCAAAAAACGTGTTGAGGAAGGGCCGGACAGGCCCGAGCGCGCACGTAAAATGCGCATCGCCTGTGTAGTGAGTTCGGAAGCAACTGTGTCCTTTGCACGGAGCTTCTGAGCCATCAACAGGAACCAACCTTCAATCGCTGCACAAGCGGCTTTTGTAGGAATCCCCGCCATTAATGACGGGGAGGACGTCAATAAGGTGTAGGCTTAACCAATAACAATTCGTGATATTAAATATTAGATTATGAAAAAGCTGATCAGTCTTTTCGCCGTTTTCTTTGCCACCATTTTATTTTCATCTGCTTGGGCACACGGTCATGGCTTTACTCACCATGACGGACGTTATTACGACGATGCGGGACGCTATGAGGGCCGCATCGACAATGGCCGCATCTATGACAGCACAGGACGTTATAGTGGCCGAATTGACCACAATGGCAGACGTTATGACAGCTCCGGGAGATACCTTGGGCGCACAGACAAAAGCGGCCGTGTCTATGATAACTCCGGGCGTTATCAAGGACGCGTAGACTCAAATGGTCGCCACTACGACAGTTCAGGTCGTTATTTGGGACGGGAGGATGATAACGGCCGATTTTATGACAGTACCGGTCGCTACCGCGGTCAAGTTCGTTGATTTTCCCACTGTTGCCACTTTTTTAAGCAATCACTCAACTTACTGTTCCACTTAAGTTTTCTTACAAAAATGTTAAAGTTATTCACAATTTCTGTGGATAACTTTAAACAGGAAATTTTGCTTTGAAAGTGGAGAATTCCTATATTTTTTCTTGTTATTTTCCCAAAAATTGAGAAATTCTTTGGGATTTTTTCAACCTCTGTGGGATTACTCGACTTTAGGCAATGGCTTAATATAGCCTTCCGTGCCGTAAAGCGGGATGGCCGATAATGAATGGTGGAAGCTTCCGCTTGTCTCCTTTGTGGAATAAGCCACATATAAGAGCGTTTGTGCTTGCTCATCATAAATCCGGCGAATCTTCATATTTTTCAAAAGCACACTTTTAGAGCGAGTGAAAATCACCTCTCCATCTTTGCTCTTATCAATGGCTTCAATCATTTGCCGGGTAATCGGCCCTGTGCGATGACATTCAATAGAGTTGTTGGAAGGATCACTGAGAGCCAAATTTGCCTCAATACTGGAGACGTGACAAGTCACTCCTGTCACAACGGGATCTACAAATCGATTAATTTTGATGTCTTTGAGTGTGAAAATTCCCAAAGACACGTCCCCCACATCTTCCTCACCGCATCCGGTTAGTGTCAAAGCAGTCAATCCCACAACCAACGCAGCCATCAGTTTAGATTTTGTTTTCATCTTTTTAGAAAAAATTAACGTTCTCGGAAAATATTACTGGAAAAACCCACGATTACCAAAAACAGTGCAAGTATTGAAAATGCAGCCGAAAGGCTCGTCATCTTAGCGACAAAACCGATCAAGGCAGGACCTGCCAACTGACCGGTGTAGCCTAGGGTGGTAACTGCCGCCAACGCCAAACTCATCGGCATTTCCTTTTGATCCGCTGTACTCGCAAAGGCTATCGGCACGACATTGGCGAGTCCGATTCCCAAGATGAAGAACATTCCGATAACAATCCAATACTGAGGGAAAACCACGCAACCGATCAACATCAGCGCCCCTAGAAAGCTTCCGTAACGCACACACTTTCTGGGCCCCGCATAAACAATGAGCTTATCCCCAAGAAGTCGCATTAAAGTCATGGCTGTAGAAAATGCAGCAAAAGCGAGTCCCGCGTTTTCAATCGCTGTGTTCTTCTCTTCCACCAAGAAAACGCCACCCCAATCAAGCACCGCGCCTTCAATCATGAACAACAACAGGCAGATAAGCCCCAAACAAAGAACGAATCCTTTGGGTATTACGAATGATTTACTGCAATCTCCAGCTTTTCCGGCGTCCGGCAGCAATGAAGAAGAAGTCATCAGCCACAGTAGCAAACAGAGAAGAAGCAGTCCGCCTACCGCGTAAACAAGTTGAATACCGGCATTAAGCAGAGCCGCCATGCCAAGAGCGCCAAGCACACTACCCAATGAGTAGAGTGCATGGAAACCCGCAATCAGTCTTTTTTCACTTCGCCTGTCGACCTCCACAGCGTGCACATTCATGGCGACATCGATAGAACCAAAGACCATTCCAAAGAAAAAAAGCAGGATAGCTGTTAAAAAAACATTCGTTGAAAAGTTGATGATAAAAAGGATGAAAGGAATGAGGAAAAGGGCTCTTCTAAGGAGGAATTTGGCGCCGCGCTTTGCCACAAGCCCACCGCAAAAGGGCATCACAACAAGTGCACCCAATCCCACACACAACAGCAGCCCGCCTAAGTGAGCCTCATCAAGATCTAAACTGATTTTGACAAAAGGAACCATCGAGGCCCAGACCGCCATAAGGAAACCGGCCAATCCGAAAGCCGACCGAGTCGCCGTATTTTCCGGTGGAATTGAGGCTATATACTCACGGATTGTCTTACTTTGCGTCACAACGAAAATCCTTTCAAAAAAAAGAAAATCATTTCTCAGCAGAGTCAGATTTTCTCTGATTTTCTATTGATTTTCAATCAGAAAAAGGGAGCCAATGGCTCCCTTTCTTCAAGTGTTTTTAGTTTATTTTGACTACTTCAACCAGGAAGGTTTGGCAAAATCATCGCTTACGCGCGCATCGGTCATCGTAAACTCTTGCAAACTGTTTTTTCGCGTTTGAATGCAAAGATAAGAAAGTGCAGAATTATCAGCAGCCTTCAGACAACGCTGGCCCAAAGGATCGACACGAACGCAATCGCCTTCGACAACAGCGAATTCTTCACCATCGACAAAAAATTCGCCTTTACCTTTCAAAATAATGTACAGCTCTTCGTTATGAGTATGCGCATGAACAAAGGGAATACTGACACCAGTCGGCAGGTTATTTACGGACACTTCCGCGCCCGTTAATGACAAAGCCTCGTGCAGTTCTGTTCTCGGCGCACTCATATCATTGTGGAATAACTTGAAATTTTTCATAACTATCTCCTTGTTAGTTCGATATCGAACATTTAAAATAAAAACAAATGGTGGAAGACTTTCAACCGCACTATTCAACGCATTTCTGAAGCAATCGGTTCAAAGTGTCCAACTCTTGATTTGTCAGCTTACTCGTAAGCTTTTCAAACAAACCCTGAGAAATTTGTTCAAAAACCGGCTCTAATGCAGCGCCTTTTTCAGTCAATTCAACCAAAACACCACGACTATCGACAGGATCCGGGCTTTTTTGCACATATCCCTCTTTTTCCAACTTATCGATCAAAACAGTCATCGTGGACTTTGTGCGCTTAACACTGCGCGCCAATTCTCCCATGTTGCAAGGTCCTTTATTGAAAAGGTGCCTTAGGACGTCACCATGGCTTGGCACAATGCCTTTGAGTCCTGCCTTCTCAAGCGACTCAACGATATAAGCATTGCCAGAGGCACGCAGCTTGGCTGCATTAGCGTATATAGGTAAAAAATTGTTCTTCATTTTGTTCGATATCGAACTATAAACATGGGCAGATAATTAGTCAATATCTGCCAAAACAAAATCGTTAAAAGGGAAAAGTGAGTTGTTGGACAATTTCACATTCCCCTAAACCTCTGATTATTTTTTCGCGAGCGGAACCATGCTTGGTTCCTCTCCCTGTTCAAAGACAATGTTTGCTCGGCCGACGATCAAGGGATCAACCGGACCGATAGCGTTTTCATTTTTGTTGGTATAGGGCAAAAGATGAAGCACGTATCTCATGGCGTTAAGACGGGCGCGCTTTTTGTCATCACTTTTAACCACAATCCAGGGGCATTCCACCGTATCGGTATTCAGGAACATCATTTCCTTTGCCTGCGTGTACTCGTCCCACTTTGACAGCGAAGCAACATCGATCGGTGAAAGTTTCCAGCGCTTAAGCGGATGAATCTTGCGTTCTTTAAACCGACGCTTTTGTTCTTCACGGCTCACGGAGAACCAAAATTTAATGACGTAGATTCCGTTTCTCACTAAGTTACGTTCAAATTCTGGGCATTCTTGCATGAAGCGATCGTATTGCTGGGGTGTGCAAAAACCCATCACACGTTCGACTCCCGCGCGGTTGTACCAGGAACGATCAAAAAGCACCATTTCGCCGCGAGTTGGCAAGTGCTCCACGTAGCGCTGGAAATACCACTGCCCCAATTCTTTCTCATTGGGTTTTTCCAAAGCCACAATTCTGGCCCCGCGAGGATTCATGTGCTCCATAAAACGCTTGATCGTACCGCCTTTACCTGCGGCGTCTCGCCCCTCAAAAAGAATGACAACTCGTTGACCGGTTTCTTTAATCCAAGCCTGCAACTTCAGCAACTCAACCTGAAGCGCGAATTTTTCTTTTTCATATGTTTTACGGTTGAGGCGATTTTTGTATGGATAAATTCCGGTGCGCCAGTCTCTAACCAAAATATCGTCCGGATTATCATCGCGGGAGCTGGAGGTTGCGAAATTTAGACGCTCCTGGCGGAGCAACAGACGCAACAAGCGAATTCGATCGGCAGGAGCTTCGCCTTTAAGAATAGTCGTTAAGGCCTCCAGCTCTTTTTGATCGGCAGCTTGTGTCGTGTCATCGGTCACGATGTCCTGCACTTCCTCCGTCACTCGGGCATGAGAAACATCTCCTCGAGAAACCAACTGACTGCGATAGGGGCCGCGTTTGGTATTTGTCGTATTTTTTTTGTTATCAGTCATAACAGAAATATCCCTATAAAAAAGAGAGCACATCTAATTATTGTGCTCCCCTTCTAAGTCGCTATCAATAGATAGTATCCATAATATTGAAGTTATTTTCTGTCTTCGGGCAAGATCCTCTACGGAATAATGCCAACGGTAAATAACGAACAAATCACCGTCACTACGACAATCCCGCATACGTTCAGCCAGAACCCCGCTCGAATCATTTCTCCGATCCGAATGCGGCCGGTACCGAAAATAATCGCATTGGGCGGCGTACCGACAGGCATCATAAATGCCAAAGATGCACCGAAGGTGGTTGCCACCAAAAGCGCCTCGGGGTGCATACCGATGGAATCTGCCACAGCCGAAACCAAAGGCATCATCGTTGCCGCAAGCGCCGTATTGGAAGTAAATTCCGAGGCAAATACCGTCAATGTGGTTAAACCGCTGATTGCTGCCACTTCAGGAAGCGCTGACAGAAATGTCGCTTGAGCGCCGATAATATCTGCAAGTCCCGTTTTCTGAATAGCCGCTGCCATCGACAAACCGCCGCCGAATAAAAGCAAAACATCCCAGGCTACTGTGTCGCTTGCGCTTGACCAGTCTAAAGCGTGCACTCCGCGTTTGTAATCAACCGGAATAATGAAAAGGATGATGCCCGCTCCCATGGCAATAACCGTATCCGACAAGGGCTTGAAAGGCTGCATGCCGGCAATTTCAATGCCGCGAATCAACGGGCCGAAACACCATAATAGAGCGGCGGAAATAAAAACCGTCAAAACGATCTTTTCCCCTCGCGACATGGGGCCAAGCCTGGAATATTCATGAGCGACCCAATCTTTGCCGCCCGGCAACTCATCAATGAGATCACGAAAAAGAACTTTTGTCATCAATAAATGAGTGACCGCAATCATGACAATGACGATCGGAAAAGCAATGAGCATCCAATCAAGAAAACTCACCGGCACCGCATAGGTTTGCTCCACAAAGCGGGCAAATATCCCATTGGGAGGCGTACCGATCAAAGTCAGCACACCGCCGAGACTCGCGCCATAGGCAACCGCAAGCAATACGCAAATGCCGAAATTGTGCTCTGCACGATCAATTGCTGCCTCACCTCGGGTTGAACGCACGACTTTCATAACCGCCAACGCAATCGGCACCATCATGGCTGCCGTTGCCGTGTTGCTCACCCAGGCAGAAATAAAAGACGTGGACAACAGAAGACCCAAAATGATCTGCTGCGGCTTAGTGCCGACAATGCGAATCGTCATCAATGCGATTCGACGATCCAAATGCCAGCGGGCAATACCGGCGGCAATCAAAAAACCACCCAAGAAAAGGAATATCGTCCCATTGGCATATTCCTTTAACGTGTCCGAAGAATTCATTACGCCGAAAAGTGGGAAAAGCACGATCGGCAAAAGTGAGGTGACCGCAATCGGCACGGCTTCGGTAAACCACCAGATAGCCATCCAAATCACAATGGCAGCACAGGCACGCCCGGCATGCGAGAAGTTTTCCATTGCTCCTGCTGACGTTGTGAACTGTTCAGGCAGGATGAAATAGATGAACAGCGCGGCGAGCGGACCGAGAATTAGAGGAATCAGCTTGGACTTATTGCTGATTGCGCCGATTTCAATACTGGATTCATGGTGCTTCATAAAGGAGCTCCTTTTGATTCGTTCAACGAGCGGATCACTGATGGTGCCAGGGATGCCAGTTTGAAGGGTTACTTAAATGATCTGTTAAGAGTTTAATTTTTATTGATCTTAATCAAATATCAAATTTGAATCAAGCTTTTCCGGTCATATTTTTTGTTTTTTTTCTTCCCTGGATAAGCAATTTAGACTAAAGAAAAGAGAAGACCGTGCTCAGAAATTTAAAGAAATTTCTTAAAGCACGGTCCAAAACAGAGACAACACTAGGCCAGTTTGTACAACAAATGCAACACGTCGTTGTAACGATTGACAGTTTCTAGCTTTAACGGTGTCGGTTCTTTTTGGGCGTCCAAACCGTCAAAAAGCGCAGTCATTCCGGCTCGACCGTCAATGGCGGGGCCCACAACAAGACTCACTTCATCCAAAAGTCCTTCTCTGAGAAAACCTGCGTTGATATGTCCGCCGCCAACAATAGCCATGCGTTCGATACCGAACTCACGAGCCAAAATTTCGCAGGCATGCACTAAATCGATCTGTTTTTCGCCCACTGCGATCCAGGAGATGCGTTCAGAATCCAGATAGTCAAGATAATCCTTTTTGACTGACATCGTCGTAATCACAATGAGAGGTTGATTGAGTTCTTTCGGATGAGTCCAAAGCAAAGAACCCTTCGTATCCACCACCACGCAATAGTTATCCGAGTCACACTTTTTCGAAAAACCTTCCCGACCGAAAATCTCTTCTTTTTTCGAGACAAACTCTCCGTCCTGAGCCAATTCCAGCTGAGCTGTCACGCGGCCGCTTACCGTCGCCTGAACGTTTAATGCTTTTAACGAATCGTAGTATTCCTTGACTCCGGAAATTTTGCAGTCATCTCACAGTCAATACGACCGTCAATGGAGATCATCATGTGGCAAATAATATGAGGTCTGATCATTTCTTCAACTCCTTTGATTGACAAGTTTAATCACCAAAGGTTCCTTTTTTCAGAACAAAGTCAATCGGATTATTGCCTATTTCTATTGAATTAAAAACAATGAAAAATTTTGCTTTTTTTCTATAAAAAGCTTATTCTATATCCGACAAATGTCGGATTAAAGGAGTTGACAACTTATGCCGAAACCCAGTCGATGCCGTCGCGTGTGCTCGGAACCCGCCTTTAAAACATTCCGTCCGGGATGTGATCGGAAGGCTGATCCCGTCACCCTTTTTGTGGATGAATACGAAACAATCCGATTAGTTGATTTCTACAAAATGACGCACGAACAGTGCGCGCAGCAAATGCAGATCTCCCGTACTACGGTCACAGAGATTTACGAAAAGGCGAGGTTCAAAATTGCCGACGCCATCGTCAACGGTAGACCCCTTGTAATTGCCGGCGGTCATTACCGCATCTGCCAATCGTCCGACGAGGGACAATGCCGGGGAAACTGCCGACGCAAAGGTTGTCAATTTGAGAAAACAGCATACAAAGGAGAACAAATTATGAAAATCGCCATTCCTGTCAAACACGAAATTATTTATCAGCACTTCGGCATGGCTGCCGCCTTTAAGATTTACACAGTGGAAAATAATCGGGTCATCAATACCGAGATAGTTGAAACCGCCGGACGCGGTCACGGTGCGATGCTTTCAGTATTGTTGGAAAACGGTGTGAATTGTTTGATCTGCGGCGGTATCGGCGAAGGAGCCATCCAGGGCGTCAGTCAGGCCGGCATCGAACTGGTTGTCGGTATCAGCGGAGAGGCTGATGAAGCGGTAAGCGCATACTTAGCCGGCGGTCTTGAAAGCAACACACAAGCCGCCTGCAGCAAACAGCACCATTCTCACCAACATCAGGGTCACTGCCACTGCGGTGAGCACGATGACTGCGGCGGACACTGCGGAGACCACGTGCATAACTGCCAGTGCCAAAATAAATAACTCCACGGCTAAATAACTTTGAAAGCCTGCCCGAGAAAAAACGGCAGGCTTTTTTTGGACACATTCTGTTTCGATTTAATTCGTCGAAAATAAGATCAGGCAAAAATCGAATAATTTTGTTTAATCATTCCAAATAGGTCAACGATAAAGTTAAACCATCTTCCATTGAAGGAGAAATAACATGTTGACCCGCAAGGCTTTTTTAAAAACGATGCTCGCGACGGCAGCGGTTTCTTTAACACCTTTGGCACTTGCCCAAACCGCCTCCAAATCTTTAGTTGTCTTTTATTCATGGTCCGGCAACACTCGTGCAATGGCCCAAGCTATCGCTAAGGAACTGAAGGCAGATATCTACGAAATCAAAACGGTAGAACCCTACCCGACTGCTTACCGTGCAACTGTTAATTTAGCCAAAGAGCAGCTTCAGCGAGGCGATCGTCCGGCCATTCGTGATGACGTTCCCGATTTATCCCAATACTCCACAATCCTGTTAGGCACTCCAAACTGGTGGAGTCATGTCAGTATGCCTGTTTTCACTTTTATGGATCGGCATGACCTGAGCGGCAAAGTCATCATGCCGTTTGTCACCCACGGCGGCGGTGGCATGTCAAGCTGCGAGGATGACATTCGAGAAAAATTCCCGAAAGCCGACGTCAGAGAAGGCATCACGGCTTACGGTTCGTCTTATTCGTTAGACGAAATCCGTCAATGGCTCAAAACCAATAAATTGCTTTAATTCCGCATTTGGCAACTGTCCTTTTTGACAGTTGCCAAACTATGGCATCTATAGTTTTTTCTTTCAAAAACAAAAAGATATCCTTTTGGACAATTTTCCCTCGCTTATTTCAACCTTATATTTAAAACAAAGCACAACGATCTTTCAGGAGGCCGATATGAGTTTTGTTTTTGAGAAAAAGTATGGTTTATTGATTGGCGGTCAGTGGGTCGATGCTGAAAACGGTGCCACTTTTGAAACACACAATCCTGCAACCAACGAACTGCTCTCCGTCTGCGCAGATGCCAGTGCTTCTGACGTTGATAAAGCAGTAGCGGCGGCTCAAAAAGCGTTTGAAAGCTGGTCCAAAACCAGTCCGCAGCAAAGAGCAGAGCTTCTTCTGAAGGCTGCGGATGCAATCGATGCGCATGCCGCAGAATTGGCTGAGATTGAAACCCGCGACAACGGCAAACCTTTGCGTGAAACCACCCTTGTAGACGTGCCCCTTTCTTCAGATCATTTCCGCTACTTCGCTGGCTGCATCCGTGCCGAAGAAGGCTCCGCGGTCATGATCGATGACAACACACTCTCCGTGGTACTGCATGAACCGATCGGTGTCGTCGGTCAAATTATCCCGTGGAATTTCCCGCTGTTGATGGCCGCATGGAAAATTGCACCGGCTCTGGCTGCAGGCAACACGCTTGTCATTAAGCCCTCGTCCACCACGCCGCTGTCCATTCTTTACCTTGGCAAGTTACTGAACGAAATTCTTCCGCCGGGTGTCGTCAACATCATTACCGGGCGCGGCGCTCAGAGCGGGCAGGCTATGCTTGACCATCCGGGATTTGCCAAGTTGGCCTTTACCGGTTCAACCGAAGTGGGCTACAGCGTGGCTAAAGCAGCCGCTCAGCGCCTCATTCCCGCCACGCTTGAATTAGGCGGCAAGTCTGCCAATATCTACTTTGATGACTGCCAGATGGATAAGGCTATTGAAGGTGCTCAGATCGGCATCCTCTTTAACCAGGGTCAAGTTTGCTGTGCGGGCTCTCGCATTTTCGTTCAGGAAGGTATTTACGATACCTTTGTAGAAAAACTGGCCCAAGCCTTTAAGGAAGTCAAAGTTGGCGATCCCATGTCGATGCAAACTCAGGTGGGTTCACAAATCAATCAAAAGCAACTCAAGAAGATCCTGAGCTACGTCGAAATCGGCAAGTCTGAAGGAGCGCGCGTGCTCGTTGGCGGTGAAGCCGCCAAGGTTGCGGGACTTGAAGACGGTGCCTTTATGCAGCCGACGCTTCTTGTCGATGTCACCAACGATATGCGAGTCGCTCAGGAAGAAATTTTCGGACCGGTTGCGGTCGTCATTAAATTTAAGACCGAAGAAGAAGTCATTGCTATGGCCAATGACAGTGAATACGGCTTAGGCGGCGCGGTCTGGACTCGAGACATCAACCGTGCGCTGCGCGTAGCCAAGTCTGTGCGAACGGGCCGCATGTGGGTGAACACCTACAACGAATTGCCTGCCCACACACCGTTTGGCGGCTATAAGAAATCCGGTATCGGACGTGAAACTCACAAGATGATGCTCGCTCACTACAGTCAAACGAAAAATATTTACATTTCAATTTCTGAAAGTAAACGCGGTTTCTTCTAACCATTAGTTCTCGGGCCCGGAATCATTAATTCTCCGGGCCTTTTTGACATTGGAAAAAAACTATTGACGAGAGTGCCATCGGCTCTCAAAATGGAAATAACCAATTTCTCGAGGAGGTTTAAATGTCTCCGCTATATGTTCTTTCTCTGTCCGGAACTGCCTTTGAACGCGGCTTAACGTACGGCAAAGCCGCCCGCGAAAAAATTCTGAAAGCCATCGCTTTTTATTCGCACCTATTTGAAGGTATGGCCGGTATTTCTTGGGACAAGGCAAAAAAAATCAGCAGTTCTTTTTTGCCCGTCATCACGGATTACGATTCCGAGGCGCTCGAGGAAATGAAAGGTATTGCTCAAGGCAGTGATTTGGATTTTGAAGATATCCTGACATTAAATTGCCGCAGCGAGGTACTTTTTGCGCAGCCCGACGGCTGCAGCTGCATCGGCTTATTGCCCGAACAAAGTGCGGACGGTCACACATACCTGGGTCAAAACTGGGACTGGCTGCGGCCATCAGGCGACCACACCCTTCTCGTTAAAATTCAACAAAATAACAAACCGAACATCTTGATGGTTGCCGAAGCCGGCATGATCGGAGGTAAAGGTCTTAACAGCTTCGGAATCGGTGTTTGTCTTAACTGCATGAGTGTAGGCAAAGGACAAATCGGTGTTCCGCTTCACTTCATGTACAGAGCCATTCTGAACGAAACCTCTATCACTAACAGTTTGGATCGTATCGCTCGTGCAAAACGCGCCGGTTCCGGCACCTTCAATATCGGCTCTGCCGAAGGTTTCTTAATGAGTGTGGAATACACACCGGATAATTTTGACGTACTGATGCCCGAAGAAATTCCGCTTTGCCACACCAATCATTATCAATCACCGATTTTTAAAGCTCAGGATACCTTTAAAGCAGAACTCACCGACACATTCATTCGCTTAAACCGAATGAGAAGACTTTGCAGGCTTCACAGGGGAAAATTTAACAAAGAGTTCTTAATGACCGTGCTGCGTGACCATGCCAACCGCCCCGACTCCATCTGCAGTCACGAAGATCCGGCAGATGCTCCTTCTAAACGCCTCTGCACTGTCTACACCATGATGATGGATCTGAACGAGCGCTCGTTATGGATCACTACCGGCAATCCCTGCTCGGGGACTGAAACCAAATACGTTTTGGATTAACAGTCAACAATTTTTCAAGGTCGCCTATGGTCACATAGGCGACCATTTTGTCTCTCACTGCCAAACTTTAAGTGATTAAGCATTAGTTCTTAATTTTTTCTAAATTCTGAAAAAAATTCTTGTCTGATTCCCCGAAAAAGACTACTGTAAAGATATACATATCTCATTGACGTTAATCATCTTCGGTTAGCGCCGTCCGATAACTTCTTTATAGGATGGATCATTATGTTATCTCGTCGTGACTGCCTCAAAGCCCTTTCCGCCTTATCCGCATTCAGTATGACTGGGATGGCCCATGCAGCCAAAGCCGAATTCAATCTTAAATTCGGCCATACCGGCGCTCCTGACCACCACTACCAGACAATCGCAGAACTTTTCGGCAAACGCGTCTCCGAATTGACCGGCGGCGGCGTTTCTGTAGCGGTGTTCCCCTCTGACCAATTGGGCAAACAGTTGGAAATCACCGAAGGTGTCATGATGGGAACGCACGATCTGTGCCAAACCTCAGATACGATTCTCTCGAACTGGATCCCCGATATGGGTATCGGCAACCTCCCCTTCATCTTCAATGACGACAACGACTACCGTAAAGTCTTTGACGGCCCGATCGGTGAAAAGTTTGCCAAATTGGTTGAACCGCACGGCGCTATCGTGATCGGTTGGTGGGAAAACGGCATGCGCCATGTCAGCAATAACCTCCGTGAAATCAAGTCGCCTGCCGACATGAAGGGTATGAACATTCGTGTGCCCGAAGGTGAAGTGTTCGTGGATACGTTCAAAGCCTTGGGTGCCAATCCGACGGTTGTGTCTTTCGGTGAACTCTACTCTGCCCTGCAGTTGAAGACGGTTGACGGTCAGGAAAACCCGCCCGCCCACATCGTCACTCAGAAGTACTATGAAGTTCAGAAGTTTGTGAGCCGCACGGGTCACATCCATATGTCTTCTCCGATCTTGATGAATAAGGCTCTGCTTGAACGCATGCCGAAGGATTATCAAAAGGCTATTCTGCAGGCCGGCCGCGAAATGGGTCCGATCCACACGAAGATGGTGGCTGACCTTGAAGTTCAACAATGGAAGCAAATCGCCGGCTTCGGCATGAAGATCACCGACGTTGATAAGGCTCCGTTCCGCAAAGCGGTGGAACCCGTCATCGAAAAATGGAAGAAGACCCTCAACGCCAAGCTCATTGAAGAAGTTCAAGCTTGTGTTGCCGGGTAATTAATCTCCTACTCTTCTCCCGGTGCGTCAGCGCCGGGAGAGCTCCCTCCGTGTAGTGCTTGTTGTTAGGAAGCCTGGTCATGAAATTTCTCGATAAGTTCAATTATTTCATTGGCGTATGTGCGGCACTGATTACCATGTTCATGACTGCGCTTGTGTTAATCGGTATTGTTTGCCGCTATTGCTTAAGTGTTCCGTTTCCTGAAGGACAGGAATTGGCCATCTACGCCATGGTTTACGTTGTTATGCTGGGCAGTACCTGCGCCGTTTACAACAAAACCCATATCGCGGTGACTTTTTTGGTCGAAAAGTTCCCGTTAAGCCTGAGACTTTGCGTGCGAATTTTTTCGTACGCGGCAATGATTGTTTTCTTCTATCTGCTGCTTGATTACGGGTGGACGCTCACTCAACGCTCCATGCTGCAAATGTCGCCATCAACCGGCATTCCGGTGGGCTATATCGTCATCTCCATTCCGTTTTCTGCTGCGTTGTCAATCATTTACATTATCAAGCAAGTAATTGAAGAAATTCAGGCTTATCGCAGCGAGAAGAAACAATAAAAGGAGCAGATTATGGTCACAGTATTGTTTGTTGCCTTTTTCATAATGCTGCTCGTCAGCGTCCCGATTGCGGTCGCCTTGGGTGTTGCCTCTGTTTTGGCACTGGTTATGTGCAGTCACATGCCTCTGCTGCTTTTGCCGCAAAAGATCTTCAACGGTGTGAACACCTTCACTTATATGGCCATCCCGCTTTTCATGTTAGCGGGCGCCATTATGGCTGAAGCCAAGATCTCCGACCGTCTGGTCGGTCTTGCCTCACTGATGGTCGGTAAATACCCAGGCGGTTTGGCGCATGTCAGTACCGGTGCCTCAGCATTTTTCGGTGCCATTTCCGGTTCGGCTCCGGCTACGACCGCAGCCATCGGTTCCATCATGATTCCATCGATGAGTAAACGCGGCTACAACCCCGCATTCTCTGCCGCCGTGGTTGCCGCCTCCGGTGCCCTGGGCTTAATCATTCCGCCAAGCCTCACGATGGTGGTTTACGGCGTCTCGTCAGGCGCATCTATCGGCGCCATGTTCCTGTGCGGTATTGTGCCGGGTATTATGATTGCAATCGCGTTGGTGTTTACCAACTATGTGATTGCCAAGCGTTCCGGTCTTCAGGCTGAACCGCCCGTGCCGAAAGAAAAGGTCGGTGAAATTGTCCGCGGCAGTATTTTGGCCCTGATGATGCCCTTCATCATTTTGGGCGGTATTTACGCCGGTGTGTTCACGCCGACTGAATCGGCTGCCGTTGCCTGTCTTTACGGTCTTATCATCGGGTTCTTTGTTTATAGGAACCTCACCTGGAAGTCTCTCATTAAGATTTTCCGCGATACGGCTGAAAGCTCTGCTTTGATCATGTTCCTGATGGGCACGGCCAATCTCTTCGGTTTCATCATTACGTACGAGCAATTGCCGCAATCAATTGCCGCCGGCATCATGAATTGGACAAGTGACGTCACTGTCGTGATGTTCATCGTGTTGTTTGTGCTGCTGGTGATGGGCACGTTCCTCGATAACGTCGCCGCTCTTGTGATTTTCGTTCCGACGATGATGGGCGTAGTCAATGCGTTGCACATTGACAATGTCTACTTCGGCGTCTTTACGATTATCGCGTTGGCCGTGGGTCAATTCACACCACCGGTGGGGTTGAACCTATTTATTGCGGCCAACATCGCGAACGTGAGTTTCGAGAGTGTGGTTAAAGAGGTGCTGCCTTATATCGGCACCTATGTCCTGCTCTTGATACTCTTTATCTTTGTCCCGGGCATACTGACGATTTTTGCCTAGTTTGCACTCTTTAAACGGCTTCCTCATTCGTGAGGAAGCCGTTTTTTCTAAAAGGATTTATGTCATGAATGAACAAAAATACGACAGTGACATCCGAGAAACAATAGAAAACCTTCTCAAACAAAATGACGTTCAGGATGCTCTTTGTTTTGTCAAAGACACACTGCCCGAAACAATTGAAATTCAAAAAGAATTGGCTCTGATTGAGGCACCGACTTTTCACGAGGAGAAAAAAGCGAAGCGCTATGCCGAACTTTTACGTCAGGCAGGGCTAAAAAATGTCGTTATCGATGAGCATTTCAATGTTTGGGGAGTCTGGCCCGGCGTAGGTCATACCGGCAAATCAGTGCTTCTTGAAGGACACTTGGATACCGTATTTTCTTTCGGCGATGTTAAAGGCATTACGGTTGATAAAGAAGGCTTGATTCACTGCCCGGGCATTTGCGATGATACTCGCGCCATAGCCGCCAATCTCGCTGTTTTATCTGCACTCAAAAAAACGGGCCTGAGACCCTATCACGACATTATCATTTCAGCGACCGTCTGCGAAGAAGGTCTGGGCGGAATGCTCGGAATGAAAACTCTCTTGGATAGCCTGGATGGAAAAACCGACGTCTTGGCGGCAATTTCCATTGACGGACCAAGCAACAATGTCTTTTACGCCAACGCCACCGGCATGGTGGACTGGTGCGTAACGTATACAGGTCCGGGAGGTCACGCCTGGACGGCCTGCCAAATGCCAAGTGCCATTCATGCCGCAAGCCGTGCCGCCGCACTGATCGCAGACATTGATGTCCCGTCGGATCCCAAAACAACAGTGACCGTCAGTCTTATCGAGGGTGGGCAAGCCATTCATGGCATCGCTCAGAAATGCACATTCAAAATCAATGCACGCTCTAACAGTCAAATGGAACTGGAGCGCTTAAACAAGAAAATGATTGAAGCGTTTGAGTTAGGCGCAAAGCTTGAAAACGACCGCAAAGGGACTCCCGACCTGATTAAGGTAAGTTTCGAAAAGGAATTGGACGTGCCTGCCGGCACTCAAGCCGATGATTGCCGAATAATCCAAACGACAAAAGCAGTGACCCAAGCGCTGGGAATTGAGCCGTGCCTGAAACCGGGCGGCTGCACCAATACCAATATGGCATTGGCCAAAAGCATTCCCGGCGTGTGTCTTGGACGCGGCGGCCGCGAATACGGTACTCACACGCTCAACGAATGGTTTGATCCTGCGGGTGTTGAAGCCT
The DNA here is from genome assembly GCA_905201055.1 of uncultured Sutterella sp. GTDB lineage: Bacteria > Pseudomonadota > Gammaproteobacteria > Burkholderiales > Burkholderiaceae_F > Aphodousia. Next base: position 3,477 of record CAJKMT010000013.1, on the reverse strand, counting down.
GTGAACAGAAATCTATCCTATTGCTTCTGGCTTTAGCCGGACTGGATGACAGAATCAAGGCTTTAGGAGAAACGCTGGTTTAAGCTTTTTTATTTGAGCCGTTTTCTCAACAAAACGGCTCAATTTTTAAGCTCTCTTTCTTACTCTTTTTCAGCTTTCCACAGGCTATGCCGGTGCTTAGCGTATTGTGCATCCACATAGCCGCTAAACATTGCAGGAATCAAAAAGCGATTGGCCTTGAAAATAAAAGCTGCCATGTGTCCGAAAAAGAGGATGATTGTCAGAACCATTCCCAAATTGTGAAGCTGAGCAAGCCAAAAGACTGCCGGGTCTGCAAACTCAATGCCGGGAAGATTTTTCAGTGTTTTAAGTAACCCCGTCACAATGACGAGAGCAAAAACCGCCACAAAGGCTGCCCAGGCCAAACGCTGTTCCGGGAGATATTTTTCCGAGGGCGGCTCTTCCTGACCGGTTAAAAGCGCCTTGATAATTTGAATGCTTTTAGTGAAATCCCCTTTTTTAGGCACGATATCAAATGAGCCCTCCATGGCATGAACTGCAATATGGAAAACGCAAAGAAAAGTGAAAATCACCGCAAAAGCGTAGTGCCAGGGCAAAGTTACAAAAAAGTCCGCAGTTGAAGGGAAAATCGCCGTAATACCGTAACGTTTAGCCACCGGCATCTGCAAAATGCCGGTCACAATCAGACCAAAGCACGAGAGGGCAATTCCCCAATGCACCAAACGATTGCGAAGACTTTGTCGAAAAACTTTCATTCTTGCCCCTCCGTTTTCGCCGGGTTCTTATTCTTGTTTCGTCTCGCGATTAAATAAGCTAAACCGATTGCGGCAAAGGGAGCAGCCAATGTCGCAACAGCCCAATCCGATGACTCATCAAGCGCAGGATTAACGTTGGGAAATCCCGGTCGCCCGTCATTGACTGCGGTCTTTTTTGTTTTCAGCATCGCGCTTTGGATTTTCTCAAAAGGAACCGAACTGACGTACCACGTTGCAGTGCCTCCGTTTTCATTGAGACCGTAAACATGACGTCCCGCCGCCAACTGACGAAGTTTTGCAATAGCGTCTTTAAGCGGTAAAAAAGTCATCACTTTTTTAGGACAATTGAGCGCACAAGGCGGCACCTCACCCTGCTTGAGGCTATCGGCACAAAAATCACATTTATACATCACACCACCGCCGGCAAATTTCGGTGCCACGTCTAAATAAAGACCGACTCCGGCTTGACGCTGCGGGACTTGCCAAGGACAAACATCGCGGCATTTGGCGCCGCCAAAGCACACTTTTGGATTGATTTGCAAAGCACCTTCTTCGGATCGATCAATAGCACCGAAGGGGCAAATCTTGCGACAAGGAGCATCAAAACAATGCATGCAGCGTCTTGGGGCAAAAATGACTTTGCCATCATCCAAGGTCACTTTTTCAACATAAAGCCAGTTATAGGGCGTCAGCCGATCAATCCGATTTCTTTGATCGGAAAAATCTTCAAATGTTTTCTGAGGCCAATAAGGCTTTAACGGTTTTTGCGGTTGCGGAAAACGATCTTTATTGTGATTTCTGCAGGCAGACACACAAGCCGGCATCCCTTGTCCGACGCAACCATCGCAAAGGTCCAAATCGATGATGCTGACCCACTGTGAACGAGCGGGGGCACTCTGCTCCTCTTTAGCATGAGCTGTCCCCATAACCAGTGTCGCCAAAAGTGAGGTTCTTAAAAAGTTTCTTCTATCTGACATGGCATATTAAGCGGCAATGAATGTCCGAATAATGGCGTGTTTCTATCAAAATTTTGACATATTTTCCGTCATGAAAAGACTACTACAATACTTTAACAGCTTGGTCTTGATCGAATAAAGCCTCTGGAGTCGATTTATGGATATTCGAGTACTTCGCTACTTCATTGCAGCCGCCGAAACTGAAAACATTACAAAAGCAGCCGAACTGCTGCACATCACTCAACCTACATTGTCCCGACAATTCATGGATTTGGAAGAAGAGCTCGGTCACAAACTTTTCATTCGCTCAAACCGCAAACTGCGCTTGACAACAAAAGGACAGCTTTTTTATACGCGGGCAAAAGATATTGTGGATCTCTGTGATCGCACCAAGCGAGAAATTATTGAAGAAGATGAATTAGCCGGTGAAATAAGAATTGCCGCCGATGAAACGGGGGCACTGAAAACATTCGCCCGCGCTCTGAAACGCCTCCGTCAAACCGCTCCCAAAGTACGCTTTGACATCATCAGCGGCGCGGAGTTGACCGTTAAGAACGAACTTCAATCCGGTCTTGCGGATCTCGGTGTTTTCATCGGCACAGCAGATACCACTGAGTATTCAACAATCAAACTAAAATCCCGAGACACTTGGGGAATTCTGACCCGAATTGACGGTCCCTTTGCGGGAAAGGATAAAGTCGAAGCCAAAGACCTCATCGGCAAGCCGATTATTTGCTCAAGTCAATCATTTAGACGTGACGAGTTTTCCGCATGGATGCGGAATATATCGGACGACATTCATGTCATTGGAACTTTCAACCTTCTCTACAACGCCTACTTGCTCGCAGAGGCAGGGCTGGGGCATGTGCTTGCCCTCAAAAGCGTCATCAATCCTCAACCGGACAGTGGCGTAATGTGGCTGCCCATCTATCCGACACTCGAGGCTGATGTGGTTGTCGCATGGAGCAAAAATAAACGCCTGACTAAACCTGTTCAATTATTTTTGGACTACCTTCGTGATGAGGAAAACAATCTCTTAAGTTAAGAGACTTTTTCAATGCCTTTAAGGCATAGATATCTGTTGATTAAAGGTATTTGTTATTTTCAACATTTGCCCATAAACTGAATTTAAATTCTTTAACCTTTTTAGAAAAAAAAGGGATTAGCGATGTTGAATAAAAACACCTTAACCGCTATTTGCAGCGCGGTCCTACTGAGCTTCACGTCCGTTAATGCGACAGCCATGGAGGGAAAAATGACAACCGAACCCAGCCCCATTGTCAACAGCAAACTTTCGCTTGAAACGAAATGGGACAAAGTATTTCCTCAAAGTGAAAAAGTTTTGCATGAAAAAATTGTTTTTACCAACCGCTACGGCATCACTTTGGCTGCAGATTTGTACAAACCCAAGAAACAGCAGGCTAAATACGCCGCCATTGCAGTCAGCGGTCCGTTTGGCGCAGTCAAAGAACAAGCTTCTGGCTTATACGCACAGACTCTTGCCGAACGCGGCTTTTTAACAATCGCTTTTGACCCGTCCTACACGGGTGAAAGCGGCGGTCAACCTCGCTATGTTGCCTCCCCGGACATCAACACCGAGGACTTCTGCGCAGCGGTGGATTTCCTCTCTGTGCAGGAAAACGTTGACCCGGAGCGTATCGGCATCATCGGTATCTGCGGTTGGGGCGGCATGGCAGTCAATGCAGCAGCCATCGACACCCGTATAAAAGCTACCGCGGCTATGA